>NZ_JAJNIF010000003.1:0-338905 GCF_022386595.1 Mammaliicoccus sp. G-M28
TATCATGTTAGCCTCGTCTTGCAATATTCAGCCTCTCTATTTATCATGTTAGCCTCGTCTTGCAATATTCAGCCTCTCTATTTATCATGTTAGCCTCGTCTTGCAATATTCAGCCTCTCTATTTATCATGTTGGACCTGTCTTGATAAATTCAAGACAGTTTGTCGACAGTCTGAGACCGACAGTTTTGTCGGTATATATTTAATTATTTATAAATGACTGTCCTTTTTAAATGGGAAATAATTTCTTTAAAAAAATTTAAAATATAAATGACCATAGTGGTACGTATAAGGAAATAATTTTTTAGCTAAAAAAATAGCAATTTATCAGTATTTCTATTTCATATTTACAAAAATATCATGTATTATATAGATAACTATTCAAGTTAAGAAAGAGATGATTTTCGATGTGGAAAAATAAAGTTAAAGAATATGAAGAAGATATTATTAATGATTTAAAGGGGCTCTTAAGCATCGAAAGCGTAAGAGATGATTCTGCCAGTTCATATGATGCACCGGTTGGACCTGGTCCTAAAAAAGCGTTGAATTATATGTATCAAATTGGTGAAAGAGATGGCTTCTCTTATGTAGATATTGAAAATATAGTCGGAAGAATCGAAGCAGGTAAAGGTGAGGACTTATTAGGTATTCTTTGCCATGTTGATGTTGTACCAGCTGGAGCTGGATGGGATTCTAATCCATTTGAACCTGTTGAAACTGAAAATGCTATTATAGCGCGTGGCACTTTAGATGATAAAGGTCCAACTATAGCAGCATATTATGCTGTAAAGATTTTAGAAGATATGAAAGTTGATTGGAAGAAAAGAATACATATTATTGTGGGCACAGACGAAGAGTCTGATTGGAAATGTACAGATAGATATTTTGAAACTGAAGAAATGCCTTCTGTAGGTTTTGCACCAGATGCCGAATTCCCACTTATTCATGGAGAAAAAGGTATTGTTACATTTAACATTCTACAATCAGGGTATGTTGAAGATAATGATGAACCAGAAGTAGAATTAAAAGCCTTCTTCTCAGGTGAAAGATTTAATATGGTTCCAGACACTGCTCAAGCAAAATTATTAATTAAAGAACAAATGACTAATGTTGTACAAATATTTGAATCATTTTTAAGTGAGCATGAAATTGAAGGTGAAGCTTCAATTGACGAAGGATTTTTAAATTTAATCGTTCATGGTAAAGCAGCACATGGTATGGATCCAACTTTAGGAGTAAATGCTGGGTTACTACTTATCCAATTTTTAAATAAATTGAATTTAGATAAGTATGCAAATTCATACGTTAAATTTGCTAATGACTATTTAGTCGACTCTCCAAAAGGTGAGAAAATGGGTATGAAATTTGCTACTGAAGAAATGGGAGAAGTTACAACTAATACGGGTATTATGAGCTATACAGATGTAGATGGTGGTCAATTCGGAATTAATTTAAGATATCCAGAAGGTTTCAATTTTGATCAATCCATTTCTCGTTTTACTGAAGAAGTAACTGAAAAAGGCTTTGAAATTGAAATGGATAAACATCAATTACCACACTATGTAGATAAGAACGATCCATTTATAGAGCAGCTATTATCAGCTTATAGAAATCAAACTGGTGACAAATCTGAGCCATACACAATTGGTGGTGGAACATACGCTAGAAACTTAGATAAAGGTGTAGCATTTGGTGCGATGTTTAAAGACTCAGAAGATTTAATGCATCAAAAAAATGAATACATTACAAAAAAACAATTATTTAATGCAACTGCAATTTATTTAGAAGCAATATACAATGTCTGTGTAAAGGATGATGAGTAATGACATATATTTATATAAATGATGAATTTGTTGACGAATCTAAAGGGCAAGTAAGTTTTTCTGACAGAGGATACAATTTTGGAGATGGAATATATGAATACATACGTATTTATGACGGCGAAGTATTCACAGCACATGAACACTATGAGAGATTGTTTAGAAGTGCTAAAGAAATTGGTTTAAATTTAGAAGATTATACTGTAGAAGGACTAATTGATGTAACAAAAGAGTTAGCTGCAAAGAATAATGTAGTAAATGGTGGCATATATATTCAAGTTACTCGTGGTGTAGCACCTCGTAATCACCCATTTCCTGATGCCAGTACAAAACCAGTATTTACTGCTTTTTCAAAAAGCTATGACAGACCATATGAAGAATTAGAAAATGGTGTTAAAGCAATCACTGTTGATGATATTAGATGGTTAAGATGTGATATAAAAAGTTTGAATTTATTAGGTAACGTTCTAGCTAAAGAAAAAGCTACTCAAAATGATGCTGCAGAAGCAATCATGCACAGAGACCAAACTGTAACAGAAGGTAGCTCAAGTAACGTGTATGCTATTAAAAACGGTAAAATATATACACATCCAGCAAATAATTTAATATTAAATGGTATTACGAGACGTGTTATTAAAAAAATAGCTCAGGACTTAGAAATTCCATTTATAGAAGAAGCATTTAATTTAGACTTCTTAAACAATGCAGATGAAGTCATTGTTTCAAGTACGTCTGTTGAAGTTATGCCTGTTGTACAAGTGAATGATAGTAAAATCGGGGATGGTAAAGTTGGTCAAATTACGAAGCAACTACAAAAATCATTTGATAATTATATTGAGTCCAATTCTTAAAAATATTTTAGTGTAATTTTAATATCTAGACCAAACCATATGAATACTGAATTTATTAGACTTATTGTATATTAATAGGTTCAAAATACTCGAAAGTTTTCATTTATGAGGTTGAAATCTTAACCAAAAGATAATAAAATTTAAAAGAAGCGCACTAAAACTACAAAAATTAAACGAAATTTTTTAAGATTAAAATATGACTCTTGAAAAGGAACATTCTTGAGTCTTTTTCTTTTTCTGAAAGTGAGGTGGATAGGTTGGAACATTTTTATCAATTAGGATGGACGTTAGACTCAGCAGGTGGAGCATCTGGTGAAGCATATATGGCAGAACAAGATGGCCGCAAGCTCTTCCTAAAACGTAATTCAAGTCCTTTTTTAACAGCATTATCTGCTGAAGGTATTGTACCTAAATTAGTTTGGACTAAAAGAATTGAAACAGGAGAAGTTGTAACTGCACAGCATTGGAAAAATGGTAGAGAGTTAGTCCAAGATGAAATGAATTCTAACCGTGTTGCCAAACTTCTTAAAAAAATACATTCTTCTAAACAATTATTAAATATGCTTAAACGTATGGAAATGAAACCGATGCATCCAGAACTATTATTTAAGAAAATCAATAGTTCTTTATCTAGACATGTATTATCGAATAGGACTGTTAGAAAGGCATTGCTTTACTTAGAAGATAATATGCCTACATTAGATAGCAGATTTTATACTGTAATACATGGAGATGTTAATCATAACAATTGGTTATTATCTGACCAAGACGAACTATTTCTTGTAGATTGGGAAGGTGCGATGATTGCAGATCCTGCTATTGATATTGGCATGATATTATATACTTATGTTGATGAAAATGACTGGGTAGATTGGTTGAGCAAATATGGTATTAACGATACGCATGATTTGAAAAAACGTATGAAATGGTACACGTTAATACAAGCTATCGCTATGGTAGAATGGTATGAAGAGAAAAAGCGATATAATGATATGAATGATTGGTTAAACTTCTTGAATGAAGTAATGACAAGAAATGTATTTATATAAGGAGCTACTTTGAATGAGAATGCGAAATAAACCTTGGGCTGATGACTTTTTGAAAGATCATCCCAATTTAGTAGATGTAGATCTAAACCATCAATATAAAATGGCTGAGTGGTTTGATAAAGACCAACCAATACATATAGAGGTTGGTACTGGAATGGGTAGGTTTATTACTGAAACAGCTAAACAAAATCCTAACATCAATTATGTTGCAATTGAAAAGGACAAAAATGTTATGGTAAGGGTATTAGAAAAAGTTAAAGAAATGGAATTAGACAATATCAAGTTAATAAATCAAGATGCAAAATTATTAACTGAGTATTTTGTAGAAAATGAAGTTTCTAGAGTATATCTTAATTTTTCTGATCCGTGGCCAAAAACACGTCATGCAAAACGTAGATTAACATTCTCATCCTTTCTAGATATATATCAACACATTTTGAAAAAAGATGGTCAAATCCATTTTAAAACTGATAATCAAGGATTATTTGAGTATAGTTTAGAAAGCATGTCACAATATGGTATGTCATTTGATTATATTAACTTGAATTTACATGAAGACGAACCAGAAGATAATATTCGTACAGAATACGAAGATAAATTCTCAAGCAGAGGATTTAGAATTTATCGAATGGAAGCTAGCTTTAAATAAAATGATTAAGCTGGGACAAATTAATTTGTCCCAGCTTTTTCTTTTATTCTTTTAGTAAGTTGAATATAATAATGGTATTAAATATGGAGGTACAACAATGGACAGTCATAAATATTTATTAGCATTACAGAATAGAATTATTTTAGAAAAAATTGATGACGAAACGAAAAATTATATTAGAGGTTTAGAAGGAGAGGTTTGTATCAAAGGATTATTAGATAAGTATAAACAGTCTAACTACATATATAATCTCAATTTAAATTATAAGAATCGGGTTCAAATAGACTTTTTAGTAATTTCTGATGATACAATATTTCATTTAGAAGTTAAACATTATTCAGGAGATTACAGTATTCATGAAGGACAGTTGCTTAATGAATATGGAACTATGTTTTACACCCCTTTTCAACAAATCAAAAGAGCACATTATGAATTAAACCACGTTATAACCCACTACAATATAAACAGAGAAATAAAATCTTTTCTAGTATTTTCAAATCCTAAATTCACAATAAAAACGCATATTCCAAATAACATCAATGTTTTATTACCTACAGAATTACACAAACTTCAATATATGTTTAAAAATAATAAATCAATAGAAAATTCTCGAATATTAAAGATATTTAAAAGTAATCATAGTGACTTTTCTCATATATATAATAATGTCAATAAAATTCCAATTGAACATTTACGTAAAGGACTAAAGTGTCCACGTTGTAAAAGACTATACAAAACTACACTAGAAATTAATAAGAAATATTTAGTATGTGAAGCATGTCTTTATAAAATTGCTCGACAAAACTTGTATTTATATAACTTGAAAGAACTTTATATATGTAAAAAAGAACCTTTTACATTGAATGAAGCTCAAAAGTGGTGTCAGTTAGAAAATAGTCTAACGATTAGAAGAGTGGTAGAAAAATATTTTAAGTCTATCGATAAAAATCCCAAAAAGTATTACTTAGATAACGAAGAATTGTAAGCATAGTGATACTTAGATCACTTGAATTTATCAAGACGAGGCAAACATGATAAATAGAGCCCATGAATTTATCAAGACGTGTCCAACATGATAAATAGAGCGGTTGAATTTATCAAGACGAGGCAAACATGATAAATAGAGCGGCTGAATTTATCAAGACGAGGCAAACATGATAAATAGAGCGGTTGAATTTATCAAGACGAGGCGAACATGATAAATAGAGCGGCTGAATTTATCTAGACGAGGTCAACATGATAAATAGAGCGGTTGAATATTGCAAGACGAGGTAAACATGATAAATAGAGCGGTTGAATTTATCAAGACGAGGTAAACATGATAAATAGAGCGTCTGAATATTGCAAGACGTGGCCAACATGATAAATAGAACAATTTCCACTTATCAACTGAATTAATAAATACGCTTAATACCATAAACAACTTGCCAATCTTGAAAGATGTTCATTAAATCAATTAATGATAAAATAATGATAAATGATTGGAGGGGATAATCTTGTTAAATATAGGTGATTTTAAATTATGTCCATTACAAGGTGGTATTACTCAAATGGATGGTGGTGCAATGTTTGGTGTTGTGCCAAGAGCATTGTGGACAAAAAAATATCCAGTTAATGAACTCAATCAAATACCTCTTGTTACGGATCCAATATTTGTTCAGAGTAAAGAACATAATATTATCATAGATGCAGGGATAGGTAACGGTAAATTAACTGATAAACAAAAGCGGAATTATGGAACGACTTACGAAAGTGATATAGAAAATTCTTTAAATCAATTTGGCATCACTATTAATGATATAGATATTGTTATTATGTCACATATGCATTTTGATCATGCGTGTGGACTAACAACACCAGATGGTCAATCAGTATTTAAAAATGCAACAATCTATACATCACAAATTGAATGGAACGAGCTAAGATCACCTAATATTAGAAGTAAATCAACATATTGGGAAGAAAATTATAAAGGTATTGAACATCAAGTAGTTACTTTCGTTAAAAGCATGGAAATAATACCGGGAATTACTATGCATCATACTGGTGGCCATAGTGCTGGTCATAGTGTCATCGAAATAGAAAGTGATGGTGAGAAAGCTGTACATATGGCAGATATAATGCCAACGATTGCTCATTTAAATCCATTATGGGTTACAGCTTATGATGATTATCCAATGGATTCAATTAATGCAAAAGAACGTTTATTACAAAAATATATTAAAAATGATTATTGGTTTGTGTTTTATCATGATGCAGATCATTTTGCTGTACGAATTGATGAAGAAACAAGGGGAATCAAAGAAAACATTAGAAGGGATGATTTAGTTGAAATATAATTTTGATGAAATTATTGATAGAAGAGGAACTGCCACGGTAGCTTATGAAGGGCAACGTAAAGTATACGATTACGAAAATCTTGAACCTTTCTGGATAGCTGATATGGATATTAAAACACCTGATTTTATAATTGATCATTTAAAAAACAAATTAGACCAAGCCCATTTTGGATATTTAGTTTGGAAACAAGATGAATACTTAAATGCAATTAAACATTGGTACAAAACTAGGTTTTCAGTAAATGTTCAAAAAAATGATATTTATTATGTGCCAAGTATATTATTTACTGTTACAGAAGTAATTCGTGAATTTACAAAAGAAGGTGAAGGCGTATTAATACACACTCCTTCTTATAATGCGTTTATTAATTTAATTGAAGGAAATAATAGACGTCTAGTAGAATCACCTTTAATCAAGACAGAAAATGGATACGAATTAGATAAGGCACAATTTGAGAAAATGGCGGCTCAAGATGATGTGAAGGTTCTAGTACTTTGTAACCCTCATAATCCTACTGGTAAAGTATGGACAAAAGAAGAATGTGAATTTATGAAAGAAGTTTGTGAAAAAAATGATGTATTTATCGTTTCTGATGAAATTCATATGGACTTTGTAAGAAGTGAAAAAGGATTTTATTCAATGACGAATCAAATGAAATTAGATTCTCCAATTTTAGTTGTAACTGGATTAGGAAAAACGTTTAATTTAGCGAGTTTAGCGAGTAGTTACATGATTACTAAACATAGATATTTCACATTACAATTTAATAGAAAGCTTGCCACTTATTACGGTTTAGCAGCAGCCAATACACTTGCAGTTGAAGCTGTAAAAGTAGCATATACACAAGCTGGAGATTGGGTTGATCAATTAAACCAACATATTGAAAGAAATATGGATATACTAGATGATTTTATTAAAAGTGAAATGCCAGAACAACTAACATTTATCAAGCCAGATTCTACTTATTTGGCGTGGATTGATTTTTCTAAAAGTGGATTTAATGAAAGTGAAGTACAAAAAGCGTTACAATCTGTAGGCAAAATTGCAACAGGAATTGGTAATTCATTTGAAATAAGTGAAAGTCATCACTTTAGAATGAACTTAGCATGCAGTGAGGAAAAATTGGTAAATGGTTTAGAAGCTATTAAAAAGTCATTTACCGCATTATCAAATAATAAAATTTAAAAAATTATAAAATATTTTTTAAATATTTAGTATTTTTTGCGCTGACTCCCGCGGAAAGCATGCGCAAAAAAACTGCCGTCAAAGTCTAGGACATTGACGGCAGTCTGACATGATGTACTTTTATGTACATCATGTTTCATTTAATAGTATTATATTTCATAAATATCAATGACTTGGCCATTAAAAGCATCAGCAATAAATTCGTAGTGTATAAGTTTGCCATTTTTATTTATAGAAATGCCACCATGAACTACTTTTGTTTCAATGCCGAATTTTTGGTAGGTCTTTGGGATATGTAAGATATAAGATGCTTCCACATTATTAAATTCTTTTTTCACTTGATTAAGTATTTCTTCGCAATTGTAGAGCTTGAACTGCTTAAAGTAAATGATAGTTGCAAGTACCCCTAATCCTGTAAAAATAGAAGAAATTAATATGACAAAGCGTAACTTATTATTTTGCATGACCATGCCTCCTTTTTTCTTAAATTTAGTTTAACACAAAGAATGTATGATAGATAAATATTTAAATAGGGAGAATCATAATGACACAAATTAGACAAGAAACATTGACTAGAATGAAAGAACTTACTGAATTACATGGCGTTCCAGGATTTGAAAGTGAAGTACGTGAATATTTAAAAGAAAAAATGGAACCATTTGTAGATGAAATAATTGGCGATAATATGGGGAGTATATATGGTATCAAAAAATCTAAAAAAGAAAATGCTCCTAAAGTATTAATAGCAGCTCACATGGATGAAATCGGATTTATGGTTACTGAAATGACAAAAGAGGGTATGTTAAAGTTCACACCACTAGGAGGCGTTTCATCAGATGTTTGGTTATCACAAACACTACAATTAAAAACTCGTGATGGTCAATATTATAATGGTGTAGTTGGAAGTATACCTAAACATTTTAGAACGGGTAAAGAATCAGGCGTTGCTATTGAAGACATGTTATTAGATGTTGGAGCAGAAAGTTTAGAACAATTAAAAGAAATGGGTATTCGCATAGGTGATACGATTGTTCCTCGTACTGATTTTGAAAGATTGACAGAAAATAGAGTATTAGCAAAAGCTTGGGACAATAGATATGGATGTCTTGTTGGACTAGAACTATTAGAGTTACTAAAAGACAAAGAATTGGATGTTGATTTATACGTCGGAGCAAACGTTCAAGAAGAAGTTGGATTAAGAGGTGCTTCTGCAAGTGTAAATCTTATTCAACCTGATTTAGCTTTAGTTGTAGATTGTTCTCCAGCGAATGATATGAAAGGTCACATCGGTTTGTCAGGTGCATTAGGTAAGGGTGTATTAATTAGAATTCTTGATCGTACGATGATTCTTTCTGAAAGAATGCGAGATTATTTAATTGAGACTGTTGAAGATAAAGAAATTGATCATCAATATTTCCAATCACCAGGTGGTACAGATGGTGGCGAAATTCACAAATCTTTAACTGGTATACCTACTGCTGTAATTGGCGTTTGTGCAAGGTACATCCACACGAGTAAAGCAATTTATGATGTTAGAGATTACTTAAGTGCAAAGACATTACTTGAAACATTAGTATTAGATTTAAGTTCAGAAAAGATTGAATATTTAAAATTTAAATAAGTCAGATTTTAGTAATTGACAGTTCATGGATTTCAGTCTAAACTATGTTTATTCCGATTAGGATACTAAGAATAGAGGGATGTATAAATGAAAAAAGGTATATTTTTAATTATTGCATTAATAGTAGTGTTAGCTGCATGTGGGAATAGTGACGATTCAAAAGAAAGTAGCAGTAAGAAAGACGACAAAAAAATTGTTGTAGGTACTGAAGGTACTTACGCGCCATTTAGTTTTCATGATAAAAATGATAAATTAACTGGCTATGATGTTGAAGTTACTAAAGCTGTAGCAAAAGAAATTGGTTATAAAGTTGAGTTTAAAGAAACTCAGTGGGATTCAATGTTTGCAGGACTTGATGCAGGACGTTTTGATATGATTGCAAACCAAGTAGGTATTAATGATGAAAGAAAAGCTAAATATAAATTCTCAGATCCATACACTTATTCTAAAGGTGTACTAGTAGTAAATGAGAAGAACAAAGATATTAAATCATTTGATGATGTTAAAGGTAAAAAATTAGCTCAAACATTAACATCAAATTATGGTAAACTTGCTCAATCTAAAGGAGCAGATATCACTAAAGTAGATGGTTTTAATCAAGCTATGGACTTATTACAATCTAACCGTGTTGAAGGTACATTTAATGATAATGTTTCATATTTAGATTATAAAAAACAAAAACCAAATGCTAAAATCAAAGCTATTGAAGGCGATGCAGAACAAAGTCAATCAGCATTTACATTTAGTAAAAAAGAAGATGACAAAAAAATCGAAGAATTCAATAAAGGTTTGAAAACATTAAAAGATAATGGTGAATTAGAAAAAATAAGTAAGAAATGGTTTGGCGATAATGTTTCAGAACCTAAATGATGAACAACTTCATGCTTTAAATGCTGCTAAACAAGCTTTTCTACCGATGTTAGAAGGTTTAGTTAAATATTCTATTCCTATAACTTTAGCTACTTTTGTTATAGGATTGATATTGGCTTTATTAACAGCTTTGATGCGTATTTCAAGCAGCAAAGTACTTAAAGGGATTGCCCGTTTTTATGTATCAATCATAAGAGGAACGCCTATGATTGTTCAATTATTCATTATCTTTTACGGTATTCCCGAAATTGGCAGATTAGCAACAGGAGAAGCGGATAATCAGCTTACATTATCACCGGTTATAGCTGCAATAATAGGTCTTTCACTTAATGTTGGTGCATATGCATCTGAAATATTAAGAGGTGGAATTATGTCAATTCCTAAAGGTCAGACAGAAGCAGCTTATTCAATCGGTATGAATTATAAACAAACAGTGCAACGCATTATTTTACCTCAAGCTATTAGAGTATCAGTACCAGCTTTAGGTAATACATTCTTAAGTTTAATAAAAGATACTTCATTACTAGGATTCATATTGGTTGCAGAAATGTTTAGAAAAGCACAAGAAGTAGCTTCTACTACTTATGAATTTTTAACTATTTATTTATTAGTAGCTATTTTATATTGGGTTGTTTGTTTCATCATTTCCGTAATCCAATCTTATTATGAATCATATATTGAAAGAGGGTATCGCTCATGATAGAACTTCAAAATATAAAAAAATCTTTTAATGACAAAGAAGTGATCAAAGGCATTAATCTTTCAGTAGATAAAGGTGAGGTTATCACTTTAATTGGTAGATCTGGATCAGGTAAAACAACTTTACTACGAATGATGAATGCATTAGAAATCCCTTCAGAAGGTACAGTTGTTGTAAATGGCGAAACTTATACTGCTGAGAATAAAAAATCTCAAATTAAAGTTAGAAAACAATCTGGAATGGTCTTCCAAAGTTATAACTTGTTCCCTCATAAGACTGCTATTGAAAATGTAATGGAAGGTTTAATAACAGTTAAAAAAATGAGTAAACAAAATGCACTTAGTGAAGCGCTACAGCTTTTGAAAAAAGTAGGATTAGAAAGTGTAAAAGATCAAAGACCACACGCATTATCTGGTGGACAACAACAACGTGTTGCAATTGCAAGAGCACTAGCAATGAACCCTAAAGTAATGCTTTTTGATGAGCCTACATCAGCATTAGATCCTGAACTTGTAAATGATGTGTTAAAAGTCATAAAGAATTTAGCTAATGAAGGTATGACGATGGTTATTGTTACTCATGAAATGCGTTTTGCAAGAGAAGTTTCAGATAGAATGGTATTTATTAATGATGGTTTAATTGGTGAAGAAGGTAAACCTGAAACGTTATTTACTCAGCCAAAAACAGAAGCATTAAAAAAATTCCTTAATGTAATAGAAGTATAATAAAAAAAGCACTTGTAATTATTTGATTTTAAATAATTACAAGTGCTTTTTTATAGTATAATCTCTTTAAGGAGTGTGAAAAATGGAGAAAGTTAAATCATTTTTTAATAGAACAATAATCGATGGCCTTAGTTACATGGCTTTAGGTCTCTTTAGTACTTTAATTGTTGGGCTAATTATAGAAACTTTAGGTCAAACCTTAAATACATATTTTGATACATCAATTATGATAGAAATAGGAAAATTGGCACAATCATTAACTGGTGCAGGGGTAGGGGTAGCAGTTAGTTATGGAATTGGTGCATCACCACTTATTATTTTCACAACAGCAGTCACAGGTATGTATGGATACGAACAAGGTGGAGCTGTAGGTAGTTATTTGGCATCTGTAGTAGCAAGTGAATTGGGCAGGTTTTATTCTGGTAAGACAAAAATCGATATTATTTTGTCACCTATATTAACTCTTTTTATTGGCACTTGTATTGCGAAATTTATCGCACCATTTATAGATGCATTTATGAAAGAGTTAGGTAGTTGGATTCAATTGAGCACAGAACAACAGCCGCTATTAATGGGTATGTTCGTAAGCTTTTTAGTCGGTATAACTTTAAGTAGTCCAATTTCTAGTGCTGCTTTAGCTTTGATGCTAGGGTTAAGTGGTACTGCTGCAGCTGCTGCAACAATCGGTGGTTGTTGCCATATGATTGGATTTGCAGTTACAAGTTATAAAGATAACGGTATTTCAGGGGTAATAGCACATGGAATAGGTACTAGTAAGTTACAAATTCCAAATTACTTGAAACAACCTTTTATATTGATACCACCCGTTATAGCAAGTTTAATAGTTGCTCCAATTATGACTGTATTTTGGCCAATGGAAAATAATGCTGCTGGTGCAGGTATGGGTTCAAGTGGGCTTGTAGGTCAAATAATGACAATAAAAACGATGGGTAGTTCAACTGAGGTTTGGCTACAAATTGCATTCTTCCATTTCTTATTACCAGCTGTAATCAGTTTATTTGTTTATCAAATATTAAGAAAGTATCATATAATTAAAGATGGTCAACAAACTTTAATGATAGGAAGTGTAAAAAAATGAAACAATTAACTTCAATTGAAGAATTCAAAACATTAATTAATGAACCAACAATATTTATGTTCACTGCATCTTGGTGTCCAGATTGCCATTTTATTGATCCGGATTTACCAGCCTTAGAAGAAAAGTATAAGCAATATCAATTCGTATCTGTTGATAGAGATGAATTTATTGATTTATGTCAAGAGGTAGATGTAATGGGAATTCCGAGTTTTATAGCTTATGACAAAGAACAAGAGTTGGGAAGATACGTCGGAAAAGAACGTAAAACAATTCCACAAATCAGTTCATTTATTGATGGATTGAGTTTATAGAATAAGTGAAAAAAAGCAGGTCGAAAAAAGTTTCTTTAATTTTCGAATTACCTGCTTTTTTATTTTATTTAAGTTGATTTATATATGTTTATCACTGTTACATAGTGGTAATTTGTTGTAAACTATATAGAGGTATAAAAATAGGAGTGTTTAGAATGAATGTCTTTCAAATGAGAGATTTATTAAAAGATCGCTTGAAATCATTAGATGCAAATTTCAAGTTTGATAGAGAAGATGAAAGTTTAAGAATAGAAAGAACTGATAACAAAAAAGGGCTCTCTGTTAAATTAGCTCCAATTATTGCTAAGTATAAAGATAAAGGTGATAAAACAATTGATGAAATTGTTTATTACGTAACAGAGACAATAAATGCAATGCAAGATGAATCTACTAAAGAAATTAATAAAATAGAGATATTACCAGTTATTAGGTCTACAAGTTTCCATAAAGAAACGAAAGAAGGTATACCATTTTTAATTGATGAACATACTGCTGAGACAAATGTTTATTATGCTTTAGATTTAGGTAATACTTATCGTTTAATTGATGAATCTATGTTAGAAGAGCTTAAATTAACTAAAGAACAGATTAAAGAACAAGCATTATTTAACATCAAAAAGAAAAAAACAACTTATAAATCAGATGAAGTTCAAGGTAATACATTCTATTTTGTAAATACTAACGACGGCTATGATGCTTCTAGAATATTAAATCAAACATTTTTAAAAGATGTTTATAAAAATATTGAAGGGGAAATGTTATTAGCTACGCCTCATCAAGACGTATTAGTTATTTGTGATATTAAGAATGAAATTGGTTATGATGTTGTTGCTCAAATGACGATGCAATTTTTCCAAAATGGCCTTGTTCCAATAACTTCATTATCTTTCTCTTATACACCAGAAAAGCCTTTAGAACCAATCTTTATTTTAGGTAAAAATCATTCACGTAAGAGAAATCAAGAAGTCATAGAAAGACTTGAAAAAAACAGAGAAAAATTTAAAAATATGAAAAACAATCAAAAAAGACTTTAAGGAGTTAAGAAAATGAATTTATTTTATAACAAAAATGGCGTTGGAGATGTTCTAATGGTCACAATAGATCCTGCAACTGAAAATTTAGAATATGCATATCAAAATGATATAACAATTATTAAAAGTGAAAGTAATATTGTAGGATTTAATATATTTAATGCTTCTAAATATGTTCAGTTAGAAGGTAGTGGAAATATTAAAATTCAAGAAAAACATATTAGTAGCATACAAGATTTATTAGAAAAAAATAATATTAACTATAAACTAGAAGTTGATTTATCACCTAAATTTGTAGTTGGATATGTAACAGAAAAGACTAAACATCCAGATGCTGACAAACTATCAGTATGCCAAGTTGATGTTGATAATGGCACATTGCAAATTGTATGTGGCGCACCAAATATTGACCAAGGACAAAAAGTAGTTGTAGCTAAAGTAGGGGCAGTTATGCCTAGTGGAATGCTTATTAAAGATGCAGAATTAAGAGGTGTACCTTCTACTGGCATGATATGTTCAATGAAAGAACTTGATTTGGAAGGTGCTCCAAAAGAAAAAGGTATAATGGTATTGGATGATAGTTATACTGTAGGAACACCATTTTTTGAAGACGAAAGGTAGTGAACCTATGAGTTGGTTTGATGATATATTCGGACAATCTAAAAGTAATCAAAATAACGAAAAAGAAAAAAAAGAACAAATATCTTCCGATTACCATCCAGAAGATGATTCAACTAACGAAGAAATATACAGAAGACCTAAAGGGAAATTTAGATTTCCTATTCAAATGGAATATGAAGAACCGTCTGACGATAACTTGGGGCAATATAATCAATCAGAAAATGAACCTGATTATAAACCGAAAGAACATAATCATGACAATAGGTTTTATGATGAAAATGAAGCTTCATTCCCTACAAATAGAAGAAGACGCAGAAGAAATCAAAATAGTACGCAACAATCATTTAATAATGCATCTAGAACACATAACAAAGATGTAAATAATTATAAAAATGACAAAAATGAAAAAAATAATAAAACATCAAATCGAAATAAAAAAGCTGAAAAGTATAATGAAGATACAAAATTTCAGGAAAGATTGAATTCTTTACACCAACCGAAATTTAAGGCATCTGAAGTTCCTTCAGCTATTTTTGGCATGCGCAAACAAAAAGATGTCCCTAATAGTGGGTTAAAAGATCATAGCACATCAGATTATTTAAATGATCTTAAAAATAAGGATACTGACAACACTAAGAATGAAAACATTCAAAAAGAGCAAAATGGTGAAATCATTCAAGATGTACCTACTTATTCACAGACAGATAACACAATTAATATTGAGAATATATATGCATCTCAAATTGTTTCTGAAATTAGAAAAGAACGTGAAAAGAAACTTCAAAAGAAAAAACAATTTGAAAAAGCATTAAGAGAAAAAAGAGAACAAGAGTTAAAAAATCTAGAATCTGAAGAAGAAAAATCGCAAGTTAAAAATCAAGATTATTTCTTTAAACAACAAGCTTCATATATTAAGAATAATCCAAACGATAACTCTAATAATGAAGATGTTGATAAAGATAATACGAGCGAACTCAATCAAAGTGAATCTACTGATGATGAAATCAAAATGTCATTACAACCAGATGTAAATGACCTTACTACATATGAATTTAAAGAAATTGATTTAGATTTTGATGAAGAATCATACAACAGTGATGAACAAGACATTGGACAAGATATGTCAGAACCATATGAAGATGAACTTGTTCATGACCAAGTATTTGAAAATGAAGAAAATGCTACTTTTGAGGAAGTAGAAGAAGTAGAAGAAAGTGATGTTTCTGAACAATCTCATCATGAGATGTCTGAACAAAGTTCTGAAGATGAACAGTTTGAAGAACAAATAGACCAGGAACATGAAGTAATTAATCCAGTAGAAGAAAATGATACTGAAGCATTAAATAATCATATAGAAGAAGCACATTCAGAAATCATAGAAGAATCAAATCATTTTGTAGAAGATGATATAAGCTTTGAAGACTTCGATGTAGTAGAAGATAGTGAACCTTCATCTGAAGAAGCGTTTGGATTAGTAGATGAGACATTACTGGAATCACCTCAAGATGAAGAAGCACAGAATACTCAAGATATTGATGATCAACATGAAAGTAATGTTCAATTTGATGAAGTTGAAAATTCAGAAGAAAAACAAACTTATGAACCAGTACTTAAACCAAATCCAACAAGAAAATCGTCACCGTTTAATGTCTTGATGACGCCTTCAGATAAACGAAAACACCAAACATTCAAAAATGATATAAAGCGTAAAGAAAATAATGAATCTGAACAAGCTACAAAACGTAAAGGTCCTTTATTTGTACTACCTCCAGTATCAATCTTAGATGATGTAGTAGAAAAAGAGGATAATAGCGAATGGCTAGAAGACAAGAAAAAAGAATTAGATGAAGCATTTTATCATTTTAATGTTCCAGCTCATGTCGTAAATATGATTCAAGGTCCAACAGTTACAAGATTTGAATTATCAGTTGAAAAAGGTGTGAAAGTTTCAAGAATTACAGCACTACAAGACGATATAAAAATGGCATTAGCAGCTAAAGATATTAGAATCGAAGCACCAATACCTGGTACAAGTTTAGTTGGAATAGAAGTGCCAAATCAAAGTCCAAAAAAAATACCTTTAGGACAGATGATTACCTCTAAAGCATTTCAACAAGCGGAAAGTAAGTTGACAGTTGCTATGGGATTTAAGATTAATAATGAACCGTTATTAATGGATATTTCTAAGACTCCACATGCACTTATTGCTGGTGCAACAGGTTCTGGTAAATCTGTATGTATTAATGCAATATTGACGAGTCTATTGTATAAGAATCATCCGGATGAATTAAAATTATTACTTATTGATCCTAAGATGGTTGAACTTGCACCTTATAACAATTTACCTCATCTCGTAGCACCAGTCATAACTGATGTGAAAGCTGCAACAGCTAGCTTAAAATGGGCTGTTGAAGAGATGGAAAGAAGATATAAACGTTTTGCAGAATTACATGTGAGAAATATTACTGCTTTTAATAAAAAAGCAAATTACGAGCAAAGAATGGCGAAAATCATTATAGTTATAGATGAATTAGCTGATTTAATGATGATGTCTCCACAAGAAGTGGAGCAATCTATTGCCAGAATTGCACAGAAGGCTAGAGCTTGTGGTATACATATGATACTTGCTACTCAAAGACCTTCAGTTAATGTAATTACAGGTTTAATTAAAGCAAATGTTCCAACTAGAATCTCATTTATGGTATCTTCTTCGATTGACTCTAGAACTATTCTTGATGTTGGTGGAGCAGAAAAATTACTTGGTAATGGTGATATGTTGTATCTTGGTAATGGTATGAATAAACCAATAAGAGTTCAAGGTGCATTTGTATCAGATGATGAAATTGATGAAACAGTTTCAAATGTAAGTAATCAAATGAAACCTAACTATCTATTCAAAGAAGAAACATTGTTGAAAAAAGTTAATGAACAACCTAAAGATGCTTTGTTTAATGATGTTTGTGATTTTATGGTGAAAGAAGGTCATATTTCAACTTCACTGATACAAAGACATTTCCAAATTGGTTACAATAGAGCTGCTCGAATGATTGATAATTTAGAGGAAAGAGGATTTATATCTGGTTCTAATGGCTCCAAACCAAGAGATGTTTTAATTACTAAAGATATGCTAGAAGAAAAAGAAACTAACAATTAAGTACTAGAAGGAGTGACATGAAATGACATTATTTCATTTTGTTGGAATAAAAGGGGCGGGTATGAGTTCACTTGCACAAATTATGCATGATATGGGACATAACGTTCAAGGTTCTGATATAGAAAATACAGTGTTTACAGAAATAGCTTTGAAAAATAAAGGGATAAAAATACTACCTTTTGATGTTGAAAATATTAAAGAAGGTATGACAATAATTGCAGGTAATGCATTTCCGGATTCGCACCCTGAAATTGCAAGAGCGTATGAATTAGGATTAGAAGTTAAACGTTATCATATCTTCCTTGGTGATTTTATGTCTCAATATACTTCTGTAGCTGTTACGGGTGCACATGGTAAGACATCAACGACAGGGTTATTATCACATGTTATGAATGGTGATCAAAAGACTTCATTTCTAATTGGTGATGGTACTGGAATGGGTATGCCTGATAGTTCTTACTTTGCATTTGAAGCATGTGAGTATAGAAGACATTTCTTAAGTTACTATCCTGACTATGCAATCATGACAAATATTGATTTCGATCACCCTGATTATTTTAAAGACTTACAAGATGTTACAAATGCTTTCCAAGAGATGGCTAAAAATGTAAAAAAAGGTATTGTAGCATGGGGGCATGATAGTGAGCTGAGAAAAATTGAAGCAGACGTTCCTATCTATTACTATGGATTTGAAGAAGATAATGATGTTTTTGCTAAAAATATTCATACATCATCTAAGGGCACAACATTTGATGTCTATTTCAAAACTAAAAATGAACTAATCGGTACTTTTACTACACCAATGTATGGAGACCATCATGTTCTTAATGCATTAGCAGTAATAGCAGTTTGTCATTTAGAAAAATTAGATATTGCAAATATTAAAGAAGCTCTGTTAACATTTGGCGGCGTAAAAAGAAGATTTAGTGAAAGCTTTTATGATAACCAAATTTTAATAGATGACTATGCACATCATCCTAGAGAAATTAACGCTACAATTGAATCAGCTAGAAAAAAATATCCAGAAAACGAAGTTGTAGCAGTATTTCAACCTCATACTTTTTCTCGAACTGAAACATTTTTAAATGAATTTGCTGAAAGTTTAAACCGAGCAGATAAAGTATATTTATGTGATATTTTTGGATCAATTAGAGAACAACAAGGCGAGTTAACAATTCATGATTTAAAAGCTTTAATTCCAAACTCAGATTTAATTAATGAAGATACAGTTTCACAACTACAAAAACATACTAATGGTGTTATACTATTTATGGGCGCTGGAGACATTCAAAAAATTCAAAAAGCTTATGTTTCTACGTTAGAAGTTTAAAATTGATATGTTTATTATTTATTGAGTCAGGGTATTAAATATTAGTATATCAATTAAAGATTTAGTTTTATAATTATTAGGAGGCGTTCAGTATGGATTGGATATTACCAATAGCAGGAATTATTGCTGCTGTTGCATTTTTAGTAATATGTGTTGTTTTAGCACTATTCTTAATGCAACTATTAAAAACAGTTAAAGGTATTAACGAAACACTAGATGGCATTCAAGGCCAAATACAAGGTATTACACGTGAATCTACAGATTTACTTCATAAAGCAAATCGCTTAACAGAAGATATTCAAGATAAATCATTACGTTTGAATTCTGTTGTAGATGCTGTAAAAGGTGTTGGTGATTCAGTTCAAACACTTAACACTTCAGTTGATAGAGTGACTAATTCAATTACTCACAATATCTCACAAAATGAAGATAAAATTTCTCAAGTAATTCAATGGTCAAATGTTGCAATGGAAGTTGCAGATAAATGGCAATTAAGAAGAGATCGTAGAAGTAATGTATCATCATATAAAAGCGATATAAATTCTTCTAATGATTTTGAAACGCAAGTACCAAAAAACTACAATGAAAAAACAACACAGGGCGATAACTTGGATGAAGATAAAATTGGTGCAGGTTTAAAAAAATAAACTAAATGCACTTATAATCTAGATTATAAGTGCATTTCTTTAATTTAATTAGGAGGAAATAGAAATGGAAAATAAATATAATAGAGATCTATATACACATGGTTTAGAAACGTATGAAGCAGAATACGAAAAAAATACAAACGGTAGAGACTTTGTATTTGGAGTAGTATTGGGTACAGTTGTAGGTGGAATTGTAGGTTTACTACTTGCACCTAAACCAGGTAAAGAGTTACAAGGTGACTTAAGTGAAAAGTCTAATAAAATTTTAGATGACGTAAAAACAAAAACTGATGGCTTGAAAGAACAAGCACAATCTAAAGCTGAAGAGATTCGTACACAAGCTGAAGATAAAAAAGTCGAAGTAAAAGAAAAAGTTGAAGAAAAGAAAGTACAAGCAAACCAAAAAGCTGAAGAAGTTAAAACTCAAGCTGAAGAAAAGAAAACTGAAGCTAAGAAAAAAGCTGACGAAGTTAAATCAAAACAAGCTGAGAAAAAAGCTAATAAAGGCGTTGTAACAGCTGATGATGTTGCTAACGAAGAATTAAAAGCTCAAAAAGGTGCTATTAAATCAGAAGTAGAAGATGAAGATTTAAAAGGACCAAAAACAGTTGTAGAGAAAAAATCTTTCGATAAAAAATAATAGTTAGTAAATACTAACATTTAGAAGGCTGGGACAAATTAATTGTCCTAGCCTTTAATCATTATTTTGGACTGTTCTGCTCCTTTTTATATAACTTAAAGTATAGTATAATAGTTTGAATAATAAGAAATTTTTAAAAAATGAAATGTTAGGGTTGAATAGGCGCTTTTAAATTGTTATACTAACATCTAATTACTTATATATTTTATCGCTTTAAAGTATGTGAGTTAAATTGTTTACACGAGGTGAATAGGATGTCAAATGAATTAGAAAGTTTAAGAGAAAGAATTGAAGGTATTAATGATGAAATATTAGCTTTACTACAAGAGCGTGGTACTATAGCTAAAAAAATAGGTGAAGAAAAACGTAAACAAGGTACTCAAGTATATGATCCACAACGTGAAAAAGAAATGTTGAATCATTTAATTGATAACAATGAAGGACCATATAACGACAATACTATTAAGCAATTATTTAAAGAAATCTTTAAAGCATCAACAGACTTACAAAAATCAGAAAATGAAAAACATTTATATGTTTCTCGTAAGTTGAAACCAGAAGATACAATTGTACAATTCGATAATGGAGCTATTATCGGTAATAATAAAAAATCATTCGTATTTGGTCCTTGTTCAGTAGAATCACAAGAACAAGTTGACACAGTTGCTAAAGACTTAGCAGATAGAGGAGAGAAATTCATCAGAGGTGGCGCATTTAAACCTCGTACTTCTCCATATGATTTCCAAGGTTTAGGTGAAGAAGGATTAAAAATTCTTAAAAATACTAAAGATAAATACGGTTTAAATGTTGTAAGTGAAATCGTTAATCCATCTCACTTTGAAATGGCTGATGAATATTTAGACGTATTCCAAATCGGTGCAAGAAACATGCAAAACTTTGAATTATTAAAAGAAGCTGGTAAAACGAATAAGCCAATTTTATTAAAACGTGGATTATCAGCTACAATTGAAGAATTCATCTATGCAGCAGAGTACATTCATTCTCAAGGTAATAGTAATATTATTCTTTGTGAAAGAGGTATTAGAACATATGAAAAAGCTACAAGAAATACATTAGATATTTCAGCAGTTCCAATTTTAAAACAAGGCACACACTTACCTGTAATGGTAGATGTAACGCACAGTACAGGTCGTAAAGATATTATGCTACCTTGTGCTAAAGCAGCTTTAGCAGTTGGAGCAGATGGTGTTATGGCAGAAGTTCATCCTGATCCATCAGTAGCATTAAGTGATGCAGGACAACAAATGGACTTAAATGAATTTGATTCATTCCATAAAGAAATCGTTCAAGCAGCAAAATTATACGAAAAATAAATGTGATATAGTATTTCTATTCTCAATAAACTCTTCCAATCCGAAAGATAACACTTTGGGTTGGGAGAGTTTTTGTATTTATGTCATATGTTCATTCGTTTTCTGAAAAAGAATGAACAATTTACACTTTAAGAGATTTTATTGGAGCAATTATATCGACAACACTGTTATAATCTTTTATAATTGGTAATTGTGAGTTCGCTTTCATATATTTTGAAAACATTATGAAAACGTGCTAGAATGTACTAGAAAACGTTTTCAAAGATAGGAGGATATTATGACTGTAACAATATATGATGTTGCGAGAGAAGCTAAAGTATCTATGGCAACAGTTTCACGAGTTGTAAATGGTAACCAAAATGTTAAACCATCAACACGTGACAAAGTAAATGAAGTAATTAAAAGATTAAATTATCGACCTAATGCAGTTGCACGAGGATTAGCAAGTAAGAAAACGACAACGGTAGGCGTAATTATTCCAGACATTTCGAATGTATATTATTCTGAGCTAGCTCGAGGTTTAGAAGATATTGCTACTATGTATAAATATCATACAATTATTTCTAATTCTGATAATGATAGTGAAAAAGAACAAGAAATATTTAACAACTTATTGAGTAAACAAGTTGATGGTATTATTTTCCTTGGTGGTACGTTAACTGATGAAACTGTTGAACTTATTGATAAATCATCTGTTCCTGTAGTAGTATCAGGTACAAATGATAAAGATTCAAAGCTTGCTTCAGTTAATATCAACTATACAGAAGCTAGTAAACAAATTGCTGAAACACTTATTACTAAAGGTGCTAAGAAGTTCGCATTTGTAGGTGGAGGCTATTCTGAAAAAGCACAAGATGATGCTTTTAAAGGATTAGAATTAGCACTTCAAGATGCTAATCTTCAAATTGAAGATAATGCTAAATTTGTAGGCAATGAAACTTATAAAGATGGAAGTCGTGCTTATGAAGCTATTTCAAAAGAAAATCCAGATGTAATTTTATGTATAAGCGATGAGCAAGCTATTGGTATTGTCCATGCCGCTCAAGATGCAGGCGTTAAAATTCCTGAGGATTTACAAGTTGTAAGCTTTAACAATACGAGATTAGTTCATATGGTAAGACCACAATTATCTAGCGTAACTCAACCTTTATATGATATTGGTGCAGTTGGTATGAGATTATTGACTAAATATATGAATGACGAACAAATTGATGAACCTAATGTTATTTTACCTTATAGAGTAGAATATAGAGGAACTACTAAATAAATTTATATAAGAGGCTGAGACAAATTAATTTGTCTCAGCCTCTTATTCATAGAGTATCTATATTCACACAAGTCGTTAGAAGTGTGAATAAGGGCACCCATATTCACACAAGTCAGTAGAAGTGTAAGCAAGGGTAACTATATTCACACAAGTCGGTAGAAGTGTAAGCAAGAGTATCTATATTTACATAAGTCGAGAGAAGTGTAACTAAGAGTATCTATATTTACACAAGTCGAGAGAAGTGTAACTAAGGTCACCTATATTCACACAAGTCAGTAGAAGTGCAACTAACATTTATAAAAATAAGAGCAGAAATTCAATGTTACAATGAATTTCTGCTCTTTTTACATTTTAAACCAATCTAATATTCTCATTTTAGTATTGTTATTTTTTTCGGATATTTCCTTTTTTCTTGGTATTTCCATATAGCCTTCTTTTTCATCTATCCATGATGTTGCTAGTGGAAATGGAGCGTGTTCTTGATATTTTTCAATCCAAGTTTGAGGTATTGGTGTGTTTGGTGTTTGTAAATCATTTAATGCAAACCAAACATGTGACCAAGCTCTTGGTACAACTCGCCAAATATTATAGCCACCTCCACCAATCATGATTACTTTTCCATCGCAATATTTATCAGCTAAATTCTTAACGATATAAGGTATTTTATATAAAGTATCTAAAGTACAACTCAAATGTGTGAGTGGATCTAAGTAATGAATATCTACGCCATTTACACTTAAAATAACATCTGGTTTATAAGATTCACAAACTGCTTCAATTGTATCCTTAAAAACATCTATATAAGAATCATCTTCAGTATATGCATCCAGAGGGACATTGACAGTAGTACCGAATCCTTTACCATCCCCACGCTCAGTTAATGCGCCAGTACCTGGAAATAAATATCTTCCTGTTTCATGTATGGAATAGTTCATAACATCTTCATTTGTATAGAAAGACCATTGTACGCCATCTCCATGATGTGCATCAGTATCAATATACAAAACACGTTGCTTATACTTAGATTGCATATACTGAATGGCTACTGCACTGTCATTGTATATACAAAAGCCACTTGCTTTTCCTTTAAATCCATGATGTAAGCCACCACCTAAATGACAAGCTCTCGTAGCTTCTCCATTCATGACAGCATCTACAGCAGTAAGCGTTCCGCCAACAACTCTTGCGCTATTTTCATGCATATTTACAAATTGAGGTGTATCTTCGCTATTTAAACCATATTTGTCATATTCATCTATCGGTAATTCACCTTTGCCTGCCTTTTTAATTGCTTCTATATAATTCACTTCATGTACGAGTTCAAGTTCTTCATCTGTCGCCACTCTTGGAGCTATAATGTGTTCAGAAGTTAACACGCCTAAATCAATGAGAAGGTCGGTTGTTAACTTTAAACGCATTTGATTAAATGGATGACTATCAGAGAACCGATATTTCAATAAATCTTCCGAATAAACATATTTAACTTTAGTCATTTTTTATACCAAAAGGATAGATGACATGATAACCTTGTTCTTCTAATAGTTTATATATTTTTTCGGGATTCATTGATTTTACTCGTAACATAAGATATCTCTTATTAACATTTTGTTGATCAGCATAAGCAAGGACATTTAAAATATCGATATTTTGTTGTTTGAATATATGTGTTATATCATGAAGTGCACCAACTTTATCGTCAATATATACTTCAATGATTGAACCTGGCATTGTGACACCAGTTAGTTCTAAAAATGTGTTGAGCATATCTTTTTGAGTTACAATGCCTATTACTTTATTGTCTCTTATAACAGGAATTGAACCTATAGACATTTCATAGAAATCAAGTGCAATATCTTCTACGAAATCTAATGGGTGACAGCGTATGACATTGCGTCTCATTATTTTTGAAACAGATAAAGATAAGCTTTTGTTCGGCTCATCATCTGATAATATGCTGGGTAATGCCATTTTTATATCTCTATCAGAAATGATACCGAGCAGCTGATTATCTTCATCAACAATAGGTAAGTGTCTAATTTCTTTTTGTGTCATTAAAACTAATGCATCTTCAATGGATTTATCGCTTTGAATAGTCGTACAAGGTGATGTCATAATTTTTTCAACTAACATAATTTTACCTCCTAAAAGAAAAATCTATTCATAAATCTTAATTGATCAAATGCTTCCATTTGTTCTTGTTTAATATTTTTACCAATTCTAGCCATTAAACTATTTGCAGGATGACTTATAATTTCTGGGTCATCTGTAGCAAATACTTCTAAACCACCTTCAGCCATCATTTTATGCATAATTTTTTGATATTGGTACACATCTAAACCACTATTTTTCAAATCCCAATGCCAATAATATTCAGTTGTTATAACAATGAAATCTTCCATCTCCGGAGCTTTCATCGCTAACTTCAACATTTTTTTACCTAAGCCATACTTTCGATATTTTAAAGAAAGTTCTATTGCACCAAGCTCTAAAATATAGGGGAGATTGCCATCAGACCATCGCTCAAGTGGGTCTGGATAAAGATAAGTAGTATAGCCAATAATATGTTGATCTATGCGCGCAATGATGATTCTTCCTTCAGGTAGTTCGGCAATTTCAATAATAGCTTCAAATTGTTCTTTAGGAACTCTGAAACTATTTAAACCTTCGTCGAAAGTCATTTTCTTTAATTCATCTGAATTTACTGGACCTTCAATTATGATATTAATATCTTTATTATATGTAACAGTATCAGATAAAAAAGTTTTTAAGTGTTCCAATTTTGTACCTCCTTTCTATAAATATGATATTCTATATTTGTAAAGTTTATTTTGAATAATCAAATTTTTTTGAAAAGTATCATCTATTTATATTATAATAGAAATAGGCTTTATTGAAAACGATTACATTTATAAAAGGGGAGATTTAAATGAAAGTCGAAGTTTACGAAGCATTAAATGATAATTATAATCTTGCTAATTATGATGATGCAGTAAAAAATCATAATTGGGAAGATATTGAAAAAAATTTCAGTTGGAGTGAAACTGGAAAGATAAATATGGCATATGAGTGTATTGATCGTCATGTTGATAATGGTAAAGGGGACAAGATTGCACTTCATTATAAAGATCAGAATAGACAAGATAGTTATTCGTTTAAAGATATGCAAATCGCGAGTAATAAAGCTGCAAATGTTTTGAAAAATAAAGCAAACGTTAAAAAAGGCGATAGAGTATTTGTTTTCATGCCTAGAACGCCTGAACTATACTTTTCACTTTTAGGTACTTTGAAAATTGGCGCTATTGTTGGACCATTATTTGAAGCATTTATGGAAAAAGCTGTTAAAGATAGACTTGAAAACAGTGAAGCTAAAGTTATTATTACAACAAACGATTTAGTTGGAAGAATTCCTAAAGATGAATTACCTAACCTTGAACATATCGTTGTAGTAGACGATGAGGTAAGTGATGAATATATTGATTTTAATAAAGAATTTGAAAAAGCTGATGAAAAATTTGATATCGAATGGTTAGATAAAGAAGATGGATTGATACTACACTATACATCAGGTTCAACAGGACAACCAAAAGGTGTTCTTCATGTACAAGAAGCAATGGTTGTACATTATATATCTGGTAAATATGTCTTAGATTTTAAAGAAGATGATGTTTATTGGTGTACCGCAGATCCAGGTTGGGTAACAGGAACATCATATGGTATTTTTAGTCCATGGTTAAATGGTGTTACAAATTGTATCGTGGGTGGAAGATTCTCTCCAGAAGGTTGGTATGAATTTATCCAAACTTATGGTGTAACAATTTGGTATACTGCACCAACAGCTCTAAGAATGTTAATGGGTGCGGGTGACGATGTTGTTAGTAAATATGACTTATCATCTTTAAGACATGTATTATCAGTAGGTGAACCGTTAAATCCAGAAGTCATTAAATGGGCTCATAAAGTATTTAACCATAGAGTACATGATACTTGGTGGATGACTGAAACGGGTGGACATATGATTGTTAACTATCCATCTATGGATATTAGAGCAGGTTCAATGGGTAAACCTCTACCTGGTATTGAAGCTGCAATAGTTGATGATCAAGGTAAGGAATTACCACCTAACAGAATGGGTAATTTAGCATTGAAAAAAGGCTGGCCTTCAATGATGAGAACAGTTTGGAATAACCAACCTAAATATGAATCATATTTTATAAATGATGAATGGTATGTATCAGGTGACTCAGCTTATAAAGATGAAGATGGTTATTACTGGTTCCAAGGTAGAGTTGATGACGTTATTATGACTGCTGGTGAGAGAGTAGGACCATTTGAAGTTGAATCTAAACTAGTTGAGCATCCTGCAGTAGCTGAAGCTGGGGTAATCGGTAAACCAGATCCAGTACGTGGTGAAATTATAAAAGCCTTTATCGCTTTAAGAGAAGGATATGAAGAATCTGATGAACTTAAAGAAGAGATAAGAAAATTTGTTAAAGAAGGATTAGCTGGACATGCAGCACCTCGTGAAATTGATTTTAAAGATAAATTACCTAAAACACGTTCAGGTAAAATTATGAGACGTGTATTAAAAGCATGGGAATTAGATTTACCTGCTGGTGATTTATCTACATTGGAAGATTAATTTTTATGAAAGTTGAGGCTGAGACAAATTATTGTCTCAGCCTTTATCATGATATTAGTAGTGGTAAGTTAAATTGATTTTTTACAATTATTTGTTTATTCTAAAGTTGAGATACTTATAATTTGTAATATAAATTTAAGGAGTGAACAATATTGAGTCATTTATCAGATTTAGAAATTGCAAAACAAAGTACATTAAGACCGATTAATGAAATTGCTGAAAAGGTAGGAATTCCTCATGATTCTTTAGAACCTTATGGGCATTATAAAGGAAAAGTTGATATTACAAAGTTAAAAGATATAAAAGAAAAAGGAAAAGTTGTATTAGTAACAGCATTGAGTCCAACACCAGCTGGAGAAGGTAAATCAACTGTTACAGTAGGTTTAGCTGATGCATTCAATCAATTAAATAAAAATGTAATGGTAGCATTAAGAGAACCTTCGCTTGGTCCAGTCTTTGGAATGAAAGGTGGCGCTACTGGTGGAGGTTATGCGCAAGTACTACCAATGGAAGAAATAAATTTACATTTCAATGGAGATTTACATGCAATAACTACTGCAAATAATGCACTTTCAGCCTTTATTGATAACCATATTTATCAAGGTAATGAGTTAAATATAGATTCAAGACGAATAGAATGGAAACGTGTACTTGATATGAATGATAGAGAATTACGTCAAGTAGTTGTTGGGCTTGGTGGGCCAACTCGAGGTGTTCCAAGAGAAGATGGATTTGATATTACAGTTGCATCTGAAATAATGGCAGTATTTTGTTTATCGAATGGTATTAAAGATTTAAAAGAAAACTTAGCAAACATAACTATCGGTTATACAGTAGATAGAAAGCCTGTAACGGTTCGTGATTTGAAAGTAGAGGGTGCATTAACACTAATTTTAAAGGATGCAATTAAACCTAATATTGTTCAAACTATTGAAGGTACACCTGCATTTGTACATGGTGGCCCATTTGCAAATATAGCACATGGTTGTAACTCGATAATCGCAACAAATACTGCTAGAAAATTAGCAGATATAGTTGTAACAGAAAGTGGATTTGGCTCTGATTTAGGCGCAGAAAAATTCATGGATATTAAGACTCGTAAAGCAGGATTTGATCCAAGTGCTGTCGTAATAGTAGCTACGATAAGAGCCTTGAAAATGCATGGTGGTGTTGAGAAAAATGAACTTAAAAGTGAAAATGTTGAAGCGGTTAAAAAAGGCATAATAAACTTAGAAAGACATATTCAAAATATTAAACAATTTGGTGTTGAACCCGTAGTTGCAATTAATGCATTTATACATGATACAAAAGAAGAAGTTCAATATGTATTAGATTGGTGCAAAGAACATGAAATAAAAGTTGCACTGACTGAAGTATGGGAAAAAGGTGGAAAAGGCGGAATAGACCTTGCAAAAGAAGTATTACGTGTCTTAGAAAAACCACAACAATTTTCACCAATTTATGATTTAGATATGTCTATAGAAGATAAACTAGAAACAATTGTTCAGAAAGTATATGGTGGAAGATCAGTTAAATTTAGTGATAAAGCTATAAAACAACTTAAAACGATAAAGGAAAATGGATGGGACAAATATCCAGTATGTATGGCTAAAACACAATACTCATTTACAGATGATCCAAAACAAATCGGTGCACCTTCAGACTTTGATATTACAATTAGAGAATTATCACCAAGAACCGGTGCAGGTTTTATCGTTGCGTTGACTGGAGATATCATGACGATGCCAGGTTTACCTAAAAAACCAGCAGCATTGAATATGGACGTTAATGAAGATGGATCTGCAGTAGGGCTATTCTAATTTAAGATAAAAAAAGAGCTGAGACAAATTAATTGTCTCAGCTCTTTTGTGTTTAGTCGCTACTTGGTGGTGCTGTACTTGTACCACTGGATGGCTTGCTGTCAGAACTACTAGATTTACTGCTAGATTTGTATGACCAAGCTTCTTTAGAGTTTTTAGCAACTTTTTCTTTAGGTTTAACTTTAGATGATGTGTTAGGATCAATTGCTTTACCTAAACGTTTCATTACATAATCTGATTGTATATCTTTGTTAGATGTATCTACCTTATCTGAAATTAATGTAGAAGGTGCTTTAGATTCACCGCTACTACAACTATCTGTAGAATTAGTATATTGGCAAATTGTATCTTCTTTTACCGTACTTGGTTTTGTGAATTCACTATCATATCCAAGCTTTTCTCTATCAGTAGTAGATAATGCGTTAACCATATCTCTCCACATAAATAATTGATAATGACTATCTTCATCGAATGAAATTGGTTGATCATAACCCATCCAAATACCTAGTGTTACTTTTGGTGTATATCCAACGAATAAACTATCTTTAGCATCTTGTGATGTACCTGTTTTACCAGCCCAGTTACCATCAAATGAATCTTTAATTTGGTAACCTGAACCATCATCAAGAACGCCTTTCAAGATATCTGTTGTTAAATATGTTGTTGATTCACTAAATATACGTTTTGGATCTTTCTTATGCTGATAAATAACTTCGCCATTACGTGATTTAATAGATTCAATCATGTAACTGTCATTATATTCACCTTTGTTTGCTAATGAACTATAACCATTTACATCTTGTTCTAATGTAAAGTCAGCTGTACCAAGCGTAAGGGCTAATCCATCTTGAACATCTTCAGGTATAGTCATACCCATTTTATTTAAGTTTTCCCATGGTTTATAGTCTTGTACATTACTATATAACCTTAAAGTACTTAAGTTTAATGAGTTTCTTAATGCATAATCAACTGTTACTGGACCAAATTCTCTTCTATCATAGTTATCTGGGGAATAGCCAAGATAATCGAATTTTTTGTCGAGTAAAGCAGTATTTGGAGTAATTAAACCATTTTCAAATGCCGGTGCATAAGTTAATAATGGTTTCATAGTTGAACCTGGTGAACGTTTAGCACTAGTAGCATGATTAATTTGTGATTTTTCGTAATCTCTACCACCAACAAATGCTAGGATTTTACCAGATTGATTTTCTTTTAGAAGGGCACCGACTTCATGTTGGAATTCTTTAGAAGCTTTTTTACCTTCACTATTTGTATAATCTGCTTCTCTATCCCATGAGTAACTACCTGAATTATTTTTTACGTCTTGAATCTTATCATACATGTCTTTTTCAATTGTTGTATCAACACGATAACCTTCAGTACGCATTGCTTGATTAGCTTTTTCTGTATATTTCGTCATAAGTACTGGCGTTTGGTCCAATTCTTTTTTAGAAATATTATCATTTTTAGCTAAATGATACTTAAGAATATCAACTGTACGATTTTCAACTTCTTCAGTTAAGAACGGATATTTTTGGTTTGGTTCTTCAACTTTATCAACAAATGCTTTTTTTATGTCAAAATCTAAAGCTTCATCGTATTCTTTTTTAGTGATTTTATCTTCTTGATACATTCTTTTAAGTACATAGTGCTGACGATTTATACCGAATTTTAATGATTCATCATCTTTCAAATCACCATTAGGTAAGAAAGGTGTGTAAGTATATGGGTTTTGTGGTAATCCGGCAAGATATGCTGACTCTGCCACGCTTAATTTTTTAGCTGATTTACCAAATACACCTTGTGCAGCAGCTTCAATACCTGCAATATTCGAACCATTTGAATTACGACCGAATGAAACGACATTTAAATAACTATCGATAATTTCATCTTTTGATAAGTTCTTTTCAACATTCATCGACAGTAACATTTCTTTAGCTTTACGTTCAAAAGATGTTTCATTTGTTAAAAGTTGGTTCTTAACAAGTTGTTGCGTTAATGTACTACCACCAGAAGAATTAGCACTGCCCAAAACTTCTTGCACAGAAGCTCTAAGAAAAGCTTTTGGAACAATACCATTATGGTTATAGAAATCTTCATCTTCTGTTGAAATAAGAGCATTCTTAACATTGTCACTTATTTCATTTCCTTTAATAACATCCCTTTGGACATCACTTTTTAATCGGCCAAGTGACTCTCCAGAACCAAAATAAACAGACGTACTTTCCGTCATTGAATAAAGTTGTTGCTTCATATCTTTTTTTGACATCACTTTTTCATCTTTGACAAGTCCTGCGAAGTAACCGCCACCAATACCCAAGCCAAGTGCTAATAATAAGCAACTTATGAATATAATAATAAAGAATAAATTGCTTATTACATTATATGTAGTGTGGAATATTAATTTTGGAGACCATTTTGTTTCTTTAAAAGTATCTTTATACTTCTTACTTGAACGATTAAATTGATCTTTGAATTTGTTTTTAGACTGATTTGAACTCAAATTTTTACCTCCAATCTAATCATCATTATTATAACATATATGTATTGTATTGACTTTTAAAAAAGATAGCTTTATACTTTGTAATTAATTGCATAAGGTAACGAACTAAAGGAGAAGTAGTTGTTATATTCTTTTTAAGAGAGTCAGTGGTGCTGAGAACTGATAAAGCGATAATGATGAATACACCTTTAATAAATGTTCGACGTTTTAATGTACGTAACATTAATGAGCGATGATGTGTTTAACATCATAAGTATGGTGGTACCGTGTATTCAAGCACCCTTACATTTTTATGTAAGGGTGCTTTTTTATATTATATTTTAAGAGGAGGAATTAGTAATGGCAAATGCACTTATAGAAGATTTAAAATGGAGAGGTTTAATTTATCAACAAACTGATGAACAAGAAATTGAAGAATTATTGAATAAAGAATCTGTCAAAATATATTGTGGAGCAGATCCAACTGCTGATAGTTTACACATTGGACATTTACTGCCTTTCTTAACTTTACGAAGATTTCAAAATCATGGACATACACCTATTGTATTAGTAGGTGGTGGTACTGGTATGATTGGTGATCCTTCTGGACGCTCAGAAGAAAGAAATCTACAATCAGACGAACAAATTGAAGCAAATGTACGCGGAATTATGAATCAAATGCATAAAATATTTGATTTTGAAGGTGATGATTCTGCAATTTTAGTTAATAATAAGGATTGGTTAAAAGAAATTGATTTAATTTCATTCTTAAGAGATTATGCTAAATATGTTGGTGTGAATTACATGCTAGCTAAAGATTCTGTGAAATCGAGATTAGAAACAGGTATATCATACACTGAGTTCACTTACATGATTCTGCAAGCAATAGATTTCGGTTACTTAAATCAAAATTATGATTGTAAAATGCAAATTGGTGGTTCTGACCAATGGGGCAATATAACAACTGGATTAGATTTAATGAGAAAAATGTATGGTGATACTGAAGCTTACGGATTTACAATTCCATTAGTTACTAAAGCAGATGGAAAAAAATTCGGTAAATCTGAATCAGGTACTGTATGGTTAGATAGAAGTAAAACATCAGCTTATGAACTATACCAATTTTGGATTAACGCTCAAGATGCAGATGTCGTGAAATATTTAAAATACTTTACTTTCTTAGATAGAGAAGAGATAGAACGACTAGAAAAAACAGTTGAAGAAGCACCTCACTTAAGAGAAGCACAAAAAGTGTTAGCTGAAGAAATGGTAGGATTCATCCACGGTAGTGATGCAGTTGAAGAAGCAAAAAGAATTACTGATGCACTATTTAAAGGTGATATCAAAGCATTGACTAAATCAGAAATTGAAGAAGGTTTCAAGGATGTACCTACAGCACAAGTAAGTTCTGAAACTGTACAATTAGTTGATTTTATTATTGAAGCTGGTGTTTCACCTTCTAAGAGACAAGCGCGTGAAGATATTAATAATGGTGCCATTTACATTAATGGTGAACGAATTCAAGACGTTAATCATGAAATAACAAGTGCAGACAAAATTGATGATGAATTTACAATCGTAAGAAGAGGTAAGAAAAAATATACAATGGTTAAATTCTCATAATATTAACAATAAAAGCGCAATAGATAAATTTATTTATTGCGCTTTTTTCTATATTCAATGAACTGTACTAACATGGAATTTATTGTATAATAAAATTGACATATGAAATTAATGAAAAGGAGAAAATTAAATGAAAAAATATTTAGGACCTATTATTGCTGTAGTAGCAGTAATCGTGATTTTAGGGGTCATTATGATTGGACCATATAATAGATTAGTTGGTTTAGAAGAAGAAGCGGATAACTCTTTATCTAATATAGATAATCAATTACAAAGACGTGTCGATTTGATACCGAATCTAGTTGATACTGTTAAAGGGTATACTAAGCATGAAGAGAAAGTTTTCAAAGATGTTTCTGATGCACGTAGTAAATTAGCTGGTGCAAATTCACCTGAAGAAAAAGCAGCCGCAAATGGTGAAGTAAATAGTGCATTAAGCCGTTTAATCGCTATTAGTGAAAATTATCCTGATTTAAAAGCTGATAAACAATTTACTGGATTAAGAGATGAACTAGCTGGAACTGAAAATAGAATTGCAGTAGCTAGAAAAGATTATAATGAATCCATTAACGAATACAATCAAGCTACGCGTAGATTCCCATCTAGTATAGTAGCAGGTTTGTTTAATTTCGATAAGAAAGAATATTTCCAAGCAAAAGGTGAAGCAAAAGATGCACCTAAAGTTGACTTCGGTGGAGATGAATCTTAATGACATCAATGTTTAAACGTTTCTGTGTTTTGTTTATTATAAGCTTTTTTTCACTAAGTTCTACAATACAAGCGGCAGATGAAAAGTTTCCTAAGCTTGAACAACCTGTATTTGTTCAAGATCATGCAAACTTAATCAGTGATGAAAGTAAAGATAAAATTAGTAAAAAAGGTCAAAAATTACAAGATGGTACTGATGCAGATATCTTACTCATGACGATGAAGTCAATTGGACAAACTCCTCGTCAAGATTATGCTTTAGAAGCCGGTAGACATTATAAAGTTGGAGATCAAAAGCACAATAGAGGTATTGTTATATTACTTAATATGGATAACGGTAATGAATATAATAATAGAGGTATTGATATTGCAGTTGGTGATGGCTTAGAAGGTGTGCTGAATGATTCTAAAGTTGGTGAACTTATTGATTCCAACTTTATGCCATACCAAAAAAAGGCTGCTAAAACGGGCGATGCTAAAAAAGCAAAAGCATATTATGATCAAGGTTTGACGAAATTATATGATGCCGTCTGGGATGAAATTGCTAAAAGTTATGGTTACGACGGTAAAAAATTCACTGAAAAAGAACCTCAAAGTAGTGGATTAGGTAAAATTCCATTTGTATTTTTCATATTATTTATCATAGTGTTCTTCATTATCTACTTTAAAAATGGAGGAGGAAAACCTCCTAGAGGTGGTAATGGAAGAGGTACAAGAAGAGGAATGGCTGGTCCATTTATATTTGGAGGATCATCAGGTAGTTCTGGTGGTGGATTCTCCGGAGGCGGAAGCTTCGGTGGTGGAGGCGGATTCTCTGGTGGTGGAGCTGGCAGAGGATTCTAAATACTATAAAAAAATCCTTCTAAGTTAAAAGTAAACTTAGAAGGATTTTTTTAATTTAATTTTGTTCTTTTAAAGTGATTTTAGTACTATGTTCTTTACCATCTCTTATATATTTCATAGTAATTTTATCACCAGGTTTTTTCTCATTATAGATATAATTTTTTATATCTGAAACTTCAGTAACATCTTTATTATCAACTTTAGTGATAACATCATCTTTTTTAAGCCCGTTGTTTGCTTTTTCATCTACCTCTGAAATGTATACACCTTTGTCAGTTGTTAATTTTAATTCTTTTCTATATTGACTTGGTATATCTTCAATAGATATCATACTAATTCCAATATATGGTCTCGTAACTTTACCATCATCCATTATGTCTTTAATAATGTTGTTTACTTCATTACTTGGTATTGCAAAGCCAATACCTTCAACATCAGGACGTGATATTTTCATGGAATTAATACCGATTAAGTTTCCGTTTAAATCAATTAAAGCACCACCAGAGTTACCTGGATTTATAGCTGCGTCAGTTTGTATGACTGTTGCTTCTGTTACACCGTCAGAAGTTTGTACATCCATTGTACGTTCTTCAGATGAAATAATACCTTGTGTAACACTGTTTGCAAATTCTACTCCTAATGGATTACCAAGTGCAAATACTGTTTCACCAGCTTTAACTTTAGAAGAATCTGCGAATTTAATTGGTTCGATATTATAATCGCCATCAATTTTTAAGACAGCTAAATCAGTCATAACATCCGTTCCTACAAGTTCAGCTTTAACTGATTTATCGTTATGAAGACGTACTTCAATTTCATTGGCACCCTCTATAACATGATTATTTGTAACAATATAAGAACTGTTATCACTAGATTGATAAATCACACCAGTACCAGTACCTGACTCTTGTGGATCACTTGATTCACCCGAACTTTTTCCACCAAAGAATGATTCAATTCCGCTAGCTTTTTGTTTGTTAATAACACCAACAATAGATGGAGATACATCTTCAATCATTTTAGATACGGATTTATTACTTGATTTATTATCTTTTATATTACCGCCTTTTTCATTAGCCGGTGCTTTCGTTATATTCGCTTCGTCATTGTAGTTATTAACGACATCAATAATTTTAGTACCACCTATATATAAAACGAGTATTAAGACTGCACCAATAATCCCCGATAAAAAAGGTATCAGGCAACTTTGATACCATGGTATCTTATTTTTCTTCTTATAATAATAATCATTCGAAGATGTTTGATTTAAATTTGAATTGTCGCCATTTTGATTCTGATCCATTCTAATCCCTCCTAAAAAACTCCATAAAATAATTATTATAGATATTGCATTAAATTGCCAATAATATGATGTATTTAATTGTTACAATATTTTGTATGAAAACTTGTGACTCAAGTATTAGAGTGATAAAATATGAATATCATTAAGAAGAGAGTGATCATTAAATGTATAAATTTGCTAGTACTGTTTTACATGTTGTTTTCCAAAAGTTCGGTAAACAACTTGTAAAAATAAATAAAGAGAAGGTTCCTGAAGAACCATATGTCGTTACTTGTACGCATACAGGTTATGTTGAAGTTATAATGTTAGCTTTAAGTTTATATCCTACTGAAATCAATTATATGGCAAAAAAAGAATTATTCTCTAAAAATTGGTCGGATAAGTTTTTCCATTCATTAAATGCTTTTCCAGTAGATAGAGAAAAGCCAGGACCAAGTACACTGAAAATTCCTGTTAAATTACTAAATCAAGGTAAAAGTGTTGGTATTTTCCCTTCAGGACATAGAGCAGAAACAGGAGAAGCACCATTAAAAAGAGGTGCCGCAACAATAGCTGTATTAAGCAATAAACCAATTGTACCTGCAGCTTTCGAAGGTCCTAAAAAAGTAAAATCTATCTTTGGATTTAGACAGAAATCATTTGTTAAATTTGGGGATCCTATTGATCCTAGTACATTTCCAAGTGAGTTAAAGAAAAGTGAAAAAATAGCAAAAGTTATGGAATTATTAGAAGAAAGAACGAATACATTACAAAAAGAAGTTACATATATAGCAAATAAAGCTATGGACAAGTAATGTAATACAATAAAAGATTTCGGGACATATAGCCTCGCTCAAAATAAATAAGCATATCACTTAACTGATTTTTTAAAGTTTACAGTGATGTGCTTATTTTTTATGGAGTTTACGATTTTGTACGTGCATGCTTGCCTAGGGGTATGGCTCGAGCCTGTAGTCTCTCACACATACTATTCCCTCTGGCGTCAGCACTTACAAAATCGGTGGAAATATTTATTTTTGTACAAGTTTACGATTTTGTACGTGCATGCTTGCCTAGGGGTATGGTTCGAGCCTGTAGTCTCTCACGCATACTATTCCCTCAGGCGTCCGCACTTACAAAATCGGTTGTAGTATACATTTTTATACGCATTCTTACTGAGATTATACTAATAAGAGGAACAGTAAAAGCAGTTCTAAGTAAAATTGCTGATAAGAGGTGCGTTAAAAGCAGTTCTATGTAAAATTGCTGATAAGAGGTGCGTTAAAAGCAGTTCTAGGTAAAATTGCTGATAAGAGGTACGTTAAAAGCAGTTCTATGTAAAATTGCTGATAAGAGGTACGTTAAAAGCAGAACTAGGCAAAATTGCTGATAAGTGGTACGTTAAAAGCAGATCTAAGCAAAATTACTGATAAGAGGCGCATTAAAAGTAGAACTAATTTATGTAAAGCGTTTACATCCTCAAGATGCTTTAATTGTACTGTTTTCAATTTGAAACTATGCTAAAATTATAATCAGAATGTTCAAAAAATGGAGGCATATTATGAAACAAGTATTATTTGATGTAGATGGTGTGTTTTTGAGTGAAGAAAGATGTTTCGATGTATCAGCGCTGACTGTTTATGAATTATTACATAGTCAATCATTTCTGAATTTAAAAAGCTCAATAAGTTTAGAGAATTTAACGGAAAATGATATACAGCAAATTAGAAAAGATATGTTTATTGATGACAAAATTTTGAATCAATTAAAGTCTTTAGGATTAAATTCAAATTGGGATATGCTTTTTATTGTAATAAGTACTCATTTAATTGAATTGTTAAAAAAAGTAGAAGGTTCAAAATTAGATCTCAGTAACGATAATTTCAGTGAAGCAACATTAAAAGATTATGCAAACAAACTTAATGGGGCGCAAATTAAAATTGAAACGCCGTTACAATTTTTATCTAAAGCAACATCAGGTAAAGAAAATATTTATCATGATTTAATTGCTTTTGCAAAAGAGGAACTTAACGTTGAAGATGCTTCAATTTTTGAACTCAAGAGTAAATTCTGGGATATTGCTCAAGAAGTATATCAAGAGTGGTATTTAGGTACAGAATTATATGAAGAAGTAGAACATAAAACAGCTAGAACAACATATAAGAATGGATATATTAAAGAAGAAGTTGTTTTAGCAGATATTGATAAGGTTACACAACTACTCGAAGATTTAAAACAAGTCGGATATCAAATAGGTATTGCTACAGGAAGACCGAGAACTGAAACATTAGTACCGTTTGAAACAATAGGGTGGTTAAAACAATTTGATGAATTTCACATTGGTACTGCATCTGAAGTGCTGAATGCTGAAACAACATACCCGGAACACAAACCACTTGGTAAACCGAATCCATTTAGTTATTTAATTGCCAATAGTGGTAATGATTCAGAGAAATATTTAACATATATTCAGAATCAAAAAATGATTTTTGAAAATGAAAACATATATATTGTGGGTGACTCATTAGCAGATTTATTAAGTGCTAAGAAGACAGGGGCCACTTTTATAGGTACATTAACAGGATTAAAAGGTCAAGCAGCTAAAGCTGAATTAGAGTCTTATGACGCAGATTATATTGTAAATAATGTATTAGATATTAGAAATATTTTATTATAAAAAAGTAAAAATAAAAGACTTGGACATAAATGTCCTAGAAATTTATAAAGAGCAGAAATTCATTATTAAATTGAATTTCTGCTCTTATTTTTTATGAAAATCATTCACACTACTACCGACTAGTGTAAATATAGATACTCATGCTTACACTTCTTTAGACTAGTGTAAATATAGCTACTCATGCTTACACTTCTTTAGACTAGTGTAAATATAGCTACTCATGCTTACACTTCTTTAGACTAGTGTAACTATAGCTACCCATGCTTACACTTCTATAGATTAGTGTAACTATAGGTACCCATGCTCACACTTCTTTAGACTAGTGTAAATATGGATACCCATGCTTACACTTCTTTAGACTAGTGTAACTATAGCTACCCATACTTACACTTCTATAGATTAGTGTAACTTTAGGTACCCAAGCTTACACTTCTTTAGACTAGTGTAAATATAGCTACCCATGATTACACTTCTCCCAACTAGTGCAAATTTAGCTATTCTATAACTAAGAGGCTGAGACAATTAATTTGTCTCAGCCTCTAATCTTTGTATAAAAATAGATATTGAGAGCGATTTTGTGAAGTGCTGACGCCTGAGGGAATGGTATGTGTGAGAGACTACAGGCTCGAACCATACCCCTAGGCAAGCATGCACGAACAAAATCGTAAAACTTATAAAAAAACATATCACTAAACTAGAAAAATCAGTTAAGTGATATGCTTATTTGTTTTGAGTTATGTCTCAGCTTTATTGTTTATAATGATTGATTAAGTTCTACTTTATTTATGCTTTGGAAGCCTTCTATAGCAAATAAATCAGCTATTGTTTCTTCAGAAGCTTCATCATCAATTGACAATACCATTAATGCTTCGCCGCCTATAGAATGTCTTCCTAAATGCATTGAAGCGATATTAATCCCATGTTCACCAAGGATTTGTCCCATTTTACCTACAATTCCTGGTTGATCATTATGATGAATTAATAGCATATGTTTTTCTGGTTTAAAGTCTACAGGATAATCGTTGATACGAACGATTCTTGGACCATAGCCATTTAATACGGTTGAACCTATTTTTATAGAATGCTCTTTATTTACTAATTCTAATTCTATATAGTTACTGAATCCGTACTTTTTACTATTTTTTTCAATTTGGTACGTAACGCCTTGCTCATTTAGAAGTACTAATGCATTGATTAAATTAACATGATCACCTAAATCTTGTTGCAATACGCCCATTACAAGTTGTCTTGTAATTAAGCTAGTGTCATCAAGTGCTATTTCGCCATGATATTTAATTTTTAATTCTCTTGGACCTTTTTCAAATAGTTGTATACCAACTTCACCAGTTGTTCTACTTAATTCAACAAATGGTCTTAATTCTTCTTCAACTTCACCTGACATTTGAGGGGCGTTAACTGCATGAAGAACATTATTGTTTTCGAAAATGTCGATGATTTCATTAGCAACTGAGACAGCAACTTTTTCTTGAGCTTCAATAGTAGAAGCTCCAAGATGTGGCGTTACAATGATTTTTTCATGTTGTGTTAATGGCGTGTTGTTCGCAGGTTCTTCTGTAAACACATCAAGTGCTGCTTTCTCTATTTTCCCTTCATCTAGAGCTTTAATAAGTGCATCTTCATCGATGATTCCACCTCTAGCAACATTGATGATTTGTAAGTTTGGTTTAGCTTTATTGAAAAAGTCTTCATTTACAAGACCTTTCGTTTTTGGTGTTAGTGGAGTATGGACAGTTATAAAATCAGCTTGTTCAGCAATTTCATCAACTGTTGCTCTTGTGATTTCTAATCTCTTTGCATCGTCACTTGATAAATAAGGGTCAAATGCAAGAATATTCATACCGAAACTTTGAGCACGTTTAGCAACGCCAAGTCCAATTCTACCAGCACCGATTACACCAAGTGTTTTTTTGTATAATTCTGTACCGCGGTATTTTTTTCTATCCCAGTTACCATCTTGTAATGAACGATGTGCTTCAGGAATGTTACGAGCCATAGATAATATCATAGCCATTGAATGTTCAGTAGCTGAAATGGTGTTTCCATCAGGAGCATTAATAACTAAAATACCTTGTTTAGTTGCATAGTTTATATCAATATTATCAACACCTACACCAGCTCTAGCGACAACACGCAAGTTTTTTGCTGCATCTAAAATAGGTGGTGTAATTTGGGTTTGACTTCTAACGATTAAAGCATCATAGCTATCTATAATGTTAATAAGTTCTGATTCACTTAGACCAGTATTTATGTCTACTTCAAATTGTTCATGGTCAGTTAAACTCTTTAAACCTTCTTCTGAAATTGGATCTACTACGATTACTTTAAACATATTGATTTACGACCTCCTGGAATTTAGAAACACCTTTACCAATTAATGATTCATCACGAATTTCTGAAAGTATAATTTCTAATGCACTTATAAATTGCAACATATCATTAGGAGAAACTTTACCCATATGGCCAACTCTTAAAATAGTACCTTTGAGATGTTGTTGACCACCTGCGATAGTAATATTGAATCTGCTAAGTAATTCATCTTTAATTTGTTTTACTTCATCTTTGTTTGGTACGAAAGCAGTTACAGTAGGGGAAGCAAATTGATCTTCAACTAACAAAGTCATACCTAACGCTTTTAAACTTTCCCTAACTGCAGTTTTACATACTTCGTGTCTTTTAATTGTATTTTCAAATTTTTCTTCACGAATTAAATCACAATATGCTTGAACACCTCTAATAAGTGATACAGCAGGTGTAAATGGAGTTGAATCATCATTTAAAGAAGTTATGTATTTATTTAAATCTAAATAAAATCTTGAAGTCGTCACTTCTTTAAATCGTTCAATTGCTCTGTCATTATATGCTACAAAAGCAGCTCCAGGTGGTAACATAATTGCCTTTTGACTACCTGAAACGAGAACATCGATATTATCTTCTTCCATATCAACTTCAACTGCACCGATGATACTTACGCCATCAACAATAAAATAAATATCAGGATTAAATTCTTTTACTAATTTTCCTAATTCGTTGATAGGGTGTTTTACAGAAGTTGAAGTTTCACAGAATTGTGTAAATATAGCTTTAATATCTACATTAAGTGAGTTTAAATATGTTTCGAATTCTTTTAAATCAACACCTTTTCCCCATTCAACTTCAAAAATATGTGCATTGAAAGGGTATGAAGAAGCTATCTTTCTAAACCTATCGCCAAATGCTCCTGAAACAATTATCACAATGTTATCTTCTGGATTGGCTATATTAACCATAGCTGCTTCAAGGGCACTTGTACCTGAGGAAGTTAAAATAGCTACAGGATGCTTTGCTCCAAAAATTGTTTGTAAATCTCTTGATGCTTGATGAATGATTTGACTAAATTCCTTAGTTCTATGTCCTGTCATAGGAAGATTCATTCTTTCTAATATTTCCCTTGGAACAGTAGTAGGACCTGGTGCGAGTAATAAAGAATCATGCTGATACATATATAAACACTCCTTACTGAATTTATGTTCTATATTGTAGCAGAGAAAATAATAAAATAATAGTGAATTTATTGAAAATTCTGATTAAAACGCTTTCATTTTAAAATCTTATTTCTCCAGTTGCTATAACTTGAACATTTCCAGCTAATGCACGCGTAACCATGCATGATTCTTCAGCTTTTTGAACGAGTCTATTTAATTTTTTTTGTAGCGTTTCATCAGGTTCTTCACTTAAATAAATTACTGGGAAATGTTCTATTTTTTTATAAGTGATCACGTCATTTTCAACATCAACATGTCCTTTTGAATTCACTTCAATTCTTTCAATTTCAATTTCAGAACGTTCAATCATCGCAGCTAAAGTAATCATGTAGCAAGTTGATGCAGCTCCGAGTAACATTTCATCTGGATTTGTACCAATTTCAGGTCCATCCATAACCTCTGGAATAGATACTCGAGTAGATAAATTAGTTGTAGTTATATGACCAGAAGCATTTCTACCTTTAGTCCAAGTTCCTTTTAAGTCAAAAATATGTGTTGTCATTATAATGTTCCTTTCTTTAAATAAATATATTTGGGTATAATCTATAGTATGACTGATTATTAAGGAGTAGACAATGAATGTGTATAATCCACAATCTATAATTAAAGTAGCACATAGAGGGGTACCTTCGCTAGTACCAGAAAATACAATAGCATCTTATAAATTTGCACTTACATTAAATATAGACATGCTCGAAATCGATATACATAGAACGCGAGATCATAAACTTGTTATAATGCACGATCCTACAACAGAACGCACTTCACTAGAAAAAGGCGAAATAAAAAACTTAGCTTATAAGGAATTACAAAAATATGATATAGGCAAATGGAAAGGTGAAGAATTTATAGGAGAACGTATACCTTTATTTGACGATGTATTACATTTAATTAGAAATACAGATATTAAACTTTTAATCGAAGTTAAGCAACCAGAAAAATATCCGGGTATAGAAGAACAAATTCTTGAATCCTTAATTGCTAATGACATCAATGAACAACAAATCATCATACAATCTTTTAACAAAAAATCCATTCAAAAATTTAAAAGTTTAAACTCTAGAATTGAGTTAGGAGTTCTCATTAAAAAGAAAGATCGATTCATAAGTAGAGATTCTATAAGAAAAATAGGGGAATATGCGACATTCATAAATCCAAATTATAAAATAGTTACAAAAAAATTTGTCGACGAAGCACACAAAGTAAATATGAAAGTAATGCCTTATACTATTAATGACGATGAGACTGTTCGAAAAATGATTAATTTAAATGTAGATGGCATCATAACGGATTATCCTCAAAAAATAGAACAATGGTTGAAAACATAAGGGGAATTAAATAATCAAAAACAAAAAAACCACTTTCAATTTGAAAGTGGTTTTTGCAATAACTATTAACGAGAGTAGTACTCAACGATTAATTGTTCATTGATTTCAGCTGATAATTCGCTACGTTCAGGAACACGTACGAAAGTACCTTCTAATTTGTCAGCATCGAAAGTTAAGTAATCAGGTACGTGGTGACTTAATTCTACTGATTCTAATACGATGTTTAATTTTTGTGATTTTTCACGAATGCTAATAGTTTGACCTGGTTTTAAAGTGTAAGATGGAATGTCTACACGAGCGCCATCTACAGTTACGTGACCGTGGTTAACTAATTGACGTGCTTGACGACGAGTACGAGCTAAACCTAATTGGTAAACTACTGCGTCTAAACGAGAAGCTAATAGTGCCATGAAGTTATCACCATGAACACCTTTCATGTTACCAGCTTTTTCGAAAATACTGCGGAATTGACGTTCGTTAATTCCGTACATGAAACGTAATTTTTGTTTCTCTTGTAATTGTTGACCATACTCAGATAATTTTTTACGTTGAGTTGGACCATGTTGACCTGGTACGTAAGGACGTTTTTCTAATTCTTTACCTGTACCGCTTAATGAAATTCCTAAACGACGTGATTTTTTCCAGTTTGAACCTCTAAATCTTGCCATAATGAAGTTCCTCCTTTTTCTTGTTTGAATGTTATGAAGAAACAAGAAAGAATGTTAAATGCTCATAAGGATATGTTATGTTTTTGTGTCTTCACCTTGCAGCCGCGGTTACACAACACACCTTCTTTGGGAATAACATAGAGCCCTATAATATTTAACTGCTACTTTCGTTAATTCACACAAAGAATAGTATACCTTTTTGGAAGGGGGATGTCAATTTATATTTTAAATATGAATATGCTGTTCAAGAGTTTGAACAAGTAATTCTAAACCTTGTAAATCCTCTTTGCTAAATCGTGATTTAACTGGGGCATCGATATCTAACACACCAATTATTTCTTTGTTATAGTATATAGGTATAACGATTTCAGATTGGCTATTTGCATCGCAAGCTATATGTCCTGGAAATGCATTAACATCTTCTACAAGTTGAGATTTTTTTTGAGAAACAGCTGTACCACATACACCTTTTCCTATTTCGATATCAACACAGGCAGGTAAACCTTGAAATGGTCCTAGTTTTAATGCATTATTTTTTAAAAGGTAGAAACCTATCCAATTTATATTTGGTAAGAATTGATTGATAAATGCTGAAGTATTACTTAAATTAGCGATTAAATCTTTCTCACCTGATAATAAACCATCAAGTTGTCTACTAAGTAATGTATAGTCTAATTGATTTTCTGGCATTTTTTGTTCCTCATTTCATTATTTTTTTGAATTATATCTCTATTTTAAGATTTTGAATATGTTTTGCATAGAAAAAGGTTTGTTGGATAAATATTTTACGTTATAATAAAGAGAACGATTTAGGAGGAGAATACATAATGGCAATTTATATAACACTTGCAATTATAATCATTATATTAATTGGTATTGGTATAATGTTATGGTTGCGTACATCAAAGCGAAATTTGATTACTGAGACCGAGCAGCGTAAGCAAAAAATTAAACAATTACCTTTTCAAGATGAATTAGCTAAACTTAAAAAATTAAATATACATGGTGAAGCTAAGGACAAGTATGATCAATTCAAAAGGGAATGGCAAACTGTTTTACAAGAAGATTTAAAAGTTGTAGATGCAAAAATTCACGACGCAGATGCAGAATTAGATAAATTTAAGTTTTCTCAATCAGAAGAAAGTATTGCTGATGCTAATAAAATCATGGATGGTATAGAGAAGAAATATACGCGTTTAACTCAGAGTGTTACAGAATTAATGACAACAGTAGAAACAAGCGACCAATTATACGATGAATCTAAACAAATTTATAGAGAAACAAAAAGGGAAGTATTAGCTAACAGACATCAATTTGGTGATGCTGCAGAACTTATTGAGAAAAATATTGAAGCATTTTTACCTAGAATTGAGCAATATGAAGAACTTGTTGAAGATGGGCATTATATTAAAGCAAGTGGTCATATAGATCAACTCAATACAGATATGAAACGCATGCAAGAAGATATGAATGAAATTCCATTGTTGATTAAAGATGTTCAAAAAGAATTACCAGGTCAGTTCCAAGACTTGAAATTTGGTTGTAGAGATTTAAAAGTCGAAGGATATAATCTTGAACACGTTAAAGTTGAAGGTACTTTACAAACATTACGTGGCAAACTTAATTTAGTTGAACCATTAATAGGTAGACTAGAATTGACTAAAGCTGAGAACATTATAATTGAAATAAATGATACTTTAGATGATATGTATGATTTGATTGAACATGAAGTGAAATCTAAAAATACTGTAGAACAATCTAAAGAAATTATTACAGACGAATTATTCCACGCAAAAGATATGAACTACACACTTCAAACTGAAATTGAATATGTTAGAGAAAATTACTATATTTCAGAAGAAGATGTTCATAAAGTTAGACAGTATGAGAATGAAATACAAAATCTTATCAGTGTTTATGATGAAATATTAGGTGAAATGGCTAAGACAAATGTTCGATATAGTGAAGTGGAAGATAACTTATTATATATTGAAGAACATGTTAAAGTGATAAATGATAATCAACAAAAAATTCAAAATCACTTAGTTTCACTTAGAGAAGATGAAGCAAGTGCTCAACAAAACACATTACGTGTTCAATCTAAAAAAGAAGAAATATATAGAAATTTATTGGCGTCGAATTTACCTAGTGTACCTGAAAGATTCATCATTATGAAGAATGAAATTGATCATGAAATTCGTGAAGTTAATAAAATCTTCAGTCAAAGACCAATCAATGTACAATATGTTAAAGATAAAGTGAGTAATATTGTACTACAAATGAATAAGTTCGAAGATGAAACGACGGATGTTTTAATTAATGCAGTTCATGCAGAAACATTAATTCAGTATGGTAATAGATACAGAAAAGAAAACAATGAACTGAATAAAAGTCTTAATGAAGCAGAAAGACTCTTTGCTAATAATAGATATAAGAGAGCTGTAGAAATTGCTGAAACAGCACTTGAAAAAGTTGAACCTGGAATCAGTGAAAAAATTGAAGAAGAAGTTAATAAACAATAGTAGAACTATAGAGGCTGAGACATAAATACCCATTCTCAAATAAAAAGAGCTAATCCATATTTTCGGATTAGCTCTTTTTTTCTTTATTTATAAAATCTACGATTTTGTACGTGCATGCTTGCCTAGGGGTATGGTTCGAGCCTGTAGTCTCTCACGCATACTATTCCCTCAGGCGTCAGCACTTTACAAAATCGTGACAAAATATCAATTCTTATACAAAAAAATAAAGCACTTTCGCATAATTTAATTAATAACCACAAAAAATAAATTAACGAGGTGCTTTATGTATAAAAATTATAACATGTCTCAATTAACGCTACCACTAGATATTGAAGTTTTAATTCCAAAAAATGATATTGCGCATTTTGTAAATCAAATTGTTGAAACGATACCTAATGAAGAATTCTACGAATTTACTCAGCCCCTAAATGTTATCTACATGCTTTTGTGAGCTAATAAGTATATCTATAGCAAATGACTTATGGTATCATTATATAATGAAAAAAAGAGGTGACAGTATGATATATCTTGATAATGCTGCAACTACGAAACCTAATGAGGACGTTATTCAATCATATATTCAAATGAATACACAATATTTTTTTAATCCGAACAGTCCTCATACAGCAGGTGTGAAAATTGCTCATTTAATTGATAAAGCTAGAGATAATATAAAACAGTACTTAAACTTAAACGATAAGTTTGACATCATTTTTACGAGCGGTGCGACTGAATCAAATAATATAGCATTGCAAGGTATGGCTCAAGCGAAGAAAAGGTTTGGTAAAACAATTTTAACTACAAAAATTGAACATCCTTCTGTTCTAGAAACTATGAGAGCACTAGAAGAACAAGGTTTTAACCTACTATATATCAACACGTTAGAGAATGGAAAGTTAGATATTACATCATTGAAAAAATTACTTAACGATGACGTTGTACTTGTAACGTGTATGCATGTGAATAATATAATGGGACAAATTCAACCAATTGAAGAAATCAGTAATATTTTAAAAGACTATCCAAAAGTACATTTTCACGTAGATGGTGTTCAAGGATTTGGTAAAGTTAATTTAAATATTAATTTAGTAGATAGCTATAGTTTAAGTGCGCATAAATTTCATGGACTAAAAGGCTCTGGTATTTTAGCCTTTAAGCAAGCAAAAACGATTCAGCCAATTATTTTTGGTGGTGGACAAGAGTATGGTATTAGAAGTGGTACAGTAAATGCTCCCGTGAATATTGCTTTAACAAAAGCAATGCGACAAATGAATGCTCAAATGGATAGTAATATTAAATTATTAACTGAAAAAGGAAAAGAAATACGTCAATTTATTGATCAGTATGAAGGGGTTTTAATTAATTCTCCTATAGATGCTGCACCATATATATTGAATGTATCGTTTCCAGGAGTTAAAGGAGAAGTATTAGTTAACGCATTTTCTAAATATGAAATTTATTTATCCACTACAAGTGCATGTTCTTCCAAAAAAAGTTCTCATAATGAAACATTGAAAGCTATGGGGCTAAGCAATAATATAATTGAAGGAAGTATAAGAATAAGCATTGCACCAGATTTAACAAACGAACAAATAGAAGCATTTAAAGATGCCTTTGACAAAGTATATAATGAGGTAAAGGAGTTATTAAAATATGAATTATGATCACATATTGGTTAGATATGGGGAATTGACCCTTAAGACAGGTAATAGAAATATGTTCGTTAATAAATTAAAAGCAAATATTAAAAGTAGATTAATGCCACTTCAAGGTTATAAAGTACGTGCTAATCGTGACAGAATGTATATAGATGTACATGAAGGTTCAGATATTGAAGAAATGATGAGTCGTATCCAAACAGTGTTCGGCGTACACTCAGTAAGTCCAATAATAAGAATTGAAAAAGAATTGGACATTATGAAAGAAGTTGCTATAAAGTTTGCTGAGGATTTCAATGATGGTGATACTTTTAAAATTGATGTAAAAAGAGCAGATAAAACATTTGAACTAGATACATTTCAACTGCAACAAGAACTAGGAGGACACGTTCTTCAAAACACTGAAAATATAACAGTAAATGTTAAACAACCTGATCATAAAATTAAAGTTGAAGTACGTAAAGATGCCATTTATATGTATAACCGAGTACTCGAAGGAGTAGGAGGATTGCCAGTAGGAACGGGTGGTAAAACATTACTTATGCTTTCAGGTGGAATTGATTCACCAGTAGCAGGAATGGAAGTAATGAAAAGAGGCGTGACGATTGAAGCTATACATTTTCATAGTCCCCCATATACAAGCGAACAAGCGAAACAAAAAGTTATTGATTTAACAAAGCAACTTGCAAATTTAACTGGAGACATCAAACTACATATTGTTCCTTTTACAGAATTACAAAAACAAATTCATAAAGTAGTCGAAGAAAGTTTTACTATGACGAGTACTAGAAGAATGATGTTAAGAGTAACTGAAAAAGTAGCGCATGAAATTGGTGCACTTGCAATCGTCAATGGTGAAAATCTTGGACAAGTTGCAAGTCAAACTTTAGGTAGTATGTATGCAATCAATAGCGTGACATCTATGCCAATTTTAAGACCGTTACTTACTTTTGATAAAGAAGACATCGTTAAAAAAGCTAAAGCAATAAATACATTTGAATTATCAATACAACCATTTGAAGATTGCTGTACAATATTTACACCAAAAAATCCAAAAACAAATCCTAAACTTGAAAAAGTTGAATATTTTGAGTCTAAATTTGATTTTGGTCCATTAATCGAAGAAGCGGTAAAAAATGTAGAAACAATTACAATTTCTAAACATGATGATATACAGCAACAAAAAGATGAGTGGATGGATGAACTACTTTAATAATGACGTTGGGATGTCGCTATCATTAAAGTAGAGGAGATGTCCAGATGGAATTTGATTTAAATATTTTACTTATTATTATTTTATTTGGTTTAATAGCATCATTTATAGATTCCGTAGTTGGTGGAGGAGGACTTATTTCTTTACCAGCATTATTAGCTGTAGGTATGGATCCAGCAACAGCTTTAGGTACAAATAAATTAGCAAGTTCATTTGGAACGTTTACGAGTACAATGAAGTTTATAAAAGCTAGAAAAGTAGATTTTGATATAGTAGGAAAATTGTTTCCATTAAGTTTTGTCGGTTCAATATTTGGTGCGATTACTGCTACATATTTACCACCAGAATATTTAAAACCACTCGCAATTATAATATTAGCATTAGTGACTGTTTACTCAATTGTTAAAAAAGATTGGGGAGATATCAATAAATATAAGAAATTATCACTTAAAAAAGCTATCTTATTCATAGTAGGTGTTATAGTAATCGGATATTATGATGGATTTTTAGGTGGAGGTACCGGATCATTCTTTTTATTTATGTTGTTATTAATCGGTCTGGATTATTTACATGCAGCAGGCAATGCTAAATTTTTAAATCTAGCTTCCAATCTAGGCGCTTTACTTTTATTTATGATATTAGGACAAGTGAATTATATTTATGGATTCAGCATGGCAGCAGCTATGGTAGTCGGTTCATATTTAGGAGTTACATTTGCTATAAGAAAAGGTGTATCCTATGTAAAAGTCTTATTTATAGTAGTCACAATTCTATTAATACTTAAAAATGTATACGACTACGTTAATAGTCATTTCATGTAAAGAGCGTGAGCATAAATGCCTTAGAAAATTAAAAAGAGCAGAAATTCATTATTAAAATTGAATTTCTGCTCTTATTTTTTGTGAAAATCATTCACACTACTTCCGACTTGTGTAAATATAAGTACCCATGATTACACTTCTTTAGACTAGTGTAAATATAGGTACTCATGCTTACATTTCTATAGATTAGTGTAAATATAGCTATCCATGCTTACACTTCTATAGATTAGTGTAATTATAGGTACTCATGATTACACTTCCTTAGACTTGTGTAAATATAGGTACTCATGCTTACATTTCTATAGATTAGTGTAAATATAGCTATCCATGCTTACATTTTTCCCAATTAGTGCAAATTTAGTTATTCTATAACTTAGAGGCTGAGACAATTTATTTGTCTCAGCCTCTAATCTTTGTATTAAAATAGATAATTTCAACGATTTTGTGAAGTGCTGACGCCTGAGGGAATAGTATGAGTGAGAGACTACAGGCTCGAACCATACCCCTAGGCAAGCATGCACGAACGAAATCGTAAGATTGTATAAAAAATAATCAAGCATGCACGAACAAAATCGTAAGATTGTATAAAAAATAGGCAAGCATGCACGAACGAAATTATAAAATTTTATAAGAATTTTCTTTGAACTTTGCTCCAAAATGAATTTTGAGGTAATTTAAGTGTTCTTATATATTTATCTTTAATTCTAAGGCTTATAAAATCAGTTTCTTGTACACTTAGTGCTTCATTATCTAGACCCATGATTGGATAATAATTGCCTTCTTTATCAAGTGAAATTTTAAGTGTTCTTGTATCGCCTAATACAACAGAACTACTTACTGTTCTAAAGTTATTATTATTTAATGATGCAATTTCTGTTAATTGCATACTTCTTATTTTAGGATCTATAATTGCGCCATCTAAAGATTTATTATAACCTGTAGATCCAGTTGGTGTAGATATCAATAATCCATCTCCGTTAAATGCCTCGAAGTATTCATCATCTATAAATATTTCCATCTTCATTGGCTTGATAACGCTAGATTTAATGTAAAAATCATTTAAACACATATAAGACATTTGATTGTTTAAATTTACTTCTAGTACTGGGTATTTTCTTACCATAACTTCTTCGGAATCTATTGATTTAATTAAATGTGGTATATCATCAACGCTAAAATCAACATATAAATAATTTTGATCTAATCTTGTTTTTATTCCAATATAAACTTTATCTTTGTTGAAATTTGTTTTTCTACATGCTTGAAGGAAACTACCGTCGCCACCAATTGAAGCAATAATGTCTGCATCATCATAATTTGATACAAATTCAAAGCCATGTGGTTCCATTTGGTTTTGTATTTTTTTTCGAGTCTCTAAGACATCGCTATCTTTTGAAGTGAATAAGTAAATATGTTTTTTTGTTGCCATAATTTGTTCCTCCCAAAAGTTACAGTTATTATTAAAGTCTGTTATTATTATAAATGTAAATATTTAAAATAGAAAGGAAGATACTATGTCTAAAAGAATTATTGCTATTATCATCGCTGTTATTCTTGTGGTAGGTGGTATTGTTGTCAGTACTGTTGGCATATTTTTGGATGATTCATGGAAAAAAACTGTGACAGATTCAGATGGCATTAGCGAGTCGGTTCAATCTGGTAGTGATAGTAGTAATAAAATCGTAAAATTATCTGTGAATGGTACAATTCAAGATACAGGTGCGGAAGAATCACTATTCAGTGATGGAGGATATAACCATCAAGCATTTTTAAAACAACTTGATAAAATCAAGAAAGATAAAAGCGTTAAAGGTGTACTACTAGAAGTGAATTCTCCAGGCGGAGGAACATATGAGAGTGATGAAATACATAAAAAATTAGAAGAAATAAAAGCCAAAGATAAAAAAGTATATGTTCAAATGAAGAATATGGCTGCCTCAGGTGGTTATTATATCTCAACACCAGCAGATAAAATATATGCAGGTTCTCAAACATTAACTGGTTCTTTAGGTGTTATTATTTCAAGTATAAATTACGCAGATTTAGCCAATGACTTAGGTGTTAAAGATGAATCCGTAACATCTGGTAAGCATAAACAAATATTAAATCCAATGAAAGATATGACTAAAGAAGAACGTAATATTATGCAATCAATCATTGATGATAGCTACAAACAATTTGTAGATGTTATTAAAGATGGTAGACATATGTCTGAATCTGAAGTTAAAAAATTAGCTGACGGTAGAATTTATTCTGCACAACAAGCTAAATCAAATGGATTAATTGATGAGATTGGTTATGAAGATGATGCAATTAAAGACTTAAGAAGTGATATTAAATCTAAAAATGCACAAGTCGTAACTTATGATACATCATCAGGATTCTTAAACTTCCCAATGGGAGCTAAAAGTAAAATATCTTCTATGATGGGCTTAGATGATTTAAGTAAATATGAATCTTTAGTTAAAGCAAATAAATCACCACAACCTATGTACTTGTATGGTGAGTAAGGAGGGATTTTAAATGACTGAAGCAAGTTACGAACAAGTCGCTACAACTCGTGAACAAAGTGTTATTGAGCGTACAGTTAATAAACACATGTCTGATATAAAATCCATCGTATTTGCAGGATTCTGGGTTAGATTTTTAGCTTATATCATTGATATATTGGCTTTAGCAGGTTTTAAAGGAATAGTGTTAAGTCCTCTATTTGCATTAACACAAATTAAAAATGAATATTTATTTGTGCCATACTTTAGCGTTGGAAATATAGTAAGTGCCTTAATATTTTATTTATATTTTGTACTTATGACATATTATTTTAAAGCAACACTCGGTAAAATGATTCTAGGATTAAGTGTATACAGAGAAGATGCAAAATCGCTGAAGTTGAAAGATGTACTATTTAGAGAGTGGATTGGAAGAATTATATCAGGTGCATTATTAGGAATACCATATTTAGTTGTAGCTTTTAATAAAAAACATAAAGGTATTCACGACTATTTTGGTGAGACAGTAGTGCTTAAAAATAAATATATTCAACTAAGAAACGACTTCCAAAAGGCTACAAGATAAGCATGTTATAAACAAAAAAATTTTAAAGTCTCTTTAATCATGATAAAATATATTTATCAAGAATAAGGAGGCTTTTTTTAATGGCGCAAGTTACATTCAAGAATGAACCAGTTACAATATTAGGCAAGGAAGTTACAGTAGGTTCAGTAGCACCAGATTTTACTGTATTAGCAAATGATTTATCTGAAAAGACTTTAAAAGACTATGAAGGTAAAAAGAAACTTATTAGTGCCGTACCTTCTTTAGATACAGGAGTTTGTAGTCAACAAACTCGTAAATTCAACGAAGATGCTGCAAATGAACAAGATGGAGTTATCTTAACGATATCTAATGACTTACCATTCGCACAAAAAAGATGGTGTGCAGCTGAAGGTTTAGAAAATGTTGTTACATTAAGTGACCACCGTGATTTATCATTCGGTGAAAACTTTGGTGTTATAATGAAAGAACTTCGTTTATTAGCTCGTTCAGTATTTGTTTTGGACAAAGATAATAAAGTAGTTTACGCTGAAGTAGTGAGTGAAGGTACTAACCATCCTGACTATGATAAAGCTTTAGAAGCTTTTAGAAATTTAAACTAATTAACAACCATAAATCGCTGTCCATTAGATTGGACAGCTTTTTATACGAAAGAGGGCAATTATGACTGAAGAAAAGAATATAATGGAAATATTATTTGAAAAACTTGATGTAAAAAGTAAAGACCTCCATGACGAAAATGGCCAAAGCTATATTGAAAATTTAGGATTAGCAATGGAAGAAATTTATACGAACCAAAGAGATTTGTTAGAACAATCTACTTTACAAGAACGTAGAAAAGCATTCCAATTTGCTTATTTAAGTTTATTAAAAGAAGAAGTTATTCAACCGAATCATCAAATGACGCCTGATTCAATCGGGTTTATTTTAAGTTATCTTGTAAACTTATTTAATAAAAATAGAGAATCACTAAATATAGTAGATATCGCAAGTGGTACTGGACATTTAAGTGCAACAATTAATGAACAAAACCAAGAAAAAACAGTTATGCATCATTTAATTGAAGTAGATCCAGTTTTACAACGTGTAAGCATTCATTTAGCTAACTTTTTAGAAATACCATTTGATGTATATCCACAAGATGCGATTATGCCTTTACCATTAGAGGAAGCAGATGTAATAGTTGGTGACTTACCAGTAGGCTATTATCCTGTTGATGAGCGTAGTAAAGAAATGAAATTAGGTTTTAGTGAAGGTCATAGTTATAGTCATTATTTATTATTAGAGCAAGCTGTAACTGCAACTAAGCCTGGGGGATATGTCTTTTTAATAGTTCCTACAAAATTATTTGAAGGTGAAGAAGTGAAACAGTTGCAAAAATATATTGCAACAGAGACAGAAATGCAAGCATTCTTGAATTTCCCTAACTCATTATTCAAAACAGAACAGTCACGTAAATCACTATTGATCCTACAAAAGAAAGATCAAGGAAATACTAAGAGTGTAGAGGTATTGCTTGCTAATATTCCTGACTTTAAGGCACAATCACAATTGCAAACGTTTTTATCTGAAGTAGATGAATGGATGGAAAAAAATCATTCTTCATAAACTGTGTTAATGCTTGATTCATAACTGTATTAGTGTTTAAATAGTATAGAAAAGTATTATCAGGAGGAAGTCTAAATGACAAAAATAATAGCAATTAATGCCGGTAGCTCATCTTTAAAATTTCAATTATTTGAAATGCCAGATGAAAAAGTTATCACTAAAGGGTTAATCGAGCGTATCGGGTTAAAAAATTCAATTTTCTCAATTTCTGTAAATGGAGAAAAAATAACTGAAACATTAGATATAGAAAATCATGATGTTGCAGTAAATATTATGTTAGATGCATTGAAAGAACATAATATTATTAATGACATCAATGATATTCAAGGTACAGGACATCGTGTTGTACATGGTGGGGAACTATTCCCTGAATCTGCACTTGTTACAGATGACGTATTGGCTAAAATCGAAACATTAACTGATTTAGCACCATTACACAATCCAGCCAATTTAATGGGTATTAAAGCATTCAGAAAATTATTACCAAGTATTCCACATGTTGCTGTATTTGATACATCATTCCACCAGACTATGCCTGAAGAATCATATTTATATAGTTTGCCATATCATTTCTATAAAGATTATGGTATTCGTAAATATGGTTTCCATGGAACAAGTCATAAATATGTATCAGAAAGAGCAGCTGAATTATTAGATCGTCCATTAGATCAACTTAGAATTATTTCTTGTCATATCGGTAATGGTGCTTCTATTGCAGCTATTGATGGCGGTAAATCTGTAGATACATCAATGGGCTTCACACCTTTAGCAGGTGTTACGATGGGTACACGTTCAGGTAACCTTGACCCAGCGTTAATTCCATATATAATGGAAAAAACAGGTAAAAATGCAGAAGAAGTATTAAATATTCTTAACAAAGAGTCTGGTCTTCTTGGTATCTCAGGATCATCTAGTGACTTAAGAGATATTCAGCAAGATGCAAATGAAGGTAATGAACGTGCTAAATTAGCATTGGATGTATTCGCATCTAGAATTCATAAATATATGGGTTCATATGCAACAAGAATGCACGGCTTAGATGCAATTGTATTTACAGCAGGTGTTGGTGAAAACTCTGATACTGTACGTGCTAAAGTATTAGAAGGATTAGAGTTTATGGGTGTTTATTGGGATCAACGCCTAAACACTGGATTACATGGTGAAGAAGCATTTATCAATTATCCACATTCACCAGTTAAAGTAATTGTAATTCCAACAGATGAAGAAGTCATGATTGCACGTGATGTATTGAAATTCGGTAACTTAGGTTAATATATTAAAGAACTTCACAATTTGTGTCGTTCTTAAACTGTCAATAAAGTATGAGACTTTGTTGACAGTTTTTTTATGCGAATTTTTTAGTGAAAACCGCACTAAAAGTAAATATATAAATGTTTAAAGTTATCTTGTTTGGATATAACTAATTAATGTCTATTTTGAGGAGGATATTTATGAGACCAGAGAGAGCGTTAATGCGTTTAGTCAGAATAGTAACGAGAAGAGTGGCTAAAGAACAATCTAGAAAACAAAAACAAGAAAACAAACAAAATTTAAAAAATCAAAATGTAGATAATAAATAAATATAAGCGTTCAGTTATACTGAACGTTTCAGAGTGTCGACAAAGTCTTAGACTTTGCCGGCATTTTTTTATGCGCATGCTTTCCGCGGGCATGTTCTCAGCCTGTAGTCTTCGAATCATGCTTTTCGCGCAGGAGTCAGCGCAAAAAAACACCAAATATTAGCACATTATTTTATAATATAGATGAAATTTTATTTAGGAGTTGATTCTATGTTAAATAAATGTACGGAAAACAAAACCTATATTAGAGAAATCCGTAGACATGTTTGGCAAGATGATTTAGACATAATCGAAGATTTAAGGTTTATAGATACAATTAAAAAAGCATATAAATTAAGAAGTCAAACAGTAGAAAGACAATTTGGCGATGCAAAAGAACAACCTAGTTTAAACGCAGTTTAAGCTTAAATTTAATAAAACATACTTATTAAAACAAAAAACAAACTGAACTTATTAATTTAAGTTCAGTTTGTCTACAATCTGAGCGTTCGGTTATACTGAACGCTTTTTTATATTATAAGAATTATTTACTTTCATGGTGTTCATCAAATAATTCTTGTGTAGCTACAATAGGTTCGAAGTCATCTGGCATTGTTTCTGTTCTAACAACTAGAACGTCACAAGGTGAATTTCGCACGATTGATTCAGAAACTGAACCTACGATAAATCGTTCAACAGCATTTAAGCCTGAAGTACCACACATAATAAGGTCTACATCATAATCTATTGCTAGTTTTTTAGGAATAACTGTTTTTGGTGAACCAAATTCAAGTTTAGTTGCTACATTAGAAACGCCATTTTTTTCAGCGAATTCTTTATATCCAGATAGTAAACTTTCAGCAAAGCTAGTAGCTTTATTTACTATTTGAGTATCGTAAGCCTCGACACTTGCATAAGATCGAGAATCTACAACATTGACGATTGTTAATTTTGCATCATTACGTTTAGCGACTGCCACAGCTTTGTTGTATGCCCATTCTGACTCAGTTGAACCATCTACAGCTATTAAAATATTTTTGTAACTTAACATAAAAACCGCCTCCTAGTTCTTTTGTTTAATTATATCATAATTTTCTGAAAAAATAACATTATAAACTTTTAAATAAAAGGAAATATTGAACAGTTTTATGAGAAATATGTTAAAGTATAAATGCAGTAATAATTATTTGAAAATTTAGAAAATAAAGATAATATAAAAACTGAATAATAATGATTGCGCTTTCAAATTAGTGGCGTTAAGATTGAATCAAGGAGGAATGTAAAATGATTATAGGGGTACCAAGAGAAATTAAAAATAATGAAAATAGGGTGGCATTAACACCTAGTGGCGTAGCTAGTTTAATCGCACAAAATCATGTAGTTAAAGTTGAGACAGAAGCTGGAATTGGTTCACAATTCACTGACGAAGATTATAAACAATCTGGCGCAGAAATTGTTAGTCAAGAACAAGCTTGGAATGTAGATATGGTTATGAAAGTTAAAGAACCACTCAAAGAAGAATATCAATTTTTCAAAAAAGATTTAATTTTATTTACATACTTACATTTAGCAGCAGAAGAGTCTTTAACTAACGCATTATTAGAAAAAGAAGTTACATCAATAGCTTACGAAACTGTACAGTTAAGCAATCGTTCATTACCATTATTAGCTCCAATGAGTGAAGTTGCAGGTAGAATGTCGACACAAATCGGCGCGCAATTTCTTCAAAAAACTAATGGTGGAATTGGTATACTATTATCTGGTGTTCCAGGTGTTAAACGCGGTAAAGTTACAATAATTGGTGGAGGACAAGCTGGTACAAATGCTGCTAAAATGGCAGTTGGACTTGGCGCAGACGTAACAATTATTGACTTAAATCCAACACGTTTACAACAATTAGACGATTTATTTGGTGCAAGTGTTCAAACAATGATGTCATCACCTTTAAATATTGAAGAAGCAGTAGTTGAAAGTGATTTAGTTATTGGTTCAGTACTTATTCCAGGAGCAAAAGCCCCGAAACTTGTAACTGAAGATATGGTTAAAAAAATGAAACCAGGTTCAGTTTTAGTAGATATCGCAATTGACCAAGGTGGATCATTCGAAACTTCAGACAGAATTACAACACATGATGATCCAACATACGTAAAACATGACGTAGTACATTATGCAGTTGCTAACATGCCAGGAGCAGTTCCAAGAACATCTACAATTGCATTAAATAATGCAACTACACCATATGCAATTCAATTAGCAAACAAAGGCTATGTAAAAGCATGTCAAGATAATGAAGCACTAGCAAAAGGTTTAAACACAATTCATGGTAAATTAACTTATGAAGAAGTAGCTAAAGCTTTTGATAAAGAATTCACACCATATCAAGAAATATTAAAATAAGCAGAAATTGAAAAAATCCTGTCTCTCTAAAGCCTGAGACAGGTTTTTTTTGTTTTTTTGCAGCTTGAGAAAATAAATATCAGCAACTATAATTTGTATGTAATTTTATTGATTTACTTATAACAACGACGAGAAAGGTGAGCAAATGAATAGTAAAGACTATAAAATTTATTTAAGAGCTTTAGAAGGAAGAACAAATTTTTCAATAGAGCAAAGAAAAGATATGTATGTTGACCAATTAGGAGATGAAGGAGAAAAGTACTTTAAGTCAGTTTTAGATACAATAGAAAATATCAAATATATAAGTAACTTTGAAATAAGTGTGTCAAATCATGTACAAATTGATTTTTTGGTTGCAGCATCAGAGAAAATTTTTATTTTCGAAATTAAGCATTATAGTAATGAATGGTTCTTTGAAGATGATTATATTAAAAGTTCAAATGGACAGAAATATCATTCACCAATGCTACAAGTAGCTAAGATAAAAAAAGAAGTACAAAATATTTTAAATAAAACGGGTATTAGCAGAGAAATACAAACATTTATTATATTTACAAACCCTCACTTTAATCTAGTCGGAGAAAGACCACCAAATATTATACTTCTTCATGAAATTCCCCAACTTTTTAAAATCATTGATACCCATCACGAATTAGATAATGAAGTGATTTTAACTATATTGAAACAATTTGAATCAATCCATTCGACATATTATCATAAGAATATTGCTTTAGTAAAAGATAAAGTAGCATCAGGATTAAGATGTCCAAAATGTAGAAAAATGTACACGATATCTTTTAGTAAGTTTCAAAGAAAATATTTTTGCTATTATTGTAAGGAACATTTAAATAGTGAAAATATTATTTATTCTAACTTACAAGAACTTTTTATAATCAAAAGAAAGCCATTTAAATTAAAAGAGGCAATAGAGTGGTGTCAACCAGTACAAGCTCATACAGTTAGAAGAGTGTGTCAAAAACATTTTAAAAGTCAAAATGTGCGAAATAAAAGATTTTATATAGAATAATATGAAAAAATCTAAGTTTAGTTTTTTAGTGAATATTATGAATATCAGTGTTTATGTTCACACAAGTCGAGAGAGGTGTTACTAAGGATGCTCTTGCTGACACAAGTCTAAAGAAGTGTAACTAAGGATGCTCTTGCTGACACAAGTCTAAAGAAGTGTAACTAAGGATGCTCTTGGTGACACAAGTAGAGAGAAGTGTAACTAAGGATGCCCATGGTGACACAAGTCGAGAGAAGTGTAACTAAAGATGCCCATGGTGACACAAGTCGAGAGAAGTGTAACTAAGGATGCCCATGGTGACACAAATCTGTATAAGTGTAACTAAGGATAGCCATGGTGACACAAGTCAGTAGAAGTGTAACTAAGGATGCCCATGGTGACACAAGTCAGTAGAATTGTAACTAAGGATAGCTATGGTGACACAAGTGGAAAGAAGTGTAACTAAGGATGCCCATGGTGACACAAGTGGAAAGAAGTGTAACTAAGGATGCCCATGGTGACACAAGTCGAGAGAAGTGTAATCATCTCATGCCATAACACACTAAAATCCGCATCTCATACCTTAATGAGATGCGGATTTATATTAATACTTATACTATTTTCGTACCGTGGACTTCATCAAATGGGATATCTTCTGTTAATGCTGATAAATTATCTTTATTTAGTCCGCCACCTGGCATGATTGTTATGTTTCCTTTTGAATGGATTAACAATTTGCCGAGATGGTTTACGTTATCGAATATTGAAGTGTCACTTGGTCCGCCATGTGTTAATAAACGAGTAAATTGTTGGTTGATTAACCAATCTAATGATTTAAGTTGGTTGTACGGATTGATGGAATCAAATGCCATATGACAAACGGCTGGTATTACACCACATGCTTCTTTTAAAGACTGCATTTTCCATTCATCTAAGTGTTCGTTTTCGTCTAAGCAACCAAATACAAAGGCATCAACATTTAATTCTTTTAATTGTATGATGTCTTGTCTCATTATTTCGTATTCAAAGTAATCATAATTAAAATCTCCGCCACGTGGTCTAATCATAACTGCAACTTCGACATTGTTTTGATGACAAAGTTCTACTGCTATTTTTACCATTCCATAGCTTGGCGTTGTGCCACCTACTGAAAGGTTATCACAAAGTTCTATTCTGTTAGCACCGTTTTTAATAGCGTTATTTATTTGAGTAATTGTTTCTACGCAAGCTTCTTTGATCATTTTTTATATCCAGTCAAAATTTTATGTCCGTCTTTAGTTACGACAATATCATCTTCAATTCTAACGCCGGCAACTGTAGGAACGTAAATACCTGGTTCTACTGTTAATACCATACCTTCTTGGAATTCATCCTTATTTGTACTAGAGATGTCAGGGAATTCGTGAACACTTAATCCGAGTCCATGTCCTAGTCTATGAGGGAAGTATTCACCATAACCTGCATTACTAATAATATCTCTTGCTACTTTATCGCAGTCTGAAATTTTAGCACCAGGTTTTATCATGTCTATAGCTTGTTTGTTTGCATTAAGTACAACATTATAAATTTCTTTAGCTTTTTCTGATGGTGTACCGAATGGAACTGTTCTAGTTATGTCTGAACAGTAACCTTTATAAATTACACCTAAATCAAATAACACATATTCATTGTCTTTTAACTTTCTATCTCCAGGTGTACCATGCGGAGCAGCAGCATGGTCGCCAAACAATACCATAGTATCGAAGCTCATTTTTGAAATGCCATGTTGTTTCATCGTTGTTTCGATATGATTTAATACTTCTATTTCAGAAATACCTTCTTCTAACTTTTCAACACCAGCTTGAATAGCTAAATCTGCATATTTAGCCGCTTCTTGTAACATTTCAATTTCATTATCTGTTTTAACATTTCTAATATCTTTTAATACTTGATCAATATCGACAATTGTTTCTACGTTAAAAGCTTTTTCAATTTCACGAAGTCTTTTAACAGATAAATGTTCAGATTCTATTGCAAATGTTTTATAAGATTGTTGCTCGATTATATCAAAAGGTGATTCAGTATCTAAATAACCAACGATATTGCCTTTGAAACCAGCGTTCTTAGCTTCTTCTACTTCCATTTTTGGACAAAATAAAGTTTCGTCACCATCTTTAGTAATTAATAAACTAAATAATCGTTCATGAGGCTCAGATAAATAACCCGTTAAATAAAAAATGTTTAATGGAGTTGTTATCCATGCCGCATCTACACCTTTTTCTTTTAAAAATGTTGTAATTTCATTATGTTTCATTATTATGCCTCCCGCTTCTCTTTCTTACATTATTATTTTAGACTTCTTGATTCATAAATTCAAATTTAGGGTATATAACATATGGAAAAGACAATTTGAGGAGGGAAAGTCATGAAAGTATCATTTCATGGACAATCAGTAATCTATTTTGAGAGTAAAGGACAAAAAGTGATTGTGGATCCATTTATTACTGGAAATCCAATGTCAGATTTAACAGCAGATGAAGTAGAGGTCGATTATATTATTTTAACTCATGGTCATGGAGATCATTTAGGTGATACTGCTAGCATTGCAAAAAGAACTGGTGCAACAGTAATTGCTTTCCCAGAAGCGATTGATTATTTATCAAATAAATATAATCTTGAAAACTTACATCCAATGAATATTGGAGGCAATGTTGAATTCAAATTTGGTAAAGTTAAATACGTTCAAGCATTTCATAGTAATAGTATTACAGAAGAAAATGGTGAAATTGTGTATTTAGGTATGCCAGCAGGGATTGTATTAGAAACTGAAGCTGGAACGATTTACCATACAGGAGATACAGGATTATTTAGCGATATGAAATTAATTGCAGATAGACATCCAGTTGATTTATGTTTCATTCCTATTGGCGATAATTTCACGATGGGAATTGATGATGCAAGTTATGCAATTAATGAATTTATTAAACCTAAAAAAGTAGTACCAATACATTACGATACATTTGATTATATTAAGCAAGATCCTAAAGAGTTTGAAAAGGCTGTTACGTCATCTGAAGTAAGTATTCTAAAAGCAGGAGAATACGTCGAATTATAAAATAGAGATTAGAAGTGGTTGCATATAAACGCAACCACTTTTCTTTTGTAAACATATCATTTAACCACTCAAAAATGTATAATAGAAAGTAATTCATTAAATTTGATAGAGGGTATAAACATGACGAAACATGAACAAATTATAAAGTACATTGAGTCGTTATCTGTTGGACATAAAATCTCTGTCAGGCAGATAGCCAAAGATTTAAATGTCTCAGAAGGTACTGCTTATCGAGCAATAAAAGAAGCGGACAACAAAGGGCTCGTAGCTTCAATTGATAGAGTTGGTACTGTTAGAATTGAGCGTAAGTCTAGAGAACAAATTGAGAATTTAACTTTTAACGAAATTGTTAAAATAGTAGATGGTCAAGTATTAGGCGGAAAGCAAGGGTTGTATAAAACATTATCCAAATTTGCTATTGGCGCAATGGAGTTAAATGATGTAGTAAAATATTTAACTAAAAATACATTGCTTATAGTGGGTAACCGCGCTGATGTTCAATTGGAAGCTTTAAAGAGAGGTTCGGCAGTACTAATTACTGGTGGGTTTGAAGCAAATGAAGAAATTATTGAATATGCTAATGAATTTGAACTACCAATTATTTCTTCAAATTACGACACTTTTTTAGTAGCAAATGTTATTAATAGAGCCATCTATGATCAAATGATTAAGAAAGAAATTCTAATGGTCGAAGATATTATGATACCTATAGAATCAACTTCTCATCTTGATGACACGCAAAAAGTAAGAGATTGGAATGAATTATCCCAACTTACTTCTCACACACGTTTTCCTGTAATTGACAGTGAATCGAAAGTTGTGGGTATCTTGACAAGTAAAGACATTGTGAATGAAGAACTAGATAGAAGTATTAAACCATTAATGACTAAATCACCTATAGTTGCACATTTGAATACAACGATTGCAACCTGTGCGCATCTCATGATTTGGGAAGGTATAGAATTGTTACCAGTTGTTTCTAGTTCTAAAGAATTGATTGGTATTATATCAAGAGAAGATGTATTAAAGACTATGCAGTTAATGAGTAAACAACCACAAATTGGAGAAACAATTCATGACCAAATTGCGAAACAAATAACGATGGTTAATGGAAATGTTGTTGTAAATATATCGCCACAACTTACAAATCAATTTGGTATGATGACGAAATCTGTATATATTGCTGTCATTGAAGAAGCATTACGTTATGAAATACGAAAAATGAAAAAATCTGAAATTATGATTGAACATATAGATATTTATTATTTAAAGACTGTTCAAATAGATGATGAAGTCGAAGTGAAAATCTCTACTTTAGATATCGGAAGATTATTTGCTAAATTTGAAGTGACTATGGTTAGTGGAAGTGCAACAGTTGCCAAAGCTTTACTTATGTGTCAAATTTTCGAAAAATAAAAAAGCGTTATAAATACAACGCTTTTAAAGAAATTAGTTATGCTTTTTTTGTTCGAACTCTTCCCAAGCTTTATTTTCAATGGGTAAGTTGCCTTTAAAGTATTTGCTTGCTTTATAACCATAAGTAAGATTCAAAATACCAAAGAATAATAATACGATTACAATGATATACGTTACTAAAGTTGGAAATAAAAATACTTGATCAACTGCAAATGCTATCATAAATATACCGAAATAAAATCTAGAGCGAGCTTTATGATAGGCTTTTCTAACATCGCGTTTTGTTCTAAATGAACGCGCAAGATTTAAAATTGCAAATATTAAAGCTAGAATCATAATTGTTACTGCTAAAGCAACAAATGTGGACATAATTTCAGGTGACATGATTTATTCCTCCTACCAAATCGAATTATATCAATTAATAAAATATAAGTAAATATAAAGAAAGAAGGATAACAATGGAAGAAATATTAAATAAAATTAAGCAATATGAAACAATTATAATACATAGACATGTGAGACCGGATCCTGATGCATACGGTTCACAGTTAGGATTGAAATATATATTACAAGATACTTTTCCAGAAAAGAATATATATGCAGTAGGGCAATCAGAACCTACTTTAGAATTTATAGGTGATTTAGATGAAATATCTGATGATACTTATAATGGTGCACTAGTGATTGTATGTGATACAGCTAATTCACCTAGAATTGATGATGAACGATTTAACAAAGGTTCAGAACTAATTAAAATAGATCATCATCCACCAGTTGATTCATATGGTGATATTAATTTCGTTAATACAAATGCATCATCGACTAGTGAGATAATCTTTGATTTAAATCATTCATGGAATTTGAATGACTCAAATGTAAGTGAGCGAGCAAGCCGAGTTTTATATTTAGGTATTGTTGGAGATACTGGAAGATTCTTGTTTGATAACACAACACCACATACTATGGAAGTTGCAGCACAATTGATGACGCAAGAGTTTGAACGTAATAGACTACTCAATCAATTAAGTGAACGTGAACCTGAGTTATTACACTTTCAAGGTTATATATTACAAAACTTCAATTATGATGGTGAAGGCTTTTGTTCTATAAAAATTACGAAAGACATTCTTGAAAAATTTAATTTAAAACCTAACGAAGCTTCATTATTTGTAAATACAGTTGCAGATATTAAAGGACTTAAAGCATGGGTATTTGCTGTCGATGAAGGTAAAGAAATTAGATGTAGAATACGTTCAAAAGGAATTACAATCAATCACATAGCTGCTAAGTATAATGGTGGTGGACATCCAAATGCTTCAGGTGCCTCCGTATATAGTTGGGAAGAGTTTGATGCATTAACTGCAGATATTAAATCTGAAATTTAGGAGGTGTAGCGCATGGTAAGTCATTTAAATATTCATTCATCATATGATTTATTAAATTCAAGCATCAGAATTTCAGATGTCGTTGAAAAAGGTAAAGATGAAAATTATCAAGCGCTAGCTTTAACGGATTTAAATGTTATGCACGGTGCATTACAATTTTATGATGAATGTTTAAAGGTAAATATAAAGCCGATTATTGGATTAACAGTATATTTAGATGATCAACTTAATCAAGTTGAATGCGTTTTATTAGCAAAAAACAATATTGGTTATCATAATTTAATTAAACTATCATCAGCAATTTCTCTTAAAGAGCGGTTTTCAACGCCTGTTGAGTGGTTGAATACTTATTCTGATGGGTTAATCATTATAGCAAAACAACTTAGCCCAGATAATGCCTATTTATTCCAAGCAATTCAAATTAATGATGATGATAAATATTTATCTCATAATTCTAGTGCGGAATTAACACATAAAAAAGTGTATATACAATCTGCATTATATTTGAATCAAGATGACGGAGATAGTTTGATTGGTTTAAAAGCGATTAAAAATAATGAAAAATTAACGATTAGTGATTTTAACAAGAATATAAACAGACATTTCTTATCTGAAAAAGAATTACCGAATATAGATGTTTCAAATGAATATATTGAAAATACTGATGAGATAGCGCAAAAATGTAACGTTGAAATTACATATCATCAAGATTTATTACCTAAATTTGACACACCAGAGCATAAAACAAGTAATGAATACCTTTGGGAATTGTTAATGATTAATAAAGAAAGATACCCACAATTCAATGAAGAATATGAAAAAAGATTAAAATACGAATATGACATTATTGTCTCAATGGGCTATGCTGATTACTTTTTAATTGTTAGTGATTTGATTCAATATGCTAAAGAACAAAATGTACTAGTCGGACCAGGACGTGGATCATCAGGAGGTTCATTAGTTAGTTATATTTTAAATATAACGACGATTGATCCGATAGAGTTTGATCTGTTATTTGAACGTTTTTTAAATCCAGAGCGTGTAACAATGCCAGATATTGATATTGATTTTCAAGATACTAAAAGAGATAAAGTAATTCAATATGTACAAAATAAATATGGAGACAATAAAGTAGCAGGTATTGTTACATATGGTCATTTACAAGCAAGAGCGGTGGCAAGAGATGTAGGAAGAATTTTACAGTTTGATGATGCGACTTTAAATTATATATCTAAACTGATACCACATAAATTAGGTATTACACTGAACGAAGCTTATGAGAGTGAAGAATTTAAGCAATTTGTTAATCAAAATCATTTACATGAAAAATGGTTTGAACTCAGTAAACAACTTGAGGGATTACCGCGTCATACGTCTACTCATGCAGCGGGTATTATTATAAATGACCAATCATTACATCAATTTGTTCCTACTATGATGGGTGACACGGGTGTTTTAACACAGTGGACAATGACAGAAACTGAAAAAATAGGCTTGCTGAAAATTGACTTTCTTGGATTAAGAAACTTATCTATTATTCAACAAGTCGTTAATCAAGTTAAATATCAAGAAAATAAAAATATAGATATTGAAGAAATACCTTTCGACGATGCTAAAGTTTTTCAGCTTTTATCAAGAGGGGAAACTACAGGAATATTCCAACTTGAATCACAAGGCGTTCGAAGTGTATTAAAAAGATTAAAGCCTGATCATTTCTTAGATATTGTTGCCGTAACTTCTCTTTATAGACCTGGCCCAATGGAAGAAATTCCCACTTATATAAAACGGCGTAGACAGAATGAACAAATTGAATACTTACATCCAGATTTAGAAGGTATATTGAAATCAACATATGGTGTTATTATTTATCAAGAACAAATTATGCAAATTGCAAGCAAATTTGCTGGATTTTCTTATGGTGAAGCGGATATTCTAAGACGTGCGATGAGTAAGAAAAATAGAGCAGTACTAGAAAATGAAAGAAAGCATTTTGTTAACGGAAGCTTAGAACGTGGGTACGAGGAATCAACAGCAATAAAAATATTTGATTTAATTCTTAAATTTGCTGATTACGGTTATCCGAAAGCTCATGCTGTAGCTTACAGTAAAATTGCATATATCATGACATATTTAAAAGTTCATTATCCTACTTATTTTTATGCCTCTATACTATCCAATGTAGTAGGTAATGAAGTGAAAACTGAACAAATGGTAACTGAATTGAAAAGAATAGGTGTTAAAATTTATCCACCATCCATTAACGATAGTGAGTGGTTTTATAAAGCAACTTCAGACGGAATTTACACGTCACTTGGGGCAATAAAAAGTGTTGGTTATCAAAGTGTCAAAAGTATTGTCGATGAAAGAAAGACAAATGGTAAATATAAAGACATGTATGATATTGTTCATAGACTTCCTAATAAAGTGAAAAATAAAAAAATGATACAATCACTTATTTATTCAGGTGCATTAGATACTTTCGGTCAAACAAGAGCTACCATGTTACAGTCAATTGACGATGTTTATGAAAGTAGTGAGTCAGTTGGAGATGCCAATAATTTACTTGCAGAACTAGGCTTAAATGTAAAAAAAGAATTCAAAGAAGTTGAAGAAATGCCTAGTCTTATGAAAAGTGAATATGAAAAAGAATATTTAGGATTTTATGCGACTGAACATCCTATTCTATCATTATTCAAACAACTCCAATATTTATCTATTTATCCAATTAGAATACAAAATGAAAAAGTACCTATGTTAGTCATGATTGCTTCATTAAGAAAAATTAGGACTAAAAAAGGGCAAAATATGGCTTTTGTAAATATAATTGATGGTATAAATGAAGTGGAAGGTGTTATTTTTCCAGATGCATATAAACTAATTGAAACAACTGAAATTATAAACGTACCAATTATTATTCAAGGTAAGTTTGAGAAAAGAAATGGAAAGATGCAAATCATTATTAATAGTATAGAAACGTTAGAAGACTTTAAAAAAGAAAAGTTAGCAACTACTAAAGAAGTTGTGGTTAGAAATGTGACAAGTCTGGATGAATGGGTAACAAAATCAGAGGAAAGTAAAATTAAAGTAACATACTTTAACGATGATGATTTTACCTCAAAATCACTTGGATATTTAAATTTGAATAAAGGTGATTTTGAAGAATTTATAAATATAGTAGGTTATGAAAATGTACGACTTTTATAGTCTTTATTAATTAAATAAATTATGATATAGTATTCTTCATGGTGGTCTGACCACTGTGAAGAATTTCTTAATTTAAATAATAAAATTTCATGTATAATAAAGGGATAGATACATAAAATGAAGGGATGATCATTTTGTCACTAAGAGACGATGCTCTATATATGCACAAAGAAAAACAAGGTAAATTAGGTGTCTACGCAAAGGTTAAAGTTACTAATAAAGAGGAATTAAGCCTTGCTTATTCACCGGGAGTTGCTGAGCCATGTAAAGATATACATGAAGATGTACGTAAAGTATATGACTATACAATGAAATCAAATGCTGTAGCAGTTATTACTGATGGTACTGCTGTATTAGGTCTTGGAGATATTGGTCCTGAAGCAAGTATTCCAGTTATGGAAGGTAAAGCAGTATTATTTAAAAGCTTTGCAGGCGTAGATGGCGTACCAATAGCATTAAACACGACAGATGTTGATGAAATTGTAAACACAGTTAAACTATTAGAACCTAACTATGGCGGCGTTAACTTAGAAGACATTTCAGCTCCTAGATGTTTTGAAATTGAAGAGAGACTTAAAAAAGAAACTAAAATACCTGTATTTCATGATGATCAACATGGTACTGCAATCGTCACAGTGGCTGGATTAATAAATGCACTCAAAATTACTGACAGAAAATTATCCGATATAAAAGTAGTCTTAAATGGCGCTGGTGCTGCTGGTATTGCAATTATAAAATTATTATATAGTTATGGCGTAAGAAACATGATTATGTGTGATTCTAGAGGTGCAATTTATGAAGATCGTCCTTATGGAATGAATCCTACAAAAGATTTTGTGGCTAAATGGACTAATAAAGACAAAATCGAAGGAAAACTAGAAGATGTTATTAAAGAAGCTGATGTTTTTGTTGGTGTTTCAGTAGAAGGCGCATTAACAAAAGAATTAGTTGAAACTATGGCAGAGGACCCAATTATTTTTGCTATGGCCAATCCGGTTCCTGAAATTATGCCTAATATTGCAAAAGAAGCTGGTGCAAAAGTTATAGGCACAGGACGTTCAGATTTTCCAAATCAAATTAATAATGTATTAGCATTCCCTGGTATTTTTAGAGGTGCTTTAGATATTAGAGCAACACATATAAACGAAGAAATGAAACAAGCGGCTGTAGAAGCCATTGCTAATTTAGTTTCAGAAGATGAATTAAATTCAGACTATGTAATACCTGGTCCATTTGATGCAAGAGTTGCACCTTATGTTGCAAGAGCTGTAGCTAAAGCCGGTATGGAATCAGGCGTAGCACGTATTGAAGTCGATTTAGATGAAATTGAGCGAAAAACATACGAATTAGCTGACTTGTCATAGTTTGGGAAGGAGGCACCACATTGGATAAAAATAAGCAAAAAGGTTTAATCAAGATTGTCGAACAAATTCAATCAATTATTGTTGAAAAAAATATTCAAGTGGGCGAAAAGCTACCTTCTGAAAGATTTTTAAGTGAGACACTTAATGTCGGGCGTTCAAGTATAAGAGAAGCTCTTAGAGCATTAGAGCTTCTCGGTGTAATACATACTAGGAGAGGTGAAGGTACATTTCTAAGTGATATGTACCAACACCAACTTTTTGATTTGATTGGTAGGTTTTTGATCCATAATGAATCTCAATTAGATGAAATAAATGAGCTTAAATGGATGATTGAAAATTTTTGTGAAGAACATAATAGCATCGAAACAAATTCAAAAGAAGAACTTGTTTCTTCTAATAATAATCAAATTATGTATATGATTTGGAAACTACTCTCTCAATATAGTGATAGATTTGAAAGAGATAATTGTAAATAAGATCAGGGGGATAGTGACATGTTTAAAGACTTGTTCAATCGAAACCAAAAAAAGAAAAAATATGTAACTGTTCAAAACAGTAAAGATAATGACGTGCCAGAAGGTATTATGACTAAATGTCCAAAATGTAAAAAAATTATGTATACGAAAGAACTCGTACAAAATTTAAATGTTTGTTTTAATTGTGATCATCATATTGCGCTTAGTGCTCACGACAGAATTAAAACTGTAAGTGATGAAGACGCGTTTAAAGAATTCGATGTCGGTATGACTGCTTCAAATCCTTTAGAATTTCCTGGATATGAAGATAAGCTTGAAAAAGATAGACAAAAAACAGGTCTTAATGATGCTGTTGTGACAGGTGTTACAACAATAGATGGTATCCCTTATGGTATTTGCGTTATGGATTCCAGATTTAGAATGGGTAGTATGGGTGCAGTAGTCGGAGAGAAAATTTGTAGAATAGTAGATTATTGTGCAGATCATGATTTACCATTTGTATTATTTACAGCAAGTGGTGGTGCACGGATGCAAGAAGGTATAATTTCACTTATGCAAATGGCTAAAACAAGCGTTTCAATCAAACGTCATAGTGATAAAGGTTTACTTTTTATTTCTTATATGACACATCCAACTACAGGAGGCGTTTCAGCTAGTTTCGCATCTGTAGGGGATTTAAATTTTGCAGAACCAAAAGCATTAATTGGATTCGCAGGTAGAAGAATCATTGAACAAACTATAAGTGAAAAACTACCTGATGATTTCCAAACGGCAGAATTTTTACTAGATCATGGACAACTTGATAAAGTTGTACATAGAAAAGATATGTACAAAACATTAAGTACTGTTCTTAAGATGCATCACAACGAGGTGAGAGATAATGCTTGAATTTGAAAAACCTTTAGAAGAGATTAAAGAGAAGATAGCATCTCTAAAAGCTTATCAAGAAAAGCATGGTGTTAATTTATTAGATGAAATTGAAATATTAGAAGCAACTTTGTCTAAAGAAACAGAACAAATATATAAAAACTTAAAGCCTTGGGATAGAGTACAAGTTGCTAGGTTGCAAGAAAGACCAACAACGCTAGATTATATTCCATATATATTTGATGACTTTATAGAATTACATGGCGATCGTACATTTAGAGATGATCCAGCATTAATAGGTGGATTAGCTTATTTTAATGGATTACCTGTAACAGTTATTGGTCATCAAAGAGGTAAAGATACGAAAGATAATATTTACCGAAACTTCGGTATGGCACATCCTGAAGGGTATCGTAAAGCTTTGAGATTAATGAAACAAGCAGAAAAATTCAACCGTCCTATTATAACCTTTATTGATACAAAAGGTGCGTATCCAGGAAAAGCTGCTGAAGAACGTGGCCAAAGTGAATCAATTGCTAAAAACTTAATCGAAATGGCTTCATTAACTGTACCCGTTATTTCTATCGTAATTGGTGAAGGTGGAAGCGGCGGGGCACTTGGTTTAGGTGTTACGAACCGTTTACTTATGCTTGAAAATAGTACGTATTCTGTAATCTCTCCTGAGGGTGCAGCTGCATTATTATGGAAAGATTCAAGTTTAGCACAAATGGCAGCTGAAACGATGAAAATTACTGCTCCTGATTTATTTGAATTAGGGGTTGTAGATGAAGTGGTTAAAGAACCATTTGGTGGAGCACATAAACATTTAGAAAACCAAGCAACACTTATAAAGACTTCAATTAACAAACATATGTCTGAGTTAAAAACATTATCTCCAGAAAGTTTAGTTGAAGATAGGTTTAAAAAGTATCGTAATATAGGAAGTTATATTGATTAATAACAAACATGGAAAAGAAAAGTCTTGTTTAAAAGACTTTTCTTTTTCTTTGTTATGAGTATATATGCATAATAGAAATAAATGTATAGCGTTTTCAAGATTCCGAATATTACAAAACTTAGAATCTTTGTTTAAGAAGACGTTTACATATCTAAATAACGTTAGTTTTAATGGAATCAAGCAATTATTTGTGTTATTTTTAAATTAACAAACATATAACAAGAGAGGTCTGTATATTTATGAAAAAAATTGCAGTATTAACGAGTGGTGGAGATTCACCAGGGATGAACGCAGCTATTCGTGCGGTTGTTCGTAAAGCTATTTATCATGATATTGAAGTTTATGGTGTTTACCAAGGATATTTAGGTTTAATCAATGATAATATTGAAAAACTTGAATTAGGCTCAGTAGGTGACATGATTCAAAGAGGTGGAACATTCCTTTATTCTGCAAGGTGTCCAGAATTTAAAGAAAAAGAAGTTCGTGCTAAAGCTATCGATAACCTTGAAAAAAGAGGTATAGAAGGCTTGGTTGTTATCGGAGGCGATGGTAGCTATAGAGGCGCACAAAGATTAAGTGAAGAAGCAAAGAACCTTAAAACAATTGGTGTACCAGGTACAATCGATAATGATATAAATGGTACTGACTTCACAATCGGCTTTGACACAGCTCTTAACACAATTATAGAGTCTGTTGATAAAATTAGGGATACGGCATCAAGTCATGAACGTACTTTTATTATCGAAGTTATGGGTAGAGATGCTGGGGATTTAGCATTATGGTCAGGATTAGCTGCTGGAGCTGAAACAATTTTAATTCCAGAAGTAAAAGCGGACATAGAAGAAATTGCTGAAAAAATCCAACAAGGCATGGATCGTGGTAAGAAACACTCAATTATTGTATGTGCTGAAGGTGTTATGACAGGTAATCAATGCGGCGAAGAATTAAAAAAATATATCAACATTGATACACGCGTTTCATGTTTAGGTCATATTCAAAGAGGTGGTACACCTACAGGTATGGATAGAGTATTAGCATCAAGATTAGGTGGATACGCTGTCGAATTACTTATGCAAGGTGAAAGTGCTAAAGCAGTTGGCATTCAACAAAATGAGTTAACATGTACTCACTTTGATGGAATATTCCAATCAGAACATAATATCGATAACAAAATGTATGAATTAGCGCATCAATTATCTATTTAAATCAAGTAAAAACTATGGAGGTCATTTTAAAATGAGAAAGACAAAAATTGTATGTACGATAGGTCCAGCATCAGAATCAGAAGAAATGTTAGAAAAATTAATGCTTGCAGGGATGAACGTCGCTAGATTGAACTTCTCTCACGGCAGTCACGAAGAACATAAAGGTCGTATAGATACAATTAGAAAAGTAAGTGCAAAATTAAACAAAAATATTGGTATCTTACTTGACACTAAAGGTCCAGAAATCAGAACGAATAATATGAAAAATGGTTTAATTGAACTTACTAAAGGTAGTGAAGTTACAGTTAAAACAACAGAAGTTGAAGGTACGCCTGAAGCATTTTCAGTAACTTATGAGAAATTAGCTGAAGACCTTGAAGTTGGTTCAACAATTCTACTTGATGATGGTTTAATAGAACTTACTGTTAAATCTATAGACGTTACTAAAGGTGAAGTCGTTTGTCATGTAGAGAATACAGGAGAACTTAAAAATAAAAAAGGTGTTAACTTACCAGGTGTTAAAGTAAATCTTCCAGGTATTACTGAGAAAGATGCTAGCGATATTCGTTTTGGTATTGAACAAAATGTAGATTTCATAGCTGCAAGTTTCGTAAGACGTCCTTCAGATGTTTTAGATATTCGTGGAATTTTAGAAGAAAAAGAAAACAATACAATTAAAATTATTCCTAAAATTGAAAATGAAGAAGGAATTGAAAATATCGATGAAATTCTTCAAGTTTCAGACGGATTAATGGTAGCTCGTGGTGATATGGGTGTTGAAATCTTACCAGAAGCTGTACCAATGGTTCAAAAACAATTAATTAAGAAATGTAATAAATTAGGTAAACCAGTTATTACAGCTACACAAATGTTAGACTCAATGCAAAGAAATCCTCGTTGTACAAGAGCTGAAGCAAGTGACGTAGCCAACGCTATTTATGACGGTACAGATGCAGTAATGTTATCTGGTGAAACTGCAGCTGGATTATATCCAGAAGAAGCTGTACGTACTATGCAAAATATCGCAGTAGCTGCTGAAGATGCACAAGATTACAAAAAATTATTGTCAGATCGTTCAAAAATGATAGACACAAACTTAGTAAATGCTATAGGTGTATCAGTGGCACATACAGCATTAAACTTGAATGTAGAATCAATCGTAGCTGCAACAGAAAGTGGAGCAACTGCACAAACAATTTCTAAATATAGACCACATTCACATATCATTGCTGTAACACCAAACGAAACAACTGCTCGTCATATGACATTAGTATGGGGCGTTTTACCGGTTGTTAAAAAAGGTGAGCAAAATACGGATGAGTTATTAAACAATGCAGTATCAACAGCAGTAAACACTGGTTTAGTTGATAATGGTGATTTAATCATTATTACAGCAGGTGTTCCTACTGGAGAATCAGGTACAACTAACTTAATGAAAATACATTTAGTTGGGGATGAATTAGCTAAAGGTCAAGGTATTGGTCATAATTCAACAGTAGGTAAAGCAGTAGTTGTAAATAAAGCTGAAGATTTAAAAGGAAAAGATTTAAGTGAATCAGTCGTAGTTACACAATCTACAGATGCAGAAATGGTTCCTTACTTAGAAAAAGCAAAAGGGATTGTAACTGAAGAAGGTGGTTTAACTTCACACGCAGCTGTAGTTGGACTTAACTTAGGCGTTGCAACAATAGTTGGAGTAGAAGATGCTCGTCAAAAAATTGTAGACGGTACCTTAATTACATTAGATCCTAAACAACATAAAATATATGAAGGATACGCTAACGTACTTTAATATATAGATTAACTTTAAAAGAGGATGAGACAATTAATTTGTCCCATCCTCTTTGTCATAGGTCCTTTATATTTACACAAGTCGAGAGAAGTGTAAGTAAGGATAGTTATATTCACAAAAGTCAGGAGAAGTGTAAGCAAGGATAGCTATATTCACACAAGTCAGGAGAAGTGTAAGCAAGGATAGCTATATTTACACAAGTCGAAAGAAGTGTAAGCAAGGGTAGTTATATTTACACAAGTCGAAAGAAGTGTAAGCAAGGATAGCTATATTTACACAAGTCGAGAGAAGTGTAAGCAAGGATAGCTATATTCACACAAGCCGAGAGAAGTGTAAGTAAGGATAGTTATATTCACAAAAGTCAGGAGAAGTGTAAGCAAGGATAGCTATATTCACACAAGTCGAAAGAAGTGTGAATAACCTATATATAAAAAGAGTAGAAATTCACTTTCAACAATGAATTTCTACTCTTTTTTATATCTCTAGGACATTGTGTCCAAGCTCTTTATCTTATTTAAATACTTTTTTCTTTTGAATAAAATACATCAAAGTTAAAAGGATAAACCAAATTGGAGTGATTAAGATAGCGATTAAGGTAACTTTGTTTGTCATCAATAAAATGAATACAAAGATAAAGAATATTAATGTTATCCATGCTACTGGTACGCCACCTGGCAATTTGAATTTAGAACTTTTATTTAACTCAGGGGAAATCTTACGATATTTAATATAAGCAATAATAATCAGCGACCATACAACTAAAAATAAAACGGTTGAAACTGATGTAACGTATTTAAATACTTCTCCAGCATCTTTTATAACGTAGTTTAGAATTACAGAAATCATTAATAAAAAACAACTGAATAGTGTAGCTTTATAAGGAACACCTGTCTTGTTTGTTTCGCCAAATCTTTTATTAGCTTGTCCATTTTGAGATAAACCATAGAGCATTCTACTATTTGAAAAGATTCCACTATTACAAGATGATGCTGCAGCTGTAAGAACTACAAAGTTAATAATTGCTGCAGCTATTGGAATCCCTATGAGGCCAAATAGTTTAACAAATGGACTTTCTGCAGGATCAATTTTATCCCATGGCGTAATAGACATGATGATAATTAGTGAACCTACATAAAAAATCATAATACGAATAGGGACACTGTTTATTGCTCTCGGAATTGTTTTGTGAGGGTCTTTCGTTTCACCTGCAGTGACACCTATTAATTCAATTCCAACAAAAGAAAATGTAGCCATTTGGAATGACATGAAGAATCCATTCATACCATTTGGAAATATTCCATCATGATCCCATATATGTGTTATTGATGCAGTACCATAAGGTGTTTCATACGCCATAACAATCATTATAATTCCTACAATTATTAGTGCTACAATTGTTGTGATTTTGATAATCGAAAACCAAAATTCTAATTCTCCAAATAGTTTAGCAGTCATTAAATTCAAGGACATTAAAACGAGTATAGTAAATAATGCTGTTAGCCATGTTGGTATATTTGGAAACCAAAAACTTATGTATTTTGCAACTGCTGTAACTTCAGCCATGCCTGTTACGATCCAACAGAACCAGTAAGTCCATCCTGTTATGTATCCAGCAAATGGTCCGATATATGTATGAGTTACATCTGCGAATGAATGAAAATCAGTATTTGACAGTAAGATTTCACCTAAAGCTCGCATAAATAAAAATAGTATTAATCCTATAATAATATAGGTAAGCAGAATTGATGGACCGGCAGAATGAATTGTTTCTCCAGCGCCTAAAAACAAACCAGTACCGATTGCTCCCCCTATAGCAATAAGCTGTACGTGTCTATTACTCAACTCCCTTTGTAAATTATTAGACATAAAACCTATTTCCTTCTTTCATATTCAAAATTTTATGTTTTTATTATGCACTTGCTGTCAGAAAATAGCAATTAAAAACTTAAGTATATTAATGGTTAAATTTTACTTAAATCATGATTTATAATTTTTATCATATATAATAATAAAAATGAATGTTTAAAGTGTAAAAAGGACTAAATCTGATAAATGTGATAAGATATAATTATCTTAAAAATCCTTTGTTGTTCACGTTTTGGAGGTATATTTAATTTATTATATGAATATTATAAAAACGATAAATTTACATTTGTTTAATTTAATTTAATTTCAATTACTAACTTTTTTCAAGTTTCAAAGGTCTTCGCATTCACAAATCAACAGAAATTATATATAATGTAATATGAAAGCCATTACATATATGGGCAATTATTTAGTAAGGGGGATATTATTATGGCACAAGTAGCAAAAGGTTTAGAAGGTATCATTGCTTCTGAAACTGAAATTAGTTCAATTATAGATAATCAATTAACTTACGCAGGTTATGAAATAGATGATCTAACTGAAAATGCATTATTTGAAGAGGTAATGTTTTTACTTTGGAATTTAAGATTACCTAATAAAGCAGAATTAGAAGAATTAAATGGGAAGTTATTTGATTATATGACTTTAAATCCAAGAATGTATAGTCACTTTGAAGATTATGCAACGGATAAAATACACCCAATGACAGGATTACGTACATCGTTATCTTATCTTGCTCATTTTGATCCTAAAGCAGAAGTATTCGACGAAGAATCTAATTATGAACGTGCAATTAGAATCCAAGCGAAAATAGCTTCATTAGTAGCTTCATTTTCACGTGTGAGACAAGGTAAGCAAGTTGTTAAACCTAAAAAAGAATTAACATATGCAGCAAACTTCTTATATATGTTAAGAGGAGAAATTCCAACTGATGTTGAAGTTGAAGGTTTCAATAAAGCTTTAATTTTACATGCAGACCATGAATTTAATGCATCTACATTTACAGCAAGAGTTGCAGTTTCAACTTTATCTGATATGTATTCAGGTGTAACTGCAGCAGCTGGAGCTCTTAAAGGACCATTACATGGTGGCGCTAACGAGCAAGTTATGAAAATGTTAACTGAAATTGGTACAGTCGATAAAACAGACGATTATATTAAAGAAAAAATAGCAAATAAAGAAAAAATCATGGGCTTTGGACATAGAGTTTACAAAAATGGAGATCCAAGAGCTAAATATTTAAAAGAAATGAGTCGTCGTATAACAGATGAATCAGGTCAAAAAGAATTATTTGAAATTTCATTACGCATTGCTGAAATAATGAAAGAAGAAAAAGGATTATTACCTAATGTAGATTTCTATAGTGCTACTGTATATCATAGTATGGGTATTGATCATGACTTATTTACACCAATTTTCGCAGTTAGTCGTATGTCAGGTTGGACAGCTCATATTCTTGAACAATATAGAACAAATAGAATAATGAGACCAAGAGCTGAATACACTGGCGCGCGTGATCGTAAATACGAAGCGATTGAAAAACGATAATATAGTTAATATAATATAAATAACACAAATTAGATGGAGGAATAATATAATGACTGCAGAAAAAATCACAACAAATCAAGGCGTATTAAATGTTCCAAATAACCCGGTCGTACCATTTATTATCGGAGACGGAATTGGTCCAGATATTTGGAATGCAGCAAGTAGAGTATTAGATGCTGCAGTAGAAAAAGCATATAATGGTGAGAAGAAAATCGAATGGAAAGAAGTTTTAGCTGGTCAAAAAGCATTCGATGAAACTGGCGAATGGTTACCTGAAGCGACTTTAGATACAATTAGAGAATATTTAATCGCAATTAAAGGACCATTAACAACTCCAATTGGTGGAGGTATTCGTTCACTAAACGTTGCTTTACGTCAAGAGTTAGATTTATTCACTTGTCTACGTCCTGTACGTTGGTTTAAAGGTGTTCCTTCACCAGTTAAACGTCCAGAAGATACAGATATGGTTATCTTCCGTGAAAATACAGAAGATATTTATGCTGGTATTGAATTCCAAGAAGGCACAGATGATGTTAAAAAAGTAGTAGACTTCTTACAAAATGAAATGGGTGCTAAAAACATTAGATTCCCAGAAACTTCAGGTATAGGTATCAAACCAGTTTCAAAAGAAGGAACTGAAAGACTAGTAAGAGCAGCTATTAACTATGCATTCGATAACAATCGTAGAAATGTTACTTTAGTACATAAAGGTAACATTATGAAATTCACTGAAGGTGCATTCAAAAAATGGGGTTACGATCTAGCAGAACGTGAATTCGGTGATAGAGTATTTACTTGGCAACAATATGATAAAATTGTTGAAGAACAAGGTAAAGATGCAGCAAACAAAGCACAATCAAATGCTGAAGCAGAAGGTAAGTTAATTGTTAAAGATTCAATTGCTGATATCTTCTTGCAACAAATCTTAACTCGCCCAGCTGAATTTGATGTTGTAGCGACTATGAACTTAAATGGTGACTACATTTCAGATGCATTAGCAGCTCAAGTTGGTGGTATTGGAATTGCTCCAGGAGCGAATATTAACTATGAGACTGGACATGCAATATTTGAAGCTACTCACGGTACAGCTCCAAAATACGCTGGTTTAGACAAAGTAAACCCTTCATCAGTTTTACTTAGTGGTGTATTAATGTTAGAACATTTAGGATGGCAAGAAGCTGCAGATAAAGTAACTCAATCTGTAGAAGCAACAATTGCTTCTAAAGTAGTAACATATGACTTTGCTCGTTTAATGGATGGCGCGACTGAAGTTAAATCTTCAGAATTTGCTGATGAATTAATTAAAAATTTACCATAAATAAAGCATTAATTGAGGAAGGTTATTTATAACCTTCCTTTTATTTATAAGGAGATGAATATTATGGCAAGGAAGAAGATATCAATAATTGGTGCAGGATTTACTGGTGCAACTGCTGCTTTCATTGCAGCTCAAAAGGAATTAGGTGACATTGTTTTGGTGGATATGCCACAGTCAGAAAATCCTACTAAAGGAAAAGCACTAGATATAGCAGAAAGTGCTCCAGTATTATCTTTTGATTCAAAAGTAATAGGTACTTCAAACTATGAAGATACTAAAGACTCAGATGTTGTTATTATTACGGCTGGTATTGCGAGAAAGCCAGGTATGTCACGTGACGATTTAGTTCAAACAAATCAAAATGTAATGAAATCAGTAACAGAACAAATCGTTAAATATTCACCTAATACAGTTATTATAGTATTAACAAATCCTGTTGATGCAATGACTTATACAGTTTATAAAGAATCAGGTTTACCAAAAGAACGAGTAATCGGTCAGTCTGGTGTTCTTGATACTGCAAGATTTAGAACATTTGTAGCAGATGCTTTAGATTTATCTGTAAAAGACGTTACAGGATTCGTATTAGGTGGTCATGGTGATACAATGGTACCTTTAATTAGATATTCTACAGCTGGTGGTGTACCATTAGAAAATTTATTATCACAAGATAAAATTAATGAGATTGTAGATAGAACTAGAAAAGGTGGAGCTGAAATCGTTAACCTATTAGGGAATGGTTCTGCTTATTATGCACCTGGTGCAGCTTTAATAGAAATGACTGAAGCAATCTTGAAAGATCAAAAAAGAGTATTGCCTTCAATTGCATATTTAGAAGGCGAATATGGATATAATGATATATATTTAGGTGTGCCTACTGTATTAGGTAAAAATGGAATAGAAAGCGTCCTTGAATTAGACTTAACTGATGAAGAAAAAGAACTATTAGATGAATCTGCTGAATCAGTTAAAGTTGTTAGAGATATTTTACAATAAAATAATAGGAATAAGGCTGATTCGGTAAAGAATCAGCCTTAATGTTTAGAAAGTGTTAACTTTTTGTAAAGTTCTCTAAATATGCATTATTTTTTTAATAATTTAAGTTATAATTATATTAAATCGCTTAAGGAGGACCTTGCATGTCACAAAAAGTATTGGTTGTAGACGATGAACAATCTATCGTTACATTGCTGAAATATAATATAGAACAAGCTGGATACCAAGTAATCGTAGCTTACGATGGTGTTCAAGCATTAGAAATGGTTAACGAAGAAAAGCCTGATTTATTAGTATTAGATGTAATGTTACCTGAAAAAGATGGAATTGAAGTATGTAAAACGATTCGTTCTGACAAAAATCAAGTTCCAATTTTAATGCTTACTGCCAAGGATGACGAATTTGATAGAGTATTAGGTCTAGAATTAGGTGCAGATGATTATATGACGAAGCCATTTTCACCCCGTGAAGTGGTAGCTCGTGTTAAAGCAATTTTACGACGTGTCGGTCAAATTGAAACTCAAAACTCAGATGACGATGAAGATATTATTTTAGGTTCTATTAGAATCAGACCTGACTTTTTCGAAGTTTATAGAAATGACGAATTATTAGAATTAACACCTAAAGAATTTGAACTATTACTTTATTTAATTGAAAGACAAGGACGAGTTATAACACGTGAACATATGTTAAATTCAGTATGGAATTATGAATTTGCTGGCGACTCTAGAATAGTTGATGTACATATTAGCCATTTGAGGGATAAACTTGAAGAGAATCCTAAGCAACCTCAATTTATTAAAACAGTTAGGGGTTTAGGCTATAAGTTAGAAAGACCAAAGAACAATGATTAAATTTTATAATAAGTTATTAATTATACTTACAATGGTCACTGTTGTAAGTTTTCTTATATTAGGGTTTTTCCTTCATAATTCTAGTTATGATTTAATTTCTAAACAACAGCAAAAATTATTAAAAACAGAATCTCAAAAAATATATAACATCGCTAAAAAAGAACCACAAAAAATTAACGAAATACTTGATGTGTTTGAGCAAGATATTTATCTAGAAAAAAATGGTAAAGTAATCTATAACTCAACAGAAAATAATACAAAACTATTTAAAAAAGAAAAGAAGAAAGCAATTTCAGATGCAAAATCTTTTGATGAATATTTCTCAGTTGACAAAATTGATTCTGAAATTTTATATGCTAAAAAATACAATGACTATACTATAGCTATAGCTAAGCAAACGGATACTATATCTATTATTCAAAAAGATATATGGAAGTATTTATTACTCGTTCTATGCTTTATGTTACCGCTTATATATTTTGTAGTTAGATATATTAATACTTCTTATATACATCCAATAAAAGAAGTAACTTATGCTACAAAATTATTAGCTTCAGGAAAATATCGTGTTAGAGTTCCAGAAAGTAATGTTAAAGAAACGAAAGAGTTATTTATTAATACAAATGAGCTTGCTAGAACTTTAGATGATTTAAATAATGAGCAAAAATTACAAAGAAATAGATTAGAGACTACATTAGAAAATATACCTAGTGCAACATTGATGGTAGATAGAGATGGTGTTATCGTTATTGCGAATAAAACATATCATGATTTATTTGACCGTGTTGGTAATGCAGAAGGTCAATTATTTAAAGATGTAATGCCAAACGCTGAAATCTCTCAAATGATGAATGAATCATTAAAGTTAGAAGAACCGGTGTTTGAACAAGTTGAAATAACTATTAATAATGTTCATAATAAATTTTTTGAAGTATCAGTTATACCTGTGTTATCTAGAAGAAAGCGTAACTTATTAGGTTTGGTTGTCGTTATGCATGATATAACAAAATTAAAAAAATTAGAACATATGCGAAAAGATTTTGTTGCCAATGTATCTCATGAGTTACGTACACCAATAACATCTATAAAAGGTTTTGCAGAAACATTGTTAGATGGTGCTAAAAATGATCCAGAATCATTAGATATGTTCTTAAATATTATTCTTGAGGAGTCTAATAGAATTCAGTCGTTAGTTCAAGATTTACTTGATTTATCAAAAATTGAACAAAATGATGAAATTCCTAAAGAGCAAATATCTCTCACTGAAATAGGAGAACATACAATAAATACAGTTGCCAATGTTGCTATGAAGAAAGACATAGAAATAATAAACAAAATAGACGAAAATGTTATTTCATTTGGAGATAAAGATAAAATCACTCAAGTTTTGATTAATTTATTAACAAATGCAATTAGTTATTCACCAAAATCTAGTCATATTGTTCTTACAATCAAAAATGATAGAGATGGCCAAGTCATTTCAGTTAAAGACAATGGTATTGGTATATCAGTAGATGAACAAAGACGAATATTTGAAAGATTTTATAGAGTGGATAAAGCAAGAAGTAGAGATTCAGGTGGAACAGGATTAGGATTATCAATTACAAAACATATCATTGAAGCACATAATGGACAAATTAAAGTAGAATCAGAAGTCGGTAAAGGTTCTGATTTTATTGTGAAGCTATTTAATAAATAATCTTTATAGAATCTTTACAATTTATTCATGCTGAATTAATTATTGATAGATAGAATAAATATAGACCCCTTCATTTTGATGATTGAGCGAAATACATATGTATTTCGCTTTTTTTTATTTTATGCGAAACAATCTGATTATAGTGTGAGGTATGATAAAATAAAATCAATATAATAATGGAGGTATCCTACATTGGAAAAATTGGTACTGATTGATGGTAATAGTTTATCATTTAGAGCGTTTTTTGCATTGCCTTTATTAACTAATAAAGCTGGTGTTTATACTAATGCAATATATGGTTTTACAATGATTTTAGATAAAATTATAAAAGAAGAAGAACCTACACACTTTATGGTTGCATTTGATGCAGGGAAGACTACGTTTAGAAATAAAATGTACAGTGAATACAAGGGTGGACGAGAGAAGACGCCAGATGAACTAAGAAGCCAATTACAATATATACGCCAGTTAGTAGAAAGCTATCATATTAAACATTATGAATTAGAAAATTATGAAGCAGATGACATTATCGGTACACTATCAAAACAAGCTGATGAAAAAAATTTAAAGACAATCATTATTACGGGTGATCGTGACTTAACACAATTAGCTAGTGAAAACGTAACGATTTATTATACAAAAAAAGGTGTAACTGATATTGATCATTATACTCCTGAATTTATTTCAGAAAAATATGATGGACTAGAACCAAAGCAGATTATAGAAATGAAAGGACTTATGGGTGATAAGTCTGATAACATTCCTGGTGTGCCGGGAATTGGCGAGAAAACTGCGATTAAATTGTTGAAACAATATGATACTGTTGATGGCGTTTATAATAATATAGATGAATTAAAACAATCTAAAATGAAAGAAAAACTTATAGATAATGAAGATAATGCAAAGCTTAGTAAAGAACTTGCAACAATCAATAGAGATAGTCCAATTGAAGTAACGATAGATGATTTGAAGTTAACGGATAATGGTGATGAGGAAAAAATTAAATTATTCAAAACTTTAGAATTCAAACAGTTACTTGATCAAATGGATGCGAGTACTGAAGCATCAGACGATCGCATCATAGAATATCAAGATCATTTAAAAGATTTTGATTTTGCAAATATTAAAGAAGCAGCTATACATTTTGAAACAAACGAAAACAATTATTTAAAGGCTGATATTCTTGGATTTGCAATTCATGCCAATGATAAAACGTATGTCATTTCACTTGAAGAACTCGAACAAAATAAAGACTTACACGCTTGGTTAGAAAATGGGAATGTGAAATTCTCAGCATATGATTCTAAAAAGACAATTATTTTATGTGAAAGATTAGGTATTAAAGTTGAAAATATTCAATTTGATACAATGCTCGCTAGTTATATATTGGATCCATCTAGAACAATCGATGATGTGTACTCAGTTGTTTCTGAGTTTGGCATTTATTATGTACCAAATGATGAAAGTATATATGGTAAAGGTAAAAAGCTACATGTTCCTGAACGTGAAGTACTTTTTGAATGTATTGCTAAAAAAGTAACTGCAATATTTGAGTCAAAAGAAAAAATGGTCGAGCTACTGAAAGAAAGAGCGCAACTTAGTCTACATGATGATTTAGAGTTGCCATTAGCAAGAGTATTAGCTGAAATGGAATATATCGGTATAACTGTAGATAAAGATACATTAGTTGAAATGCAAGAAGATTTAAAAGTTCGTATCGATAAATTGATTGAACAGATTCACAATCATGCTGGAAGTGAATTTAATATAAATTCACCTAAACAGCTAGGAGTAGTTTTATTTGAAGATTTAAAATTACCTATTATTAAAAAAACAAAAACAGGCTATTCTACAGCAGTTGATGTATTAGAACAATTGAGAAATGAACATCCAATTATTGAAGATATTTTAGTTTATAGACAACTTGCTAAATTACAATCGACTTACATTGAAGGCTTACAAAAAATGATAACTTCAGAAGGTAAGATTCATACTAGATTTAATCAAACCTTGGCTCAAACTGGTAGATTAAGCTCAATAGAACCTAACTTACAAAATATACCGATACGGTTAGAAGAAGGTAGAAAAATCAGAAAAGCATTTCGTCCAAGTAAAGAAAATCACGTTATTTTTGCTGCTGACTATTCACAAATCGAGTTGCGAGTGTTGGCTGATATAACAGGTGACGAACATATGAAAGAAGCTTTTACTGCTAATGAAGATATCCATACAACTACTGCGATGAGAGTGTTTAACGTAGAAAAAGAGGAAGTAACCTCAAATATGAGAAGACAAGCAAAAGCAGTAAACTTTGGAATTGTATATGGTATAAGTGATTATGGACTTAGCCAAAGTTTAGGTATAACAAGAAAAGCTGCTAAAAAATTCATAGATGATTATTTAGATAGTTTCCCTAAAGTAAAAGAATATATGGATACTATCGTTCAAGATGCTAAGCAAAAAGGTTATGTGGAAACATTGCTTCATAGACGTAGATACACACCTGATATTACGAATAGAAACTTTAATTTAAGAAGTTTTGCAGAAAGAACTGCAATGAACACACCAATTCAAGGTAGCGCAGCTGACATTATAAAATTAGCAATGGTTCAATTTTCTAATAAAATGAAAGAAAAAGAATTTAAAGCTAAATTGTTATTACAAGTACACGATGAATTGATTTTTGAAGTTCCGAAAGACGAATTAGAAACATTTAAACCATTCGTAGAAGATATCATGGATAATGCACTCGAGTTATCAGTGCCATTAAGTGTAGAATCAAGTTATGGAGAAACATGGTACGATGCAAAATAAGTAATAGAAAGAAGATTGAATATGCCGGAATTACCAGAAGTTGAAAGTGTTAAAAGAGTGATTACACCTAGAATACTAGGTGCAACTATTCAAAATGTATCTTTTTCAGATAAAGTGAAAATTGGAAAAGAAGTTGGGAAAGAAACAATTATAAAAGGAACAACTTTAGAATTGTTTAAGGAACGAACAGAACAATTTAAAATCATAAATGTATATAGAAGAAGTAAATATATTTTTATGGAAATTGAAAAAGAATCAGAAAGTAAAATCATTATGTGTCATTTTGGAATGACTGGCGCATTTTTTACTGTTCCTGAGCTATCTAATATAGAAATAGAAAATCATAGAAAGCATTGGCATGTAATTTTTGCATTAGATAATGGATTGAAACTTATTTATACAGACATTCGTAGATTTGGTGAATTGAGAGCGTTAGATGAGTTGAATGAGTATCCTTCTGTACTGAAAATAGCACCTGAACCATTTGTAAAAGAAGCTTATGAACATTATCTGGAAAAAATTATGTCAAAGAAATTTATTAATAAACCAATAAAAGTTGCTATATTGGATCATACTGTTATATCAGGTTGTGGGAATATATACGCTTGTGAAGCTTTATTAAGAGCAGGTGTTTTACCTACGAGAATTATAAAAGATTTAACAGTAAATGAGAGAGAGAAAGTGTTTAAAGAAGTGGTTAACGTCCTGCAAGAAGGAATAGATAATGGTGGATCGAGTATATCAGACTATTATAATGCAGACGGTGAAAAAGGAACGATGCAAGAGAAACATTTAATATATGGTAAAAAAGTATGTGGTCAATGTGGTGGACCAGTACTCCAGAAAGTTATAGCGACAAGAAATACACATTATTGTCCAAATTGTCAAAAGTAGGTGAAAAAATGCCGAAAGTCATAGGCTTAACAGGAGGCATTGCAACGGGTAAATCAACCGTTTCAAAGATGTTAAAAGAACGTGGATTTTATATTGTTGATGCTGATGTTGCAAGTCGAAAAGCTGTTGAAACAGGTAGTAAAGGGCTTCGACAAGTAGAAGAAGTATTTGGTAAAAAAGCAATATTAAATGGTGAAATGAATAGACAGTATGTAGGATCAATCGTTTTTAAAGACGAAGACATGAGGAAAAAACTTAATAACATTGTTCACCCTATTGTTAGAGAAATTATGGAAGAAGAAAAACAGTTAGGGTTAAAAAAAGATAAAAATGTCATTATGGATATACCATTATTATTTGAGAACAATCTTCAAGATACAGTAGATGAAACATGGTTGGTTTATACTACAAAGGAAACACAAATAGTTCGTTTGAAACAGCGTAATCAATTAACTGATGAAGAAGCATTATCAAGAATCAAATCACAAATGCCTATTGAAGAAAAAAAAGAAATGGCAGATGTTATTATAGACAATAATGGATCATTAGTAGATTTAACTCAAAATATAGAAACATTACTCACAAACAACTTTAATATATAGGTCGTTAAAGTAATAATTCTTATAAAATATATATAACACTCTCAGCCTGTTTGGAATTAATGGACTGAGAGTGTTTTTTTGATACATTAGCATTTTTATTGCTTATTTTTATTTACATTAAACTAATGATAAATTTTTAAAAAACATATTAGAAAACGTTTTCAACAAACTTTTAATGTGATATACTAATTGCAATAAATAGTATATCACATTAAAAGGGGTTCTCGACTATGACGAAAAATATTGCAATTAATGGTTTAGGAAGAATTGGAAGAATGGTATTGAGAGGTTCACTTAAATCTGATTTTTTAAACATTGTAGCTATCAATGCTTCTTATCCACCAGAAACAATTGCACATTTAATTAAATATGATTCAACGCACGGTAAATTAGATGGAGAAATTGAAGCGGTTGAAGATGGTATTGTTATAGATGGTCATAAAATACTACTAGTTTCTGAAAGAGATCCTAAATTATTGCCATGGGGAACTTTAGATATCGATATCGTTATCGAAGCAACTGGTAAATTCAATCATGGAGATAAAGCAATTTCTCATATTGATGCTGGTGCTAAAAAAGTTATATTAACTGGACCTTCTAAAGGTGGTCAAGTTCAAACTATCGTAAGAGGTGTGAATGATAATGCGATTGATTTGAATAAGTATGACATATTATCTAACGCATCTTGTACAACAAATTGTTTAAGTCCTGTTGCTAAAGTACTTAATGATACTTTTGGCATTGAAAATGGATTAATGACAACTGTTCATGCTTTTACTAATGATCAAAAAAATCTAGATAATCCGCATAAAGATTTAAGAAGAGCTCGTTCTTGTACTGATAGTATTATCCCAACTTCAACAGGCGCTGCTAAAGCTTTAGCACTCGTACTTCCTGAACTTGAAGGTAAGATGCACGGTATGGCTTTGAGAGTTCCAACTTCCAATGTATCTCTTGTTGATTTAGTAGTAGATTTAAAGACAGATGTGACAGTTGAACAGGTTAACGATGCATTACGTCAAGCAAGTAATGGTCCATTGAAAGGTATTATGGATGTAAATGATGAACCGCTTGTATCTATAGACTTTAATACAGATCCTCATTCGGCAATTGTTGACGAGCAATCTACAATGGTAATCGATTCAAATAAAGTTAAAGTATTAGCTTGGTACGACAATGAGTGGGGCTATTCAATGAGAGTTGTAGAATTAGCTGAACAAGTTGCAAATATTTTATCAGAAGTTAGAGAACAAAAAATTTCATAATTAATATAATTTACGAGAAGAACGTAATGTGGTAAAACTAATTCCACATTACGTTCTTTTTATTAAAATAATTTCTTTTAAGTGATAAATGTATTATTGTATACCCTATGTAAAATAGTGAGCGTTTAAAAATATACGAAACTACTGTATAATTTATGTATGAAATTAAATGTATATAAGAGGTGAAACGAATGAGATGTCCAAACTGTAAATACGAAAATTCTAAAGTAGTAGACTCTAGACATGCTGATGATTTAGTTGCAATTAGACGAAGAAGAGAATGTGAATCATGTGGCTTTCGTTTCACAACTTTCGAGAGGGTAGAACTTACGCCACTAATAGTCGTTAAAAAAGATGGAGCTAGACAAACTTTCAATAGAGATAAAATATTAAATGGATTGGTTCGATCATGTGAGAAAAGACCGGTTGCTTATCAAAAGTTGGAAGATATTACGAATCAAGTAGAAAAAGAATTAAGATCTGAAGGTATTACAGAAGTATCTTCCAATGATATTGGGGAAAAAGTTATGGAACATTTAATGGACGTGGATCAAGTTTCATATGTAAGATTCGCTTCAGTATATAGAGAATTTAAAGATGTCGATCAATTATTAAAATCAATGCAAGGTATATTGAAAGACCGAAAGTAAGGTGAGTATTAATGGCGGAATATTTTAATGGCGTAAAACCAAGTGATGGTTTTTATGTTAAATCAAATTATAATTATACACATGTTCATCAAGATATATTAATCAGCTTATACACGCCATTAATTGGAACAGATGCAATTGGTGTTTATTTATATTTATCACAATTTAACTATCATAATGAAATAGAAGCATATAACCATTACACGATAATGAATGATTTGAAAATTAATTTATCTAGTTTTAGAGATTCACTCGATTTGTTAGAAGGTATTGGTTTATTAAAAACTTTCTTTAAGACTAATCAACAAGAACAAACATTTGTATATATGCTAGAACAACCAGCAACAACAGAACAGTTTTTCAATGACCCATTGTTATCGGTATTTTTATACCAACAAATCGGTAAAGCGAGATATATTTCATTAAAAAATAGATACAAAGATAAAAGTATATCAACAACAGAATATAATGAAGTGACGAAAAGTTTCACTGATGTGTTTAAAATTCCTAAGTTATCAGAATTAGAACATCAAAATGATATTCAAATTAAATTAGACACTAAAAGTAAAGGGCTTGATTTATCGGATGTGCAATTTGATTTTGAAATGTTGGAGTTATTATTGAATAATCATTTGATTTCTAAAGAAATATTGAACAAACAAACTAAAGAAGTCATTATTCAAATAGCAACTTTATATGGCGTTACGCCAGTTGAAATGAAATCAATTATTTTAAAATCAATAACAGAAAATCAAACGATTTCTCTACAAGATTTAAGAAAACATGCACGTTCCATATATCAAATTGAGCACGAAGGTGAACTTCCTGCGTTAGAACTAAAACGAGAAAAACCCAAATCTGAACTAAATGATTCACAGCAGGAAGTAGATTCTCTGTTGTCATGGTTTGAATTACTTGATACAACTAGTCCGATTGAGATGTTGTCATCATTTACAAAATCAGAACCTACGACTGCCCAAAAAAGGGTTGTTGAAGATATTATAACAAGAGAGAAATTACCGTTTGGCGTATTGAATATATTGTTACAATATGTAATGTTTACAAAAAACATGCAGCTACCGAAAGCATATATTGAAGAAATTGCTTCAAATTGGAAAAAACTAAAATTAACTTCTGCTGAAGAGGCGTATCATCATATTAAAAAACTTGATAAACAAACTGAAGAAAAGAAAAAAGAGCGTATTAATACATCGAATAACTCATTTAAGTTAAAATCAATTGAAAAAACACCTGAATGGTTGTTGAAACAAAAGTCATCTGAAAAACCAAAAGATGAACAACAGAAAAATAACGAATCGAACGCTGCATTTGAAAAAAGAAAACAAGAGCTTCAAAAAGAAATGGAAGCTTTTTGGAAAGAAGGTGATCATTAATGGAACCATTAGGTCAACATTTAAAACAAAATAAAGATTTTCAAAAGAGATTGGAAAAGATAAAAAAAGATACACTCAATCATAAAGAAGTTAAAGCATTTTTAGATGAACACCAGTCAGAGTTAACAAATGAAATAATTGAGACTGATTTAGACCAGTTACAAGCTTATAAAGACCAATCTAAATGCTGTGAAAAATGTGCGAGTTATAGTAAATGTATAAATTTCGTAAAAGGGCATGTACCAGAATTATATATTGAAAATGATCACATAAAAACAAGGTATTTACCTTGTCCAAATAAAATTGAATATGATGAACGTAAATTTGAATCAAATCTTGTCACGTCATTCCAAATGCCAGAAGAAACTTTAAAGGCAACAATTAAAGATATATATGTTGATAATGAGTCGAGGATGACTATTATTAAAAAAGCCATGGAAATATGCAATAAAATTGTTGCTGGAGAAGATACAAAAGGTCTTTATATTCATGGTCCTTTTGGTACAGGTAAATCATATATTCTAGGTGCGATATCTAACCAACTTAAATTAAAAAAACAGCCATCTACAATAATTTATTTACCAGAATTTATTAGAGTGTTGAAAAATGGATTTAATGATGGTTCCTTTAGTGATAGATTTGAATCAGCTCGTGAAGCAAAAGTATTGATGTTGGATGATATTGGTGCGGAAGAATTAACACCATGGGTAAGAGATGAAATATTAGGACCATTGTTACATTATAGAATGGTTCACAAATTGCCGACATTTTTTAGTTCTAATTTTAACTTTGATGAATTAGAGTTTCATTTAAGTAAGACGAGACAAGGTGCAGAAATTACAAAAGCGAGTCGTATTATGGAAAGAATCAAAACAATAACTGAAGATTACGAGCTAGAAGGTAAAAATTATAGAGCTTAAATTTAACTTGATATTTTAAAATAGAGTTGTATAATTGAATTATCTTAAATGAATATAAAAATTTAGAGGACATGACGTCTATAAAGCATTTACAGAGAGTCTCATATCGCTGGAATTGAGATAATGCAATATAAATTGTTACTCCCTCATACATGATGTGTTAATCCACATACGGCTCAAGACCGTTATCTTATGTAGAGTTATCGTGCTCAGTTTTTGAGTGCGTTAATGAGGGTGGTACCGCGAGAGATTTCGTCCCTTTGGATGAGGTCTCTTTTTTATGTTCTTTAATAGAAAAAATGAGGAGGAAGTCGTTATGAGTGAAATAAACATTAAATTTCCAGATGGTAATGTGAAAGGGTATGAACAAGGCACTACAACTGAAGAAATTGCTCAATCTATTAGTCCAGGGTTAAGAAAAAAAGCAGTTGCCGGTAAATTTAATAATCAACTAGTAGATTTAACAAGACCTTTGGAAAATGATGGGGAGCTAGAAATCGTTACACCAGGTAGTGATGATGCTTTAGAAGTATTAAGACATTCTACAGCACATTTGATGGCTCAAGCATTACAAAGATTATACGGTGATGTAAAGTTTGGTGTTGGTCCTGTTATTGAAGGTGGTTTCTATTATGATGTAGATACTGAACACAAAATTTCTAGTGACGACTTCGAAACTATAGAAAAAGAAATGAAGCAAATCGTAAATGAAAACTTTAAGATTGAACGTAAAGTTGTAACACGCGACGAAGCAAAAGATTTCTTTAAAAATGATGAATATAAATTGGAATTAATAGATGCTATACCTGAAGATGAAAATGTAACTTTATACACTCAAGGTGAATTCACTGATTTATGCCGTGGTGTTCACGTACCATCAACTTCAAAAATTAAAGAGTTCAAACTATTATCAACAGCTGGTGCTTATTGGAGAGGCGATTCAAATAATAAGATGCTTCAACGTATTTATGGCACTGCATTTTTCGATAAGAAAGAATTGAAAGCGTATTTGAAAGTTTTAGAAGAAAGAAAAGAACGTGACCATAGAAAAATTGGTAAAGAGTTAGAATTATTTACTACTAACCAAGATGTTGGAGCAGGACTACCATTATGGTTGCCTAATGGTGCAGTTATTAGACGTGAATTAGAACGTTATATTGTAGATAAAGAAGTAGCAATGGGCTATGACCATGTTTATACTCCAATTATGGCAAATGTTGATTTCTATAAAAAATCTGGTCACTGGGATCATTATCACGAAGACATGTTCCCTACAATGGATCTAGGAAATGAAGAATTAGTTCTTAGACCTATGAACTGTCCACATCATATGATGATTTATAAAAATAGCCGTCATTCATACAGAGAATTACCAATACGTATTGCAGAATTAGGAATGATGCATAGATATGAAGCAAGTGGTGCAGTATCTGGTTTACAACGTGTTAGAGGTATGACTTTAAATGATGCACATATCTTTGTAAGACCTGATCAAATTAAAGAAGAATTTAAACGTGTTGTAAATATGATTCTTGATGTATACGATGACTTTGGATTCGAAGATTATACATTTAGATTAAGTTATCGTGACCCAGAAGATAAAGAAAAGTATTTTGACGATGATGAAATGTGGAATAGAGCACAAACTGTTCTTAAAGAAGTAATTGATGAAATGGAATTACCTTATGAAGAAGCTATAGGGGAAGCGGCCTTTTATGGTCCGAAATTAGACGTACAAGTAAAAACAGCAATGGGTAAAGAAGAAACTTTATCAACAGCTCAACTTGATTTCTTATTACCTCAAAAATTTGATTTAACTTATATCGGTAATGATGGTGAAGAACATCGACCAGTCGTAATTCACAGAGGCGTTATTTCTACTATGGAAAGATTTACTGCATTCTTAATAGAAGAAACAAAAGGTGTATTCCCAATTTGGTTAGCACCGAAACAAGTGGAAATCATTCCTGTAAATATTGATTTACATTATGATTACGCTAGAACAATTCAAGAAGATTTGAAATCTCAAGGTGTACGTGTTCATATTGACGATCGAAATGAGAAAATGGGATATAAAATTCGTGAAGCTCAAATGAAAAAAATACCTTATCAGCTCGTTGTTGGTGACAAAGAAATGGAAAATCAAGAAGTGAATGTTCGCCAGTACGGTTCTAAAGATTCTAATACAGTTGAAAAAGATGAATTTATTTGGAGCTTAGTTGATGAAATTAGATTGAAAAAGTAATAATCTATTGAAATTACTCGTTTCATCGGGTATAGTTTTAATAGTGAAATTTAATTAAATATTCCTCAGTAATGAGTTAGAGGTTGCGATGTTCAAAAGTAATTATTCAGAAGCGTAATGGCGCGTATGTTGAAATGATGAAAGGGGACGTTGCCGAAATAAATAGTATCCATAATACTATTTATTGGGCCAGTGTTGAATAAATACTGGACTGTCACACTAAGTGATGTGCTACCAATTTGTATGGAATGATCATATATAGGTCGCATATCTTAATGATATGCGACTTTTTTTAGTGGCTCGATTGTGGAATAAAGAAAGGGAAAAAACAATGGCTCAAGAAAAATCAACGAACAATGTTCAAAGAAAGCTTAAAGATAGACATATTTCTATGATTGCCATTGGAGGTTGTATAGGTACTGGTTTATTTATGACTTCTGGTGGTGCGATTAGAGATGCTGGACCAGGTGGAGCATTATTAGCATATGCTGTCGTAGGATTAATGGTGTTCTTCCTTATGACTTCTTTAGGAGAAATGGCAACATATTTGCCAGTTTCAGGATCTTTTAGTACGTATGCAACACGATTTGTAGATCCTTCATTAGGATTTGCATTAGGATGGAATTATTGGTTCAACTGGGTTATTACTGTTGCTGCTGACATTACAATTGCTTCACAAGTTGTCAGCTATTGGGAACCGTTAGAAATTATTCCATCATGGTTATGGAGTGTCATATTTATGGCCATTATATTTGGTCTGAATTCATTATCTGTACGTGTATATGGAGAAAGTGAATATTGGTTTGCTTTCATTAAAGTAGCTACAGTTATAATCTTTATCGGGATTGGGTTATTAACGATATTCGGATTACTAGGTGGAGAGTATTTAGGATTCGAAAACTTTGTAGCTGGAGATGCACCGTTCCTCGGAGATTCCAATGTTAATACATTCTTGCTAGTTCTAGGTGTGTTCTTAGTAGCAGGATTCTCTTTCCAAGGTACAGAGTTAATAGGTATTACTGCAGGTGAGTCTGAAAATCCAGAACGTGCAGTACCTAAAGCAATTAAACAAGTATTTTGGAGAATAATATTATTCTATGTTTTAGCAATATTTGTAATTGGTATGATTATTCCTTATACTAATCCAAACTTAATGGGTGGCGATGAAATAGCAAAATCACCATTCACATTGGTATTTGAAAATGCTGGTTTAGCATTTGCTGCTTCATTTATGAATGCAGTAATATTAACTTCAGTATTATCAGCAGGTAATTCTGGTATGTATGCATCTGTGAGAATGTTATTCTCTATGAGTAAAGATAAACTTGCTTCGCCAGTATTTTCTAAAACAAATAAATTTGGGGTGCCTTATACAGCACTTATGACTACTGCAGTAGTTGTCGTTCTAATATTTGCTATAGAGCATTTAAGTGGTGGGGCGTATGAGTATATTATCGCAGCATCAGGTATGACAGGATTTATTGCTTGGCTAGGTATAGCAATCAGTCACTTTAGATTTAGAAGAGCATTTGATCTACAAAATTATGATAAATCAAAATTGAAATATACTGCAAAGCTATTCCCATTTGGTCCGTTATTTGCGTTTGCACTTTGTGCAATTGTAATTGTCGGTCAAGATGTTGACTTCATACAAACTGGTGAGTTTGAACCAAGAAGATTCTTCATCACATATATGGGTATTCCAGTATTTTTAGCATTCTTTATTTTCCATAAAGTGAAATATAAAACAAAAATGATACCACTTAAACAAGTTGATTTAAGTCAAGATATCGATATGAAAGAATTTGAAAATAATATTAAATAAAGATTGACATAAAGGTTTATAATTGGTAAGATTAGTTTTGTTGAATACGAAACGGACCAAGTAGAGGCATACCCGCTTCTCACCTGTAGTGACGCGTAAAGCAGTTAGCAGGTACAATAAACCTTTAATGTTTATGGAGGAGAGCGGGTGCATTGTGCATTCGTTCTTTTTTTCTTGGACGACTTCGTAAAATTCTAGGAGGTGTCAACCATAGCTAAAGATCAGACTCAAATAAACGACAAAATTCGTGCGAAAGAACTTCGCCTTATTGGCCAAGATGGGGAACAAATTGGTGTTAAATCAAAATTTGAAGCCATTGAAATGGCTGAAAGAGTAGATTTAGATGTAGTAGTAGTAGCGCCAAATGCTAAACCACCTGTTGCAAGAATTATGGATTACGGTAAATATAAATTCGAACAACAGAAAAAAGAAAAAGAAATGCGTAAGAAACAAAAAATTGTTAGTGTAAAAGAAATTCGATTAAGTCCAACTATCGAAGAACATGACTTTGAAACTAAATTGAAACATGCACAAAAATTCTTATCTAAAGAAGATAAAGTTAAAGTATCTATTAGATTTAGAGGACGTGCGATTACGCATAAAGAAATTGGTCAACGCGTGTTAGAACGCTTTGCAGAATCTTGTAAGGATATAGCAACAGTTGAACAAAGACCTAAAATGGAAGGGCGTTCAATGTTCTTAATGTTAGCGCCAATTTCAAACGACAAATAAACCGAAATAATAGGAGGAAATCTCAATGCCTAAAATGAAAACTCATCGTGGAGCAGCTAAACGTGTTAAAAGAACTGGTTCAGGTCAATTAAAACGTTCTAGATCATTTACTTCACACTTATTTGCAAACAAATCTACTAAAGCGAAACGTAAATTACGTAAAGCTTCATTAGTTTCTAAATCAGATACTAAACGAGTTAAACAAATGTTAACGTACGTAAAATAATAAACATAGCGGACTAATGGTCCATTTTAAGGAGGAATTATAATGCCACGTGTTAAAGGTGGAACAGTGACGAGAGCTCGTCGTAAAAAAGTTTTAAAATTATCTAAAGGTTACTTTGGATCAAAACATACATTATATAAAGTTGCTAAACAACAAGTAATGAAATCAGGTAACTATGCTTACCGTGACCGTCGTCAGAAAAAACGTGAATTCCGTAAATTATGGATTGCACGTATTAATGCAGCATCTCGTCAAAACGACATCAGCTATAGCCGTTTAATGAATGGTCTTAAATTAGCTGGTATTGAAATCAACCGTAAAATGCTTTCTGAAATCGCTGTTTCAGATGAAAAAGCATTTGCTGAATTAGCTACTAAAGCTAAAGACGCATTAGCTAAATAATATATTCTATATAAGAGCAGAAATTCTTCATTGAATTTCTGCTCTTATTTTTTTATAAAAATCATTTTGGTAACTCTTAGACTTTGTTGGTATTTTTTTGCTCGTGCTTACCCCACAGGAGTCAGCGCTACAAAATACCAAATATTAATTAAATATTTATAGTATAGGTGAAATTTATCCTAGAGTTGATTCTATGTTCAATAAATCTACTTATTAAAACAAAAAAACTGAACTTATAAATTCAAGTTCAATTTGTCCGCTATCCGTAGTAGCACTTAGAGCAACCATTTTTCTATATAAAAATAGATATTAAGAACGATTTTGTAAGTGCTGACGCCTGAGGGAATAGTATGCGTGAGAGACTACAGGCTCGAACCATACCCCTAGGCAAACATGCACGAAAAAAATCGTGAGATTGTATAAAAAAAGTAGGCAAGCATGCACGAACAAAATCGTAAGATTGTATAAAAAAAGAGGAAAACTTGCACGAACAATATCATAAGATGTTATTAAAAAAAGAACGAACAGACCCAACTCCTTTACGCTTTATAAACGCTTTGATAAAATAGTGTAGAAATAAGAATAAGGAGATTATTATGTCTAAATTTGATGAAATGATAACAGTGGTACCAAGAAAGACAATTTTTAATAATGAAACATATCAATTCGATGGATTTAAATCTATCCAAGATGAAGAAACAAAATATATTTACGAAACAATTAATCAATACGAAACTAAAAGACGTGGAGACATGGAAGAAGATCCATCATATAAACAGTTGATTTCATATTGTATTTTAGAAAATGAAAATAACGAAGTGTTAGTTTATGAAAGGTTAACTGGTGGTGGAGAAGGTAGACTTCACGGATTGAGTTCAATAGGTGTAGGTGGACATATGAATGATGTTCCTAATGCTACTAATGTTGAAGAAGTGATAAGAGAAAATGCTGCAAGAGAACTTGAAGAAGAAGTTGGTTTGAGTAAAAAAGATGTAGAAAACATGGAGTTAATCGGATTTATCAATGATGATCAGAATGAAGTTGGTAAAGTTCATATTGGCGTAGTGTTTAAATTAAAAGTCCAAAAAGAAAGTGTCGAAGCTATCGAAACTGACACATTGAAAATTAATTGGGTCAACCAATCGGAGTTATCTAATAATGAAAACTATGAAACATGGAGTAGTCTTATTATAGATGGTATATACAGAAGAGGTGAGTAACCTTGAGTGAAATCATTCCATTTCCAAAACTGAAAAACCAACTCATACAAAATATTAATACTGCTATACAAAAGGAACAATTTGATGAAGCGTATCAAGTGTTCGAATTATATGAACAACATTTTGCAATGGATGAAGACCTATCATTAAAAAAATGTGAAGTTTTAAAAGCGTGTGGTCATTATTTAGAATTGAGAGAAGAAGCAAGTATATTGCTAAATCAAGGGCATGACTATTATGATAAGATTGTTATTTATTTTGTAGAAAGCCTATATTATTTAGAACAATATCAAACAGTAGTTGAAATCATTAATCAAATTAAAGATGAAAATATTGAACATTCTACTAGGATGGCACTACTTCCTATTCAAGATATGGCAAAAGACAAACTTAATCAAAGACAGTTAAAAGCATCAGAAATTTTGAGAGCATTTAAAGAAACACAATTTGAAGAACAAATTAATCTCTTAATCGACTTAATTGATAATCATTTAGGTGTGTTTAATTTAACTTTAGCTCAGATTATAGAGAATGAAACATTGCATCCCAATGTACAAAGTTTGATTTTAGAGTATTTAAGATTAAGTGAATGGTCTGCTGAAGTAAAATTCGAAAAATTAAACGAATTTTTAACTGTTAATCCTATAGAATTAGATGGCATTGAAAGAACAAATTTAAACAAAAATATAATACCTAAAGTAATAGATCAACTTGAAATTGATAGTCCTTCATCGATTGAATTAGCTAAAAGTTTATTGAATCAACATGCTATCGTAATGTATCCAATTGATTTTAGCGAGCTAGAAGATGAAACTTTAATTGCATGTTACTTGAAACTTTTATCAGAACGTTTTATTATAGACGCTAGCTACAATAGTGTTAATCAAGCAGATTGGGACAAATTCATAGATTTTATTGAAAAATTATAATGAATGTAAACACTATAGTTGAAACATCAGAAAGCTATGTTATAATTAAAGAGTTGAAAATTTATAAAATTAGGTTAATCACGGAGGTTTTTATACATGACAGCAACATGGGAAAAGAAGGAAGGTAACCAAGGTTTATTAACTGTTACGGTTCCTAAAGAAGAAGTAGATAAAGGTTTAGACAAAGCATTCAAAAAAGTTGTTAAACAAATTAATGTACCTGGTTTCCGTAAAGGTAAAATGCCAAGACCATTATTTGAACAAAGATTTGGTGTTGAATCATTATACCAAGATGCATTAGATTTCATTTTACCTGAAGCATATGGTAATGCAGTTGAAGAAGCAGAAATCAACCCAGTTGATCGTCCGGAAATCGACGTTACACAAATGGAAAAAGGTAAAGAACTTATCTTTGAAGCTACTGTAACAGTTGAACCAGAAGTTGAATTAGGTGACTATAAAGGCCTAGCTATAGAAAAACAAGATCGTGAAGTAACTGACGAAGAATTCGATAAAGCTTTAGAAGAAGCAGTTAGTCGTCAAGCTGAATTAACAGTTAAAGAAGGCGAAATCGCTCAAGGTGACGTTGTAAACATTAACTTTGATGGTTATGTTGACGGCGAAGCATTTGAAGGTGGACAAGCTGAAGGTTATGATCTTGAAATTGGTTCTGGATCATTCATTCCAGGATTTGAAGAACAACTTATTGGTCTTAAAGCTAGCGATAGCAAAGAAGTTGTTGTTACATTCCCTGAAGAATACCATGCTGAAGAATTAGCTGGTAAAGAAGCAACATTCAAATGTGATATTAACGAAGTAAAATCTAAAGAAATTCCAGAATTAGATGATGAGTTAGCTCAAGAGCTTGACGAATCAGTTAATACAGTAGATGAATATAAAGAAAAATTACGTAAAGATTTAGCAGATGCTAAATTAAATCAAGCAGAAGCAACTGAAAAAGAAGAAGCAATTACTAAAGCTTCTGATAACGCTACAGTTGAAATTCCTGAAGCTATGATTAACACAGAATTAGATCGTATGATGCAAGAATTCGAACAACGTATTTCACAACAAGGTTTAAACCTTGAATTATACTATCAATTCTCTGGCCAATCAGAAGAAGAACTTAAAGCACAAATGAAAGAAGACGCTGAAAAACGTGTTAAAACTAATTTAACTTTAAGAGCTATCGCTGATGCTGAGAACATTGAAGTTTCTGATTCAGATGTTGAAGCAGAATTGACTAAAATGAGCGAACAATTTGGATTATCTGTTGAAGATATTAAATCAACATTAGGTAATAACGATATTTTAGTTAACGACCTTAAAATTCAAAAAGTTATCGACTTATTAGTTGCTGAATCAGTTGGAGAATAATTGTTATTCGGTATAAATTAATTATAGTAGCAGAATTTTTCTGCTACTATTCTTTTTTAGTTCGTTTAATTTGAAAAAGTAAAAAACATTTAGTATAGTCTAAAAAGAATAGGGGTGTAAAAATGTTTAAATTTAACGATGGTGAAGAAAACTTAAAATGTTCTTTCTGTGGTAAAGAGCAGGATCAAGTTAAAAAACTTGTAGCTGGTAGTGGTGTCTATATATGTAATGAATGTATAGAGCTTTGTTCTGAAATAGTTGAAGAAGAATTGAAGTCACAAGAGCCAGAACAATTTACTGAAGTTCCTACACCTAAAGAAATTATGGAGCAATTAAATGATTATGTTATCGGACAAGAAAATGCTAAAAAATCATTAGCAGTAGCTGTCTATAACCATTATAAACGTGTTCAACAACCTTCAGAAAGTGAAGATGGTGTTGATTTACAAAAAAGTAATATCGCATTAATTGGGCCAACTGGTAGTGGTAAAACATTACTTGCTCAAACATTAGCCAAATCATTAAACGTTCCATTTGCAATAGCAGATGCAACTAGTTTAACGGAAGCTGGTTATGTAGGTGAAGACGTAGAAAATATACTTTTAAGATTAATCCAAGCAGCTGACTTTGATGTTGAAAGTGCTGAAAAGGGTATTATATATGTTGATGAGATTGACAAAATCGCACGTAAATCTGAAAACACATCTATAACAAGAGATGTTTCTGGTGAAGGTGTTCAACAAGCATTGCTTAAAATTCTTGAAGGTACAACAGCTAGTGTTCCGCCACAAGGTGGTAGAAAACATCCAAACCAAGAATTCATTCAAATAGATACAACAAATATACTATTTATTCTTGGTGGTGCATTTGATGGAATCGATGAAGTCATTAAACGTAGATTAGGTGAAAAAATCATTGGATTTAGTAGTTCTGGTGAAGAAATTAGTGATGAAGAGTCATTACTATCACAAATTAGACCTGAAGATTTACAATCTTATGGTTTAATTCCAGAATTTATCGGCAGAATTCCTATTGTAGCTAATCTTGAAACATTAGATGTTGATGCATTGAAAAACATCTTAACTCAACCTAAGAATGCATTAGTAAAACAATATACTAAAATGCTTGAATTAGATGACGTTGAATTACAATTTGATGAAAATGCATTAACAGCTATTAGTGAACTAGCTATAGAACGTAAAACTGGTGCACGTGGATTACGTTCTATAATTGAAGAAGCTCTTATTGATATTATGTTTGATATTCCTTCAAGCAACGATGTTAGTAAAGTAGTGATTACTGAAGATACAATTAGAGATAATAAATTACCTAACTTATTTGATAGTGAAGGTAACTTAATAAATGATGAAAAAACATCAGCATAAACTTTATTAATCTATTAGAGGCTGGGACAATATATTGTCTCAGCCTTTAATCTTTGTGGTTTGTTTAAAATGTAGCCAATATAAGATATAATAAAAGAAACAAATTTGTAGGAGAAAACAATGAAAATTAATCCGAATAACGTAGATATAATTATAAGTGCAGTTGATCCAAAGCAATATCCTGAAACTGGTTTGCCAGAGATTGCTCTAAGTGGGCGTTCTAATGTTGGTAAGTCAACGTTTATTAATACATTAATATCAAGAAAAAAAGTTGCTAGAACGTCATCTAAACCTGGGAAGACACAGACTTTAAACTTCTTTAATATAGATGAACAACTTGTATTTGTTGATGTACCAGGATATGGATATGCAAAAGTGAGTAAAAAACAAAGAGAACAGTTTGGTAAGATGATAGAACAATATTTAACGACTAGAAATGAGTTAAAATGTGTCATTCAATTAGTGGATATAAGACACAAGCCGACTCAAGATGATGTATTGATGTATAATTATTTAAAACATTTTGAAATACCTACAATTATTATCGCAACTAAAGAGGATAAGATACCAAAAGGTAAAGTTCAAAAACATTTAAAAATCATACGAGAAACATTAGAGGTTGATTCTGAGGATAAATTAATAAGTTATTCTTCATTAAATAAAGATAAGACAGACAATATATGGGCATTATTGTCACAATTTATTTAAACAAAATCCTCACATTCCTAAATTAGAAATGTTATAATTTAGACATTGGACATAAATTAATGGGGGCGTTAGAAGTGCATGTTGTTGTAGTAAGCGTAAACTATAAGACTGCAGATGTTGCGATGCGAGAAAAACTAGCATTTAATGATCAAGAAATTGAGAATGCACTCGTAACACTTAGTAATAAAAAATCAATTTTAGAATGTGTCATTTTATCGACATGTAATAGAACTGAAGTATATGCTGTTGTAGATCAAATACACACTGGTAAATATTATATTCAGTCTTTCTTAGCTGATTGGTTTGACCAATCGTTAGATACGATTAAATCTTATACAAATGTGTTAACTGAGAATGAAGCAGTGGAACATTTGTTCAGAGTAACATCTGGTTTAGATTCAATGGTTCTAGGTGAAACGCAAATTTTAGGACAGATGAAAGATGCGTTTCAAATTGCACAAACTGAGGTTACAACAGGTACTATGTTTAATCGATTATTCAAACAAGCTATAACATTGGCTAAACGTGGTCATCACGAAACAGACATAGCTTCTAATGCCGTATCAGTTTCATATGCAGCTGTGGAATTATCGAAAAAAGTACTTGGCAAACTAGATAATAAGAAAGCATTAATCATTGGAGCAGGAGAAATGGCTGAGTTAGCAGTAGCTAATTTGAATGGTAGTGGTGTAAATGACATTACTGTTTTAAATAGAACTGTTGCAAAAGCTGAAGCATTAGCTATGCAATATAAAGGTGTAGCTAAAAGCATGAATGAACTACAATGTTCGTTGATGGAAGCTGATATCGTCATTAGTTCTACGAGTGCGGAACATTATGTATTAACTAAAGATATGATGAAAGATGTTGAGCGCTTTAGAAAAAATAAACCACTTGTATTAATTGATATTGCTGTGCCAAGGGATATAGATCCTGAAGTGAATGACTTAGAACTAATGTTTAATTATGATGTGGATGATTTAAACGGCCTTGTAGATGCAAATCTAGCTGAACGTGAGCAAGCAGCTCGTGAAATAGAATTGCTTATTGCTAAAGAAATTGATAAGCATGAAGAATGGGTGAATATGCTAGGCGTTGTGCCGATAATTACAGCACTTAGAGGTAAAGCATCACATATACAAGAAGAAACAATGGTAAGTGTCGAAAGAAAACTACCTGATATGACTGAAAGAGAAAGAAAAGTTATATCTAAGCATATGAAAAGTATCGTAAATCAATTATTAAAAGATCCGATAACTCAAGCTAAAGAATTATCAACTGATAAAAAATCAGCAGAAAAATTAGAATTATTCCAAGAAATCTTTAATATTACGAATGAAGTAGATCGATTAAATGATACAAAGAAAGAAATAAAAAGAAGTCAATTGTCTCCTAACACAGTTGAAACTTAATCAAAATATATGGTGATGCTATGCAAGATGTAATTGCGGTACGTTTGCATGAAATTGTCTTAGTTATTTACATGATTTGTTTAGGGTGCTATTTCTATGACTTTATTCAAAAAAATTCTAAAGTAAGAAAGCTTGGGTATTATGCACTGGGGATTGTTTGGATTTTTCAAACAATCTTTTTGTGCATGTATATTGTTACAACAAAACAATTTCCAATCTTGACGATATTTGAAGGATTTTATTTTTATACATGGATGATTATTACAGTTTCATTAGTTTTAAACTATTTTAAATCAACGGATTTAACAGTCTTTATTATTAATTTAATTGGATTTGTATTTTTAGTTATTCATACATTTAGACCTGAGCAATATGATACGGAAAATACGGCATCTAATATTATGAATGAATTACTATTAATACATATTTCTTTAGCTATATTAAGCTATGTTCTGTTTGCATTGAGTACATCACATGCAATTTTATATTTACTCCAGAGAAAAAATCTAAAAGAGAAAAAGTTCAATCAAAAGTTCTTTAGAATGGGTAGTATTGAACAACTAGAGCAAAATGTTTTTAGATTTTCTTTAATAGGATTTTTAGTGTTACTTATTAGTTTAATATTAGGTATACAATGGGGCTTAATTATAATTGGTAGTGAGATATGGATAGATATGAAAGTGATCGGTTCTTTAATTGTTTTACTACTTTATGGTGTTTATTTATATTTAAGAGTAAGAAAATCAATCAATACTAAAACGTTAGTAATAGCGAATATTATGATATTTTTAGTGTGTATGATAAATTATTTGGTGGTCTCAAAGTTTTCGGGATTTCATCAGTGGTTTAATTAAACAATAATGGAGGAAGTTATGCGTAAAATTATTGTAGGTTCTAGAAAAAGTAAATTAGCAATGACACAAAGTCAGCAATTTATAGATAAATTGAAAGAAAAGCATCCAGATTTAGATATCGAAATTAAAGAAATCGTAACTAAAGGCGATAGAATCGTCGATGTTCAATTGTCTAAAGTTGGTGGTAAAGGTTTATTCGTAAAAGAAATACAACAAGCATTATTTGATCATGAAATAGACTTTGCTATTCATTCACTTAAAGATGTGCCTAGCGAATTGCCGGAAGCATTAACGCTTGGATGTATTCCTGAGAGAGAAATTCCTTTTGATGCATATATTGCTAATAATCATGTTAAACTTGCAGAATTAAAGCCAGGCAGTATTGTTGGTACTAGTTCTTTAAGACGTGGTGCCCAAATTTTAGCTAAATATCCTCACTTAGAAATCAAATGGATTAGAGGGAACATCGATACACGATTGAAGAAATTAGAAACTGAGGATTTTGATGCTATAATACTTGCTGCTGCAGGATTAAAGCGCATGGGTTGGAGCGAAGATATCGTTACTGAATATTTACAAGAGGATACAATGGTTCCAGCAATAGGTCAAGGTGCATTAGGTATAGAATGTAGAAGTGATGACAAAGAATTATTAGATATTCTAAAATCTGTGCATGATGAAAAAGTGGAAACGTGTGTAACATGCGAAAGAACATTTTTAAATGAAATGGATGGAAGTTGTAAAGTTCCAATTGCAGGTTATGCAACAAAAGATGGCAATGAAATTTCATTTACAGGATTAATTATGTCACCTGATGGTAAAGAAAGATATGAATCTACAAAAGTAGGTACCGATCCAGTAGAAATCGGTAAACAAGTATCTGAAGAATTAAAATCCCAAGGTGCATATGAAATTATTAAGAAATTAAATGAAGAAGCATAATAAGGAGTAGTTAAAATGAAGCCGATTATAGTGGTTACGAGTACAAGAACTGTTCAACGTGAAGACGTAGAGATTCGACATTATCCATTTATAGATATTGTCCCTATCCAATTTGAACAGTCTTGTTTAAAACCCCACTATGATTGGCTTATTTTTACGTCTGTAAATGCTATTAAAATTTTTGAACCATATTTACCAAAGATACAAGTTAATCATATTGCAGTAATTGGTTCTAAAACGAAAAAAATAGCTGAAAAACTTAATATACCTGTTGATACAATGCCGGAAACATTTACGCAAGAAGGCATGTTAAATGATTTTAAAGACAAACTTTTTAATCAATCTGTATTGATACCATGCAGTAAACAAGCAAGAGATAAATTAACAACTCAGTTATCTGAATGGAGTAATCAAGTTCAAAGGCTGAATATATATGAGCCAGTAACAAATACTGATAATGTTCATAAGGTGCATGAACTAATTACAAACAATAAAGTTACGCATATAACATTTTCAAGTTCTTCAGCAGTTTCAAGTTATTTTGAAACCTACAAAGAAATTGGTCATGGCGTAGAAGTATATGCAATTGGAGAAATCACTCAACAAAAATTAAATACATATCATCAAACTTCTAAAATAGCTTTAGAATCTACTTTAGAAGATATGATAAATACAATCTTGAAAGAGGTAAAATTATGAAATTTGATAGACATAGAAGATTAAGATCATCACAATCAATGAGAAATATGGTAAAAGAAACGTATGTTCATAAATCTGATTTAATATATCCTATATTTGTGATTGAAGAAGATAATATTAAAAATGAAATCTCATCAATGCCTGGGATTTATCAATTGAGTTTAAACCTGTTAGAAGAAGAATTAAAAGAGGCATATGACCTAGGTATTCGAGGTGTAATGTTCTTTGGAATTCCTAATGAGAAAGATGCTTGTGGTACTGGTGCATTTATCGATGATGGCATTATTCAAAAAGCGACTCGTTTATCTAAAAGTAAGTTCCCAGATTTATTAGTTGTGGCAGATACTTGTCTTTGTGAATACACAGATCATGGTCATTGTGGTGTGATAGATGAAGCTACAAGCGATGTAGATAACGATAAGTCATTAGAATTACTTGTTAAAACAGCTGTTTCACAAGCAAAAGCTGGAGCAGACATTATTGCACCAAGTAACATGATGGACGGATTTGTAGCTGAAATAAGAGCAGGACTTGATCAAGCAGGATTTATTAACATGCCGATTATGAGCTATGGTATTAAATATGCATCTAGTTTTTATGGTCCTTTCAGAGAGGCTGCAGAAGGTGCGCCTTCATTTGGTGATCGTAAAACATATCAAATGGACCCGAGCAATCGCTTAGAAGCATTTAGAGAATTAGAAAGTGACATTAAAGAAGGTTGCGACATGATGATTGTTAAACCTGCTTTAAGTTATTTAGATATTATAAGAGATGTGCGTAACCGTTCTGACTTACCTATTGTTGCGTATAACGTAAGTGGCGAATATAGTATGACAAAAGCAGCATCACTAAATGGCTGGATAGATGAAGAGAAAATTGTTATGGAACAAATGACTTCAATGAAACGTGCTGGAGCAGACATGATTATTACTTATTTCGCAAAAGATATTTGTAAATATCTAGATGGAGGAGACTATTAATATGAGATACGAACAATCAATTGAAGCATACAAAGAAGCAGTAGATTTAATGCCTGGTGGTGTAAATAGTCCAGTTAGAGCATTTAAATCTGTAGATACACCGCCGATATTTATGGATCACGGTAAAGGATCAAAGATATATGATGTAGATGGTAATGAATATATTGATTACGTATTAAGTTGGGGGCCTTTAATTTTAGGTCATTCTCACGAAAAAGTTAAAACAGCTTTACACGCAGCGGTAGATAAAGGAACTTCATTTGGTGCTTCTACAGAGCTTGAAAATAAAATGGCACAACTCGTAATTGAACGTGTTCCATCTATTGAGATGGTAAGAATGGTATCTTCAGGAACAGAAGCAACATTAGCAGCATTACGACTTTCAAGAGGTTATACTGGCAGAAATAAAATATTGAAATTTGAAGGTTGTTATCATGGACATAGTGATTCATTACTAATCAAAGCTGGCTCTGGGGTAGCAACTTTAGGATTACCAGACTCTCCAGGCGTACCTGAAGGCACTGCGAAAAATACAATAACAGTTCCTTATAATGATATTGATGCTGTAAAAGTGGCTTTTGAACAATTTGGTGATGATATCGCAGGTGTTATTGTAGAACCTGTTGCCGGTAATATGGGTGTAGTACCACCAGTAGAAGGTTTCTTAGAAGGTTTACGTGATATTACTAAAGAATATGGTTCTGTATTAATCTTTGATGAAGTTATGACAGGATTTAGAGTAGGATACAATTGTGCACAAGGGTATTTTGGTGTTACGCCTGACTTAACTTGTCTAGGAAAAGTTATTGGTGGAGGATTACCGGTAGGTGCTTTCGGTGGTAAAAGAGAAATTATGGAAGAAATAGCGCCAGTTGGTAATGTTTATCAAGCAGGAACACTTTCAGGAAATCCATTGGCTATGACGAGTGGCTTTGCAACTTTAAGTGAGCTAACTGAAGATAGTTATAGCTATTTTAATGAATTAGGAGATTTACTTGAAAAAGGTCTGAAAGATGTGTTTTCTAAACATGAAGTACCAATAACAGTTAATCGTGCTGGTTCAATGATAGGTTATTTCTTGAATAAAGGTCCAGTTACTAATTTTGATGAAGCTAATTCATCAGATTTAGAAATGTTTAGTAATATGTATAGAGAAATGGCTCAAGAAGGTGTATTCTTGCCACCATCACAATTCGAAGGTACTTTTTTATCAACAGCTCATACTAAAGAAGATATAGAAAAAACAATTCAAGCATTTGATACAGCACTATCTAGAATTACAAAATAACAATTATAACCTCAATTTATATTTTTAATAATGGTATAATTTTACATGAGGTGTTAATTGATGCATAGAAATAAACAGAACATAATAATTGTAAGTTTGCTAGCTATAATACTTGGCTTTATACTCCAAAGCATTCATATGATTTTACCTTGGTTATTTGGTCCGATATTTGCTAGCATTATCGTTATAAAATTGATGAAATGCTCGATTAAATGGCCGAATTGGTTAGGTAATATAGGATTACTCATTTTAGGAGTTCAAATGGGTTCTACTTTTACACTTGATGTACTTCATGATATAAAAGATGAATGGTTGCAGATTGTATTAATGTCAGTATTTATCATATTACTCGCTTTAATTATATCTATAGTCTTTAAAAAGATAGCCAATGTTTCATTTGAAACAGCATTATTAAGTGCAATCCCTGGAGCTCTAAGCCAAATGGTTGTTATGGCGGAAGAGAATAAAAAAGCAGACTTACTCATCGTTACACTTACTCAAACATCACGAATTATGTTTGTTGTAATCTTAGTTCCTATTATTTCTTCAATATATGGTAGTAATGGTTCAAGTTCTAGACAAATTGATGCAGCACCTTCCATATTTTCAGTTTTAGATTTAACGGGATATATTACGTTGATTGTAGGAATAATTATTTTATTTTTATTATTCTACAAGATTAAGTTTCCTGTTCCTCATTTACTTGCACCAATTTTTGTTCTTCTTACTTGGAATTTATATACTGAACAGGTTTTCTCTTTAGATTATCAGTTGATTATAATTGCTCAAGTGTTATTCGGAATAAGAATAGGGGTTCAAATATCTGATTTAATAAATAATCTGACTAAAAAGACTGTGTTTGCAATAGCATTCCAAAATGTCTCGTTAATACTTGGTGCTTTTATACTTGTGTTTATTTTTGATCTTTTTATTGATGACAATATTAATGACTTGTTTTTAAGTGCTGCTCCAGGGGGAATGGCACAAATTATAGTAGTTGCGCTTGAAACTGGTGGAGATGTCGCAATGATTTCAAGCTATCATATTTTTAGGATATTTTTTATACTTCTAATTATTTCACCATTAATAAAGGTTTTCTTAAGCATAAGGTCTAAGAAATACGGTAATTAGTACTTTCAATATTGACTTATATTGAAAGTGCTTATATTATTAAAGTAATTAAATATTTAACAAGGAAGAGTAAATCATTGATTATTTGAAGAGAGTGTATGGTTGGTGTGAATACATATTAATGATGATTGAAGGTAGCCTTAATTTGAACGTTAATTGAAACTAAGTAGATTAATGCGTGTGCGAGCGATAATCGTTAAAGTGCAATATAAGAAATTATATTGAATTTAGGTGGTACCACGGTTTAACCCGTCCTATTCATTTAGGACGGGTTTTTTTATATTAAAAAGGAGTGATAAATAATGGAAATGGAACCTAAATATAACCCTAAAAAGGTTGAAGAAGGCCGTTATCAACATTGGTTAGAAAATGATTATTTTAAACCAAGTGAAAATAAAGACAAAGAAACGTATACGATTGTTATTCCGCCTCCAAATGTAACTGGTAAGCTACATTTAGGTCATGCATGGGATACAACTTTACAAGATATTTTAACTAGAATGAAAAGAATGCAAGGGTATGATACTTTGTATTTACCTGGTATGGACCATGCAGGTATCGCAACCCAAGCTAAAGTTGAAGGCAAATTAAAAGAACAAGGATTGACTAGACATGATTTAGGTAGAGAAAAATTCCTTGAACATGCTTGGTCATGGAAAGAAGAATATGCAGACTTTATTCGTGCACAATGGTCTAAGTTAGGCTTAGGTTTAGACTATAGTCGTGAACGTTTTACATTAGACGAAGGATTATCTCAAGCAGTTAAAAAAGTGTTTGTTGATATGTATAATAAAGGTTTGATATATCGTGGAGAAAGAATTATTAACTGGGATCCACAAACTAAAACAGCAATTTCTGATATAGAAGTTATACATGAAGATATATTAGGGCATTTCTATCATATTAAGTATCCGTTTAAAGAAGGAGAAGGTGCTATTGAAATAGCAACAACACGTCCTGAAACGATGCTTGGGGATACTGCAATTGTTGTTAATCCAAACGATGATCGATATAAACACTTAATAGGTAAATCTGTTATTTTACCAATTATTGGTCGTGAATTACCTATCATCGGTGACGATTATGTTGATATTGAATTTGGTAGTGGAGCAATGAAAGTAACACCTGCACATGATCCTAATGACTTCGAAATTGGTGAAAGACATCAACTAGAAAAAATTAACGTTATGAATGAAGACGGTACGATGAATGAGCTTGCTGGTAAATATAATGGTTTAGATCGTTTTGAATGCCGTAAGCAATTAATTGAAGATTTAAAAGCAACTGGAGAGTTAATTAAAGTTGAAGAACATGAGCATTCAGTTGGCCATTCAGAAAGAAGTGGGGCAGTAGTTGAGCCTTACTTATCTACTCAATGGTTTGTGAAGATGGAACCTCTAGCTAAACAAGCTTTAGATAACCAAGATACTGAAAATCGTATTAATTTTGTTCCAGACAGATTTGAAGGTACATTTAATAGATGGATGGAAAACATCCGCGACTGGACAATTTCTCGACAACTATGGTGGGGTCATCAAATTCCAGCCTGGTATCATAACGAGACAGGTGAAACATATGTAGGAGAAGAAGCGCCAGAAGATATTGAAAATTGGACTCAAGATGAAGACGTTCTTGATACATGGTTTAGTTCTGCATTATGGCCATTTTCTACATTAGGATGGCCAGACGAAAACAATGAAGACTTTAAACGTTATTATCCAACTAACACATTAGTTACAGGTTATGATATTATTTTCTTCTGGGTATCGAGAATGATTTTCCAAGGGCTTGAATTTACTGGACAAAAACCATTCAATGATGTCTTGTTACACGGTTTAGTAAGAGCTGAAGATGGCCGTAAGATGAGTAAGTCATTAGGTAATGGTGTTGACCCAATGGATGTTATAGACGAATATGGTGCGGATAGCTTAAGATACTTCTTAGCTACTGGTTCATCACCTGGACACGATTTACGTTATTCTACTGAAAAAGTTGAAGCTATTTGGAACTTTATCAACAAGATTTGGAATGCTTCTCGTTTTAGTATTATGAATATTGGTGAATCATTTAAGTTTGAAGATATAGATTTATCAGGTGAAAAATCTGTTGCTGATGAATGGATTCTTACACGATTAAACGAAACTATAGCAAATGTTACAGATTTAAGTGATAAATATGAATTTGGTGAAGTTGGTCGCGTACTTTATAACTTTATTTGGGATGAGTTCTGTGATTGGTATATTGAAATGAGTAAAATACCAATGAACGGTGAAGATGAGTCTAAAAAACAAATGACGCGTTCAGTATTAGCTTACACACTGGATCAAACAATGAGAATGTTACATCCATTAATGCCATTTGTAACAGAACATATATGGCAAGCTCTACCTCATGAAGGAGAAACAATCATAAACGCTTCATGGCCAGAAGTTAAACCAGAATTATCAAATGAAAACAGTAAAGTTTCAATGCAATTGTTAGTTGAAATTATTAAATCTGTAAGACAAGCTAGACGTGAAGTGAATACACCAATGTCTAAAGAAGTGCCAATTCATATCGAAGCAAAAGACGAAAAAGTTAAAGAGCAACTTTTAGATAATAAAGATTACTTAATGCGTTTTTGTAATCCAAGTGAGTTAATTATCGATACTTCTATAGAAATACCTGAAAAAGCGATGACTGAAGTTGTATTTGGTGCTACAGTGGTGTTACCATTAGAAGGATTAATTGACATGGATAAAGAAATAGAAAGACTTGAGCAAGAACTTAATAAATGGCAAAAAGAATTAGATCGTGTTAATAAAAAATTGAGCAATGAGAAGTTCGTTGCTAATGCACCTGAAAAGATTATTAACGAAGAGAAAGATAAAAAAGTTAATTATCAAGAAAAATATGATGGTGTACTAGCTAGAATTGAACAATTGAAAGGCTAGGAAAGCTAATGGATTATTTAGATAGTTTACACTGGATACACGAACGAACTAAATTTGGTATTAAACCAGGTGTTAAAAGAATGAAGTGGATGCTCAGTAAACTGGACCATCCTGAAGATAATATTCAAGCAGTTCATGTAGTAGGTACGAATGGTAAAGGATCAACAGTCAGTTATTTAAGAAATGCACTTGTAGCAAATAATTATGAAGTTGGTACTTTTACTTCACCATATATCGTTACATTTAATGAAAGAATAAGCATTAACGGTGTTCCGATAACTAACGATGAATTAGTTGACTTAGTTCAAATAGTTAAACCAATTTCAGAAAGACTTGAAACTGAAACTGATTTAGGACCAGCTACAGAATTTGAAATTATCACATTAATTATGTTTGTATATTTTGGATCTATACGCCCTGTTGATTTTGTTATAGTTGAAGCGGGATTAGGAGCTTTAAATGATTCAACTAATGTATTCCAACCAATTATGACAGTATTAACAAGTATCGGTTTAGACCATACAAATATATTAGGTGATACTTATATGGATATTGCTAGGGAAAAAGCTGGTGTAATTAAACCAAGTGTACCTCTTGTTTATTCAATTAAACCTAAAGATGCGCTACATTTTGTGCGTGAAGTTGTAGAAACTAATTATAATAAAGGTTTAGAATTAGATAGAGATATTCATGTTATTTCTGATGATGCTGAATTTACTTACAGATATGAAAGTTATGAACTTGAAAATATTCAACTAAAAATGATTGGTCAACATCAACATGAAAATGCTGCACTTGCAATTACAACGCTTATTGAAATGTTTCAAAGAGGGATTATACAATTAGACTTTAATAAAATGATAGATGCCATTGAGAATACGACTTGGTCAGGCCGTATTGAAAAAGTTAAAGATCAGCCTCTCATATTAATTGATGGTGCTCATAATAAAGAAAGTATAGATGCGTTAGTTAATACTTTGAATCAGTATTATTCTGATAAAAAAATTGACGTATTGTTTGCAGCTATTGAAGGAAAACCTATTGGAAAAATGTTAAACAGTTTAGAAGACGTAGCGAACAGATTCTATGTAACGACATTTGATTTTCCAAAAGCATTACCAATAGATACAGTTTATGATTACTTAGAACATGATCACATTGAAAAGATTCAAAATTATAATAGCTTTATCGATGAATATGATGGTGAATTACTTGTTATAACCGGTAGTTTGTATTTTATAAGTGAAGTAAGAAAATTGTTTGTTCAATCATAAATGAGTTAAAAGATAACGACAAAATGAAAAATGTCGTTATCTTTTTTTGTGTAAAAATTCATTATATTCTGAAAAATAGGGTATGAGTAATATATATTACTAAAGGGGAGATTATATGAAAGAAAACAATAAACAGAAAATAAAATTCAAAAATCCTCATACATATGCGATTTTACTATTTATTATTGCGATAAGTTGCTTGCTAACTTATGTAATACCTTCAGGTGAATTTGAACGTAAAACTGTAAATGATCGAGAAGAAGTTGTATCAGGTACGTATCATTTAGTAGACAGTCAACCATCTGGATTTTTAGAAATCTTTAGATCGATTCCTGAAGGTTTAATTAGTGGCGCGGATATTATTTTTTACATATTTCTAGTAGGTGGCGCTTTTGGTATTATACATAAGACTGGCGCTATTACAAATGGTGTAAATGCTGCAATGAACAAGTTAGGGGAAAACGGCAAATTTATGATTCCTCTAACGATGTTTATTTTCTCATTACTCGGTTTTTCTATTGGATTGGCTGAAGAAACTATTATATTTGTTCCGATAGGTATAGCAATCGCAAGAGCAGTTGGGTATGATGCGATGACTGGTACAGCAATGATTATAATGGGGGCAGCAGCAGGATTTCTAGGAGGCATGCTCAATCCATTTACGGTTGGAGTCGCACAAAAAATCGCTGAAATTCCTCTGTTTTCAGGCTGGCAATTTAGAACGATCATTTATATATGTGTATTGATTGTTGGCATCATTTATGTAATGTTATATGCTCGAAAAGTTAAGAAAAATCCAAAGAAAAGTTTAGTATATGAATTAGAACAAGAAGAACAACATAATATTGCTGACCAACCTAAGATTGGCAGATTTACAAAACGACAATCATTTTGTTTAGTTTTGCTAGTCGCGGCAATTTGTTTTAACGTATTTGGTATTTTTACATTCGGATGGTCCTTTAATGAAATGAGTGCTAATTTCTTATTAGCAGGTTTATTAGCAGGGTTTATCGGTGGTCTAGGGTTTAATGGAACTTTTGATGCTTTAGTAGAAGGAATGAAATCTATTTTGTTCGGTGCTTTAATTGTAGGATTTGCTAAAGCAATTGTTGTCGTATTAGAAAATGGTAAAATTATAGATACTATAGTGTATTATTTAACAAACACCATTCAAGATTTACCAGCTAGTATTACGGTTGGTATGATGTTCGTTATTCAAATGATTTTAAACTTCTTTATACCATCAGGATCGGGCCAAGCAATGACAACTATGCCTCTTATGGTTCCGATTTCTGATTTATTAAGTATAAATAGACAGATGGCAGTACTTGCCTTCCAATATGGAGACGCAGTGAGTAATAGTATATTCCCAACTTCCGCCTCTTTAATGGGTGGATTGGCTGTTGCCGGAATTTCTTATACTAAATGGGTGAAATTTATATGGAAGTTATTAGTACTATGGGTTGTTATATGTATGGCTGGAATATTCGTTGCTTTAGGATTAGGTTTTTAACTTTTATAAATATTACAAAACTTGAAAAACTCATGTTATTACATAGAGTTTTTCAAGTTTTTTTATGAATAATATTTTAATGTTTATAATGGCATACTCATAAGTTCAAAAACTGTAGTTATACGTTTAACGAGTTGTTTTGGTATATTTATATATATCAAAAAAGGAGAATGAAATAATGGCTTTACTCTTTTTGTTGGGGGCAATTTTAGCTAGTTATATGTATCAACTCACAAGTACAACAAACATAAATTATAATATGTTTCTTAGTCGTTCTAAGTGTGAGAATTGTTGTAAAAATATTTTGTTTAGAGATCTTATTCCAATTATCAGTTACTTATGTTTAAAAGGTAAATGTAGATTTTGCAAGAGTAGGATATCTCTAGATTTATTTTTATGTGAACTTATACTAGGAACACTTTTTTTAATACCTCTAATATGCAATACACCGTTTGATCCTCTATTATATTATTTCTTAGTCATATTTTTAATCCCTTTATCTATTTATGATATGAAGCACTATATTATTCCTAACCATGTATTAATTATAATGTTTATAACAGCTTTAGTGCTTTTTGATATGTCGTTGAAAGGTTTTTTATTATCAATTCTTATTCTGTTTTTACTTCATTGTGTTTATTTTATTTCTAATAAAAGTATAGGATACGGTGATATAAAACTATTTTCTTTATTAAGTATTATACTATCCAATTCTCAATTTTTATTAATGTTTATGTTCACGTTCATTATTGCAGGAATTTTCGTCTTACTTTATTCTTGTGCTTGTAAAAATCTTATGAAGAAAGTTCCTTTAGTTCCTTTTATCACAGTTTCTACACTATTTGTTTTGATTTTTAATCATCAACTTAATTATTATTTTTTAGGAGGCTTACATGGTCATTAAAATTAAAGATTTACAACACGAAGATAAACCGAGAGAAAGATTAAAATCTTATGGTCCGGATAAACTAACTAATAGAGAGTTATTGGCAATAATCATCAATTCTGGTAGTAAACAATATTCGAGTTTAGAATGTGCAAATAAAGTGTTAAATTTAGTAGAGAACACTAGAGAATTAAGGCACCTTACTTTGCCTGAATTATTAACAGTAAATGGAATAGGAGAATCTAAAGCCATTACTATTTTAGCTGTCATTGAATTAGCTAAAAGAATGCATAGTAATACAGTATTGGATAAATTTGAAATAAATGAGCCACAAGATGTAGCAAATTACTTGATGGAGAAACTAAGATATTTAAAGCAAGAACACTTTGTTGCGTTGCTATTAAACACTAAAAATCAAATTATACATGAACAATCTATATTTATAGGTTCTTTGAATATGGCAGTAGTACACCCGAGAGATTTATTAAGAGAGGCAATCAAACATTCGGCGGCATCCATTGTAATAGCTCATAATCATCCGAGCGGAGATCCAACACCATCTATAGAAGACATTAAAACGACTAAACGAATTCTATATTGCTGTGAATTAATGGGAATAGATTTACTTGATCATATCATTATTGGGGATGGAGAATTTATAAGTATTTTTGAAAATGATTATATTATGCGTGAAGACATAGAAATTAATGATGTTTATGAATGATACAATGGTATAATATAAATAAAAATGAGTCAGGAGTTTTTGATTTGCAAATCATTACATTTATTTTAGTTGTTTTACCATTGTTATTCATAATATCTATTTTTCAACGAAAGAAAAGAGCGATTGTAAAAAAAGACTATGGAATTATAATGGCATTAGGTGTTGTGGGTGTATTTCTTTCATCAATATTACTTACATTAACAAATAGTGAATCATCACTTTCATTTAGTGTTATTCTTGGATCAATTGGTGCAGGCATAGTGTGGGGTATTTTAGTATCACTTACTTTATTCTTGTTAAAAAAATTACTAAATAAATAAAAAGAAGAAGCCGAGACAAATTATTGTCTCGGCTTCTTCTTTAATAAAAATCAAGTGATATTCATTAAGGGTCACATAAAGTAAAGAACACCTTGATATATGAAGTAAATTACTAAAGCAATAATAGCTAATTTTATGATAACTCTTAATAACCCAACAAAAAATCGGAAAAAGATAATTAAAAACAAGATAGCTAAGAATATATATATTAATTCCATTATTTTCACCTCTTAATGAGATTATATATGAGAATTGATAAAAATACATCAGACTACAGAATGATTAAAGAGTTCAGTCCAAAGCCCGATGATGATTTATATTATATTTTTGTATAATATATATGAATGAGAGGTGTCTATAATATTGAGATGGTTATTTAGGTTAATTAGAAATTTATTAGCATTATTGGCAATTGTAATTATAGTCGTAATTGTGTACAGAAATGTTCCTGCTATTAGCGATTTGAATCCATTTGATAATAGTGATAATCAAGAAACTGAAGAAATTGCGCCACAACGAGCAAATGCTACATATGAAGTAGAAGACAATCCCTTGTTACAAAATGTTCCTTTAAGTCAAACAAAGCATGCTTTTAAATGGATAAATAAAAGCGAATTTATGGATGTTTCGGGATTAGAGCGTATGGGTTACGATGACGATTATGTAGCTGGTCAACGTGGTACTGAGTATATTTTGTATAAGTTTGGTGAATCGAAAATGTATGTGTATCAAACTGAGCAAGATTTAATTAATGATTTAAGTGAAATGAACTCAGATATAAAATTATTACCAAAAACTTCATATTAATTTTTAATTTCGACGGTCTCTCACTTTATTTAAAGTGAACTGTAAGCTAAAATAGTAATATCATTGTTATTTAGACATTTGAAGATTAAGAGGTGTTTAGATTGTCGAATTTTTTTAAAAATAATAAATTAATGTTTTTTCTTATTTCTATGGTCTTATTAATTGTAATAGTTGGTTATTCAGTGAGAGCACAATCAGCATCGCTTAGTGAACAATATGCGAGTGATACATCTTCTTTTGGTGGAAGAATTATCTCTTATCCAGTTACTTTTGTATCAGACTTTTTCTCAAATATCTTCACATCGGATGAAGACATCAACAAATTAAAAGAAGAAGTTAAAAGTACAGACCAAATTAAAGCTGATAAAGCAAGATTAGAAAAAGAAAATAAATCATTGAAAAAAGAGTTAGATATGAAAGATATTTCACAGTTTAATCCAATTTCAGCGACTGTTATTGGTAGAAGTCCTGATCAATGGATGAATACAATCATTATTGATAAAGGTAAAAAAAGTGGAATGAAAGAAAATATGGCTGTTATAACGAGTGAAGGTTTAGTTGGAAGAATTAAAAAAGCTAATCAATTTTCTTCACAAGTAGAGTTAATATCTACTAGCGTGAAGACAAGTAAACTATCAGTCGATATTCAACAAGATGAAGAAAATATTTTCGGTATGATAAATCGATATGATGAAGATAAAGATTTGTTAGTTATCAGTGATATAGATAATAAATACAATATAAAAAAAGGATCTAAAGTAGTTACAAACGGTTTAGGCGATCAGCTTCCTAAAGGACTACTAGTTGGGAAAGTTGAAAAGGTAGAAAATGATGAGTATGGATTATCTAAAGTTGCATACATAAAAACATCTACAAACATTAAAGACTTGAACCACGTATACGTTGCGAAGAGAGATCCGGAAACAATACCTTCTTCAAAAGAAAGTGGTGAGGAATAATGAGATTTTACGTTATTCCTTTAATTGGCGTCATATTATTCTATTTAGATATCATATTAACGCGTCTATCTCCAATAAATGTGTTTAATGAAACATTTATAGTCGTACCAAGATTAACATTTTTATATTTATTAATTATTGCAGTGTACAAAAATCCTAAAGTAGCAATAATTTTAGCCATCGTCACTGGAATATTCACTGATATCTATTTTGGTGGCATATACGGGGTATATACATTTGGCTATACTATTTTTGTAATAATGATGGATAAATTATTCAAAGTATTTTATAGAGACATATTAATGATGGTAATACTTTTAATATGTTCAGTTGTGTTGTTAGAAATATGGGTAATGATTTTTTATGGATTTTTAGGAATTGCTTCAATTAATATTATCCAAATTATTCTATTTAGATTTATACCTACAGTTTTCTTTAATTTAATTTGTTTAATCATAATTTTTCCGTTTGTTCTAAAATTATTAGAAAGAAATACAAATTAGTTAAAGAATATTGACATCATAGGCTGTAGGTGGTAATCTATTGAAGTTGAGTAGTTTCAGGCTACATACAACCGCTCGATCATAGGTATATAAAGTACGAATGTCACCTATGAATGGCGTGACTTAAAAAATTAGGAGGTGCAAGTATGTTTGCTATAATTGAAACTGGCGGAAAGCAAGTTAAAGTAGAAGAAGGTCAAACAATTTGGGTTGAAAAATTAGACGTAAATGAAGGTGATTCATTCACTTTTGACCAAGTATTATTTGTAGGTGGAGATTCAGTTAAAGTTGGATCACCTGTTGTTGAAGGTGCTTCAGTTACTGCTAAAGTTGAAAAACAAGGACGCGGTAAAAAAATCACTGTTTTCAAATACAAAGCAAAGAAAAACTACAAACGTAAACAAGGTCATCGTCAACCTTACACTAAATTAACTATCGAAAAAATCAACGCGTAAGCAATGATTAATGTAGATATTAGTTTGAATCAAGAAGGGCAAGTTACAGATGTTGAGATGTCTGGACATGCTGATTCAGGTGAATATGGCAAAGACTTAGTCTGTGCTGGAGCTTCAGCAGTCGTCTTTGGTGCAACAAATGCAATCATTGGCTTAACTGATGAAACACCTGATATAGATTACAGTGACGACGGTGGATATTTTCATATACGTAGTGTAAACTTAGAAAATGAACAAGCACAAACATTATTACAAGGTCTCATAATTTCTTTGAAGACAATTGAAGAAGAATATGGACAATATATTAAACTAAATTACAAGTGAGGTGTAACTCATGTTAAAATTAAACTTACAATTTTTCGCATCGAAAAAAGGGGTAGGTTCTACAAGAAACGGACGTGACTCTGAATCAAAACGTTTAGGTGCTAAACGTGCTGACGGTCAATACGTAACAGGTGGTTCTATCTTATATCGTCAACGTGGAACTAAAGTTTTCGCTGGTGAAAACGTAGGTCGCGGTGGAGACGATACATTATTCGCTAAAATCGACGGCGTTGTTAAATTCGAACGTTTTGGTCGTGACAAAAAGAAAGTATCTGTATACGCAGCTGCTGAATAATCACTATATTGAGACACCAGAATTTTTTCTGGTGTTTCTTTTTTTAATCGTATAGTGATAATGTTATAATTAATGTTATGAATATTGATAATATAGGTGATAAAATGAATAATTTAGATGTGTATTTAAAGTCGAGACATGATTTTGTGAATCAATTCCAATTGTTATATACATATAAACAGTTAGGCAAAGATGAAGAGGTTAATTCATTACTTGATGAGTTATACAAAGATTTAAAGCAAGAACAGTTGTTTTTAAATGCACCTTGTAGAAAATTTGTGCGTGAAGTATTTGAACACAAAATATCTACGTCAGGCTCTAAATGGACATTTGAAATTGAATGCTCAAATCATAACTATTATCAGAACAATCTAGAATTAGCAGACAACATTTTATTGGAAATTTACCAATATTTAAAAACAGTTATTAAAAGTCAACAAGATGATATTCAAATAAGATTATGTTTAAATGTAGAAGAAGAATTTGTCATTTTGGATGTATTTCTTAATGAATTGACGTTAAGTGACAATCAATTAAAAACAATGTTTTCCGATTATAATTTTGAAATTTTATCAGGAAACGATAATGCAAAAGAAATAGAATTTTTTATCAATATAAATGAATTAGAGGTGTAAACATGTTTATAGATCAGGTCAAGATTTCGTTGAAAGCTGGTGATGGTGGTAACGGTTTAGTTGCTTTTCGTCGTGAAAAGTATGTTCCATTTGGTGGTCCAGCTGGTGGTGACGGTGGTAAAGGTGCTTCCGTTATATTTGAGGTAGATGAAGGTTTACGTACTTTATTAGACTTTAGATTCCAAAGTAAGTTTAAAGCAGAGAAAGGTGAAAATGGTCAAAGTAGTAACATGCATGGTCGTGGCTCAGATGACTTAATATTAAAAGTGCCACCTGGTACAATTATTAAAAATATTGAAAATGAAGAAGTTTTAGCTGACCTTGTTGAACATGGTCAACGCGCTACAGTCGCAAAAGGTGGACGTGGTGGTAGAGGTAATTCAAGGTTTGCTTCTGCTAGTAATCCCGCACCAGATTTCTGTGAAAATGGTGAACCAGGCGAAGAGCTAGAAGTCACATTAGAACTTAAATTAATGGCCGATGTAGGACTTGTAGGTTACCCAAGTGTTGGTAAGTCTACATTACTATCTATAGTATCTAAAGCTAAACCGAAAATTGGTGCATATCATTTTACAACGATTAAACCAAATCTTGGTGTCGTTCAAACAAATGATGGTAGAGGATTTGTAATGGCCGATTTACCAGGTTTAATTGAAGGTGCATCAGAAGGTGTCGGTTTAGGACATCAATTTTTAAGACATATTGAAAGAACGAGAGTAATCGTTCATATTATTGATATGAGTGGAATGGAAGGAAGAGATCCATATGATGATTATGTTACAATTAATCGAGAATTAAAATCATATAACGAGAATCTTTCTAGAAGACCACAAATTGTTGTAGCTAATAAAATGGATTTACCTGATTCAGAGACACAATTAGACATGTTTAAAGAACAGTTAGAAGAAGATGTCAAAATACTTCCAATAAGTACTGTTACTAGAAAAAATGTTGATCAGTTATTGTATGAAATTGCAGATTTACTGGATGAAACAGAAGGCATGGATTTTGATAGTGTTGAAGAAGAAACTGGTGTTCATAGAGTTGTATATAAACATGAGAAATCTAGAGATCATTTTGTAATTACAAGAGATGATGATGGAGCATATGTAGTATCTGGTAACTCTATAGAGAGATTATTCAAGATGACTGACTTTAATCGTGATGCAGCTGTAAGAAGATTTGCAAGACAAATGCGTTCAATGGGTATTGATGATGCATTAAGAGAACGTGGAGCATCAAATGGTGATATAGTTAGAATATTAGGTGGAGAATTTGAATTTGTCGAATAGGGCGTGTTCCAATTGAAAAAATCAAATGAATCAACAAAAAGGTTTTATTTAATTAGAGAAGATGTTTTACCAGAATCTGTTCAAAAAACTATTAAAGTTAAAAATGCGTTATTGAAAAATAACAATCTAACAATTTATGATGCAGTTAAAGAATTTAATTTATCAAGAAGTGCGTTTTATAAATATAAAGATACGATTTTTCCTATAGATAGATTGGAAGAACAGACGAGGAATTTAACTTTAATTTTATATGTGCAAGATGAAATTGGTATGCTTGCTACAGTTTTAAATAAAATTGCTGAAGTTAAAGGCTCTGTTCTTACGATTCATCAAAGCTTACCAATGAAAAATAGAGCAACTATTACAATTTCATTAAATGCAACAAATATTGAATTATCATTAGATGAACTAATGGATGCAATAAAAGAAAGTCCGTATGTAGATGAAGTAGAAGTCATCGGAATGAGCATGTAAAGGAAGTTATTTAAATGTATGCATATATAAAGGGAAAAGTTACACAGTTATATCCGTCACATATTGTTGTAGAAACAAATGGTATAGGGTATGAAATTCAAACACCAAATTCATATCGTTTTCAGTCAAAACTGGATCAAGAAACACAAGTATATACACAATTAATTGTTCGTGAAGACGCTCAATTATTGTATGGATTTGTTAATCTTGAAGAAAAAGATATGTTTTTAAGTTTGATCAAAGTTACTGGGATAGGACCTAAATCAGCTTTAGCTATTTTGGCATCTAGCACACCAAATGAAGTGGCAATTGCTATTGAAAATGAGAACGAAACTTATTTAACTAAATTCCCTGGAATTGGTAAGAAAACAGCAAGACAAATTATATTAGACTTAAAAGGAAAATTAATAATTACCGAAGAGTCAGAGCTATTTTCTAATAATAGTCATTCAGATAACGACTTGTTAGAAGAAGCTTTATTAGCTTTAGAAGCTTTAGGTTATTCAAAACGTGAATTAAGTAAAGTTAAAAAAGGTCTAGAAAAAGAATCATTTGATACAGTCGATGCATGTGTTAAAAGAGGTTTAGCATTACTTATTCAGTAAATGGGGTGATTTTTTGGATGAGCGATTAATGGATGAGCATGAACATAACGATGATATCCAAAATGAATTGTCGTTAAGACCAGACACTTTAAGTCAATATATAGGTCAGCATAATATTAAATCTAACTTAGATATTTTTATTAAAGCTGCAAAATTAAGAGAAGAGCCTTTAGATCATTGTCTACTTTATGGACCACCAGGGTTAGGTAAAACAACTTTAGCTCATATTATATCTAATGAGATGGATGTAAACTTAAGAACTGCGAGTGGTCCTTCAATTGAAAGACCAGGAGATTTAGCTGCAATTCTCTCTGCTTTACAACCTGGAGATGTGTTATTTATAGATGAAATACATCGTTTGAGTAGAGTTGTTGAAGAAGTTTTGTATCCTGCTATGGAAGATTTTTTCTTAGATATTGTTGTAGGTAAAGGTGAAGAAGCGAGAAGTATTAGGATTGATTTGCCGCCATTTACATTGGTCGGTGCAACTACTAGAGTAGGTAGTTTATCAGCGCCTTTAAGAGATCGTTTCGGTGTTCATTTGAGATTAGAGTATTATGATGATAAAAGCTTAGAAGAAATTATTAAACGTACTGCAGAAGTTTTCAATGTTGAGATAGACGATAAAAGTACCAATGAACTATCTAAACGTAGTAGAGGTACACCACGTATAGCAAATAGATTATTGCGTAGAGTTCGTGATTTTGCTCAAGTTAAAGGTAATCAGTCTATATCAATAGATATAACGAAGCATGCGCTTGATTTATTGCAAGTTGATAAAGAAGGTCTCGACCATATAGATTATAAAATTATGCAATGTATCTTGAATAATTATAAAGGTGGACCGGTTGGATTAGATGCAATAGCTGCAACAATTGGTGAAGAACGTATTACATTAGAAGATGTTTACGAACCGTATTTAATACAAAAAGGCTTTATAGAAAGAACACCTCGTGGTCGTCGTGCTACTGCAATTAGTTATGATCACTTCGAGTATAAAAAGCATTAGGAAAGAGGCAAAGTTTGTGAATATTGAAGATTTTGATTTTGATTTACCTGAATCGTTAATTGCACAAACACCACTGTTAGATCGAGAAAGCAGTAGGTTACTTAAATGTAATAAAAAAACAGGTGAATTAGAAGATTTAACATTTAAAGAAGTTGTAAACCAACTTGCGCCAGGCGATTGTTTAGTTTTAAATGACACTAAAGTTATGCCAGCTAGATTGTTTGGTTTAAAAGAAGAAACAGGTGCAAAGGTTGAAATGTTAATGCTTACTCAACATGAAGATAATGAATGGGAAGTATTAATTAAACCTGCAAAAAGAATAAAAGTAGGTCAGTCTGTGTCTTTCGGTGAAGGGAAAATAATTGCGACTTGCGTTAAAGAATTAGAGCAAGGCGGAAGAATTATGAAACTTTCCTATGATGGAATTCTACAAGAAAGATTAGATGAACTAGGTGAAATGCCTCTACCTCCATATATTAAAGAACGTTTGGAAGACCAAGATAGATACCAAACTGTTTATGCAAAAGAAGTTGGTTCTGCTGCAGCACCAACTGCAGGATTACATTTTACTGAACATTTATTACAAGAAATTGCTGCGAAAGGTGTTCATATTGCATTCATTACTTTACATGTTGGTTTAGGTACATTTAGACCAGTAAGTGTTGATAATATTGATGATCATGAAATGCATTCTGAATATTACCAGATGACAGCAGAGACTGCTGATTTATTAAATAGAGTTAAATCAGAAGGTAATAAAATCATTTCGGTTGGCACAACATCTACACGAACTTTAGAAACGATTCGATCTAAAAATGATGAATTTGTAGAAGCAAGTGGATGGACAGATATCTTTATTTATCCTGGATATGAGTTTAAAGCAATTGATGGACTTATTACAAATTTCCATTTACCCAAATCTACTTTAATAATGCTTGTATCAGCACTTTCAACAAGAGAAAATATACTTCATGCATATCAACATGCAGTAGATGAAAAATATAGATTTTTTAGTTTTGGAGATGCAATGATATTAATATAGAAAAGGAGTAACAACATGCCTGCAGTAACATATGAGCACATAAAGACTTGTAAACAGTCTGGTGCAAGATTAGGAATTGTTCATACGCCACATGGTTCATTTGAAACACCAATGTTCATGCCTGTCGGAACAAAAGCAACGGTTAAAACAATGAGTCCTGAAGAACTTAAACAAATGGAAGCTAAAATCATTTTAAGTAATACCTATCATTTGTGGTTACAACCTGGAAGTGATATCATTTCTAAAGTGGGTGGATTACATAAGTTTATGAATTGGGATGGACCGATACTTACTGATTCTGGAGGCTTTCAAGTATTTAGTTTAAGTGATATGAGAAAGATTGAAGAAGAAGGAGTGCATTTTAGACATCATTTAAATGGTTCTAAATTGTTTTTAAGTCCTGAAAAAGCTATGCATATTCAAAATGATCTTGGTTCAGACATAATGATGGCATTTGATGAATGTCCTCCTATGCCTTCTGAATATGAATATGTAAAAAATTCAATTGAAAGAACTTCTAGATGGGCTGAAAGATGTCTTGAAGCTCATCAACGTCCAGAAGATCAAGCTTTATTCGGCATAATCCAAGGTGGAGAATACAAGGATCTTAGAGAGCAAAGTGCTAAAGATTTAGTTTCACTTGATTTTCCTGGCTATGCAATTGGTGGCTTATCAGTAGGTGAACCGAAACCTGTAATGTACAGAATGGTTGAACACACTGCGCCATTAATGCCATTTAATAAACCAAGATATTTAATGGGAGTTGGTTCTCCAGATGCATTGATTGAATGCTCTATAAGAGGTATCGATATGTTTGACTGCGTATTACCAACGCGTATAGCAAGAAATGGTACATGCATGACTTCTCAAGGTAGAGTCGTGATTAAGAATGCTAAATATCAGCAGGATTTATCACCACTAGATCCTGAGTGTGATTGCTACACTTGTAGAAACTATACTAAAGCATATTTGCGTCATCTGATTAAAGCAGATGAAACATTTGGAATTCGTCTTACTACATATCATAATTTGTATTTCTTATTAAAACTTATGGAGAATATACGCCAAGCAATAAGAGAAGATCGATTACTTGATTTTAAAGATGAATTTTTTGAACAGTATGGACTAAATGTAGATAACCCCAAAAACTTTTAAAGGAGCTTGAATATGGAAGTATTAGTACAACTATTACCTATTATTTTAATTTTTGCACTTGTTTGGTTCTTAATGATTAGACCACAACAAAAACGAGCAAAAGAGCATCGTGAATTATTAAACCGTTTAGAAGTAGGTCAAAAAGTAACTTCAATCGGTGGAATTAAAGGAACAGTTAGAGCAGTTGACGAATCAATCGTTGTTGTTTCTGTTAATGATAAAGGTCAAGAAATCACATTTGAAAAACCAGCTATTAAACAAGTAGACCCTTCATAAAATTGTTTACTTTTTAAGAAAATTGGTTTATTATTATTTATCATATTTAATGTTAAAAGACATGGTTATCCATGTCTTTTTTTGATATATGAATGATATGGCTATTCAATCACTGCTAATGTATGCTATAACATATATAGTGAATCAAATTACGTAAGAGGTGTTATCGTGAAAAAGCGGAGTAGAATTGTAGCCTTTTTACTTCTTGCAGTGTTGGTTTTTAGTTTAATAGGATCAACTACAAAAGATATAACAAAGAATGTAAATTTAGGCTTAGACTTACAAGGTGGATTTGAAGTATTATATCAAGTTAATCCTTTAGATAAGGGTGACAAGATAGATACTGAAGCTGTTAAATCAACTGCAAAAACATTAGAGTCACGTGTTAACGTATTAGGTGTCTCTGAACCGAAGATTCAAGTTGAAGAAGGTAACCGAATACGCGTTCAATTAGCTGGTATTAAAGACCAAGATGAAGCTCGTGAAGTACTTTCTACACAAGCAAATTTAACAATCAGAGATGCTAAAGACAGAGTTTTATTATCTGGTAAAGATTTAGTTCAAGGTGGCGCTAAACAAGGATTTAAAGATAATACAAACGAAGTTGCAGTTACATTGAAATTGAAAGATGCTAAGAAATTTAAAGAAGTAACTGAAAAAGTCTCTAAAATGAATCCTAATCTAATGGTTATTTGGATGGATTATGAAAAAGGAGATAGTTACGCTAAAGAGGCTAAAAAAGAGCAAGAAGGTAAAGAGCCTAAGTATATTTCAGCAGCATCTGTTAGTAAGCCAATTAATTCAGAAAATGTAGAAATTTCTGGTGGCTTCGATGGAGAAAAAGGTGTTAAAGAAGCTAAACAAATTGCTGATTTATTAAATTCAGGTTCATTACCTGTTAAACTAGATGAAGTTTATTCTACATCTGTTGGTGCTCAATTTGGTAAAGATGCATTAAATGAAACAGTGCTTGCTTCTTCAATTGGTGTAGGCATTATATTCTTATTTATGCTCATTTATTATCGATTACCAGGTATTGTTGCTGTAATAACGCTAAGTGCTTATGTGTACTTAACATTACTAGCTTTCAACTTTATTTCAGGTGTGTTAACACTCCCTGGACTTGCAGCTTTAGTTTTAGGTGTAGGTATGGCAGTCGATGCTAATATTATTATGTATGAGCGGATTAAAGATGAGTTGCGTATAGGAAGGACATTACAACAAGCCTTTAAAAAAGGTTCTGGTTCTTCATTCATTACAATACTTGATGCTAACTTAACAACAATTTTAGCGGCATTAGTATTATTTGTATTTGGTGAAAGTTCCGTAAAAGGTTTCGCAACTATGTTATTATTAGCGATTTTAATGAGTTTCGTTACTTCTGTATTCTTTACTAGAATCTTATTGTCATTACTTGTAAACTCAAACTACTTTAAGAAAAAATATAACTGGTTTGGCGTTTCTAAGAAAGATAGACATGATATAAGTGAAAGATTGGATATTCACGACTTAAAAACACCATATGATAAAATTAACTTTGTTAAGTTAGCTAAACCATTATTAACGTTTAGTGTTATCACGATCATTGTTGGTGCGATTATTGTATCTATATTTAGATTGAATTTAGGTATCGACTTTACAAGTGGTACTCGAGTTGATTTACAATCAGATCAAGCAATCAAAACTGAACAAGTGTCTAAACAGTTTAAAGATATGGGATTAGAACCTTCACAAGTTACAACGAGTGGATCAGGTAATAAGATGGCAACAGTCCAATTTAAAGATGCTTTAGATAAGTCTGAAATCAAAAAGGTTAAATCAGACTTTGGAGATAAATTAGGACATGATCCGAACGTTAGTACAGTATCACCAGTTGTCGGCCAAGAGTTGGCAATGAACGCACTAAAAGCTATGCTTTACGCGGCTATAGGTATTGTTTTATACGTAACATTCAGGTTTGAATGGAGAATGGGTACAACAGCCGTATTAGCCTTACTACATGATGTGTTCATGATTGTTGCAGTATTCAGCTTATTCAGACTTGAAGTTGATATAACATTCATCGCTGCAGTACTAACAATTATTGGTTATTCGATTAATGATACGATCGTTACGTTTGACCGTGTAAGAGAAAACTTACGTAAAGTTAAAGTCATTACAAAACCAGAAACAATTGATATGATTGTTAACTCTTCAATTAGACAAACAATGACAAGATCGATTAATACAGTATTAACAGTAGTAATAGTTGTTGTAGCATTATTAATACTTGGTTCTTCAAGTATCTTCAACTTCTCACTAGCCTTATTAATTGGTTTAGTTTCAGGTGTATTCTCATCTGTATTCGTTGCAGTCCCATTATGGGGTATATTGAAAAAACGACAACTTAAGAAATCAGAGAATGGTAAATTAGTTGTTTATGAAGAGAAAAAATCAAACGACGAAAAAATATTAGTTTAATCATTGTTGAAACCTGTCCTCAAAAGAGGGCAGGTTTTTTTATGCTTAAAATTGAATATATTTTATGAATCGTAATCATTGGTTGTAGATGCTTGCTTTTGTTATGCTTAAATTGTTTAGTAGAGAAAGTAAGATATTTCATGTATAATGTTTTGAGTAGAAATGAGGAGATTTGTTATGACTAAAGCGCGTTATCAATGGCTTGTATCTGATAGTAATCAAGGTATTGATCAACAAATAATAAAAAAATTTAATATTTCCCCACTGTTAGAAAAAACATTAATTTCTAAAGGTTATACAACTGAAGATGAAATTGAAAAGTTATTATCTAAAGAAGTTTTATTCCATGATCCTATGCTGTTAAGTGATATGGAAAAAGCAACTACAAGAATACATAAAGCAATAGAAAATGACGAAAGAATATTAGTCTATGGTGACTATGATGCTGATGGTGTAACCTCAACTACTATTCTTGTGAAGACTTTAGAATCACTTGGTGCAACAGTTGGATGGTATATTCCAAATAGATTTACAGAAGGATATGGGCCAAGTGAAGCAGCTTTTAGAAATGCACATGATGAAGGCGTGACTTTAATTATTACTGTAGATAATGGTGTTCAAGGACATCATGAAATTGATATAGCAAATGAATTAGGCATAGATGTTATTGTTACAGATCATCATGAGTTTGGCGAAACAAAGCCTAATGCATATGCAATCGTGCATCCGATGCATCCAGATTTTAATTATCCATTTGAGTATTTAGCTGGTGTCGGTGTTTCATATAAACTATCAAAAGCGCTTAAAAATGATTTGCCAGAATCATTTCTTGGATTAGTCGCAATCGGTACGATTGCCGATTTAGTGAGCTTAACAGACGAGAACAGGTATATGGTAAAACAAGGATTAAGAGTATTAAATGAGAATCCATCTTCTGGAATTAAAGCTTTATTAGAAGTTGCTGATTATCATGACGAAGTAACTGAACAAACTGTAGGCTTTATTATTGGACCGAGATTAAACGCTGTTGGCCGACTTGATGATGCTAGGTTAGCTGGTGAATTGCTTATGAGTGAAGATTATGATGAAGCAACTTTCCTTGCTGAAGAAGTGGATCAATTTAATACAGAAAGAAAATCTATAGTTGAAACGATTACTGAAGAAGCGATGGAGTTAGCTGAAATAGAAAAACAACAAAATGCACAATTTCTAATTCTTGCAAAAGAAAATTGGAATGAAGGCGTACTAGGTATTGTCGCTTCAAGAATAGTTGAAAAATATCATTTACCAACAATCGTACTCAATGTGGATATAGATAAGAATCATGCTAAAGGTTCTGCAAGAAGTATCGAACAAGTTTCGATGTTTGAATTTCTTCAAAAACATGGAGAACTTATTCAAAAATTCGGTGGCCATCATATGGCAGCAGGGATGACTTTAGAAATTGATGCGGTAGAACCTTTAAAAAAAGCTTTGAATGAAGAAATGGCTAAGCTATCTGATGGTAAACCGTTATTGCCACAATTAATGGTTGATGCTGAGATAGAAACATCAGATATAACTGTAGATAATATTTTTGATTTAGAAAGATTACGACCGTTTGGAACAGATATAGCTGCACCATTGTTTTCTATAAAGAATGTGCAAGTTAAATCTGCAAAAGGAATCGGACAAGGTGAGAAACATCTTAAACTAACTTTAACTGATAAAAATATAGCAGCTTTACATTGGAATTTTGGACAATTGGTCCATGATATATCAAATGATACATTGATTAATGTTGCTGGAAGCTTAAATGTTAATGAATGGAACAGTCATCAGTCACCTCAAATAATACTTAAAGATTTAGAATTAAGTAATGACCATACTGTTTTTGATTATAGAAGCAAAAATAAACATGATTTATTAAAAATCAATCAAGAGAATGCTTTATTTATTATTAATCAATCAGAAGAAAAAGTGAATGATCAGTATATTCATTATGGTGAAACTTTTGATAATGAAATTGAAACGTGTGTTTTAAGAGATTTACCAGATGATATTGAAGCGTTTAAGCGTACATTGAATGGAATAAAGGCTGAAAAATATTATTTAGTATTTAAAGGACAATCAAATTCTTATTTTGAGGGTATACCTAATGAACAGAAGTTTAAAGCGGTATACAAAGCGTTATATAGCAAAAAAGAAACTAACATTCAAACTGATGGTATGAAGATATGTGAAACATTAAAAATTAAACCTAATCAATTAAAATTCATTTTAAATTGCTTTTATGAGCTGAACTTTATTACAATAAAAAATGGTATAATTGAAATAAATAAAGATGCGGAAAAAAATGAAATACAAAACGCACCGTTATATCAAGCAAGGAAACAACAAATAGAAATAGAAAAGACATTGTTGTACAATGACAGTCAGTCTCTAATTAACTGGGTTCAATCGTTGTTAAGCAACACTGAGGAGGAAATATAATGGATTTAAAGCAATATGTTTCAGAAGTACAGAATTGGCCGAAAGAAGGCGTCAATTTTAAAGACATCACTACAATAATGGATAATGGTGAAGCTTACAAATATGCTACAGACCAAATCGTTCAATATGCACATGATAAAGAAGTAGATTTAGTAGTTGGACCAGAAGCTAGAGGATTTATCATTGGCTGTCCAGTATCATATGCTATGGGTATTGGTTTTGCTCCAGTACGTAAAGAAGGTAAATTACCTCGTGAAGTGATTCGTTACGAATATGATTTAGAATATGGATCTAATGTATTAACTATGCACAAAGATGCTATTAAACCAGGACAACGCGTATTAATTACAGATGATTTATTAGCAACAGGAGGCACAGTTGAGGCTGCTATACATCTAGTAGAATCATTAGGTGGTATAGTAGTAGGAATAGCTTTCTTAATTGAATTAAAATATTTAAATGGTATTGATAAACTTAAAGGTTATGATGTTGTTTCCCTAATTTCTTATGATGAATAAAATAATAACAAAATAGTCACTATGTGAATATTTTGTTTCTGACTGTCGACAAACTCAAACTTTGTTGGCAGTTTTTTATTTATAATTATTGTATAGTGCTGATAAGCGTTGCGTTAAAAGCAGATTCTAGCAAACTTGCTGATAAGGATAGCTACGAAAATAAAATAGTCACAATTAACGGTGGCGTATTACTATTAAAAATTGCTATAATAGTAATATTAAAGAGATTTAATATGATGAGGTGGTGTCCCTATGAATAAAGAATATCCTTATAGTGCTGATGATGTATTATATAAAGCTAAAAGCTATTTATCTGCAGATGCATATCGTCTAGTTGAAAAAAGTTATGATTTGGCTTTTAAAGCGCATCAAGGACAAATTAGAAAGAATAATTTGCCTTACATTATGCACCCTATACAAGTTGCTGGTATTTTAACAGAGATGAAATTGGATGGTCCGACAATTGTTGCTGGATTCCTTCATGATGTTATTGAGGATACACCTTATACGTATGATGACTTAGTAGAAATGTTTAACGAAGAAGTTGCAATAATCGTTGATGGTGTTACTAAATTAAAAAAAGTTAAATATAAATCGAAAGAAACTCAACAAGCTGAAAATCATCGTAAATTATTTATAGCTATCGCTAAAGATGTCCGTGTAATTTTAGTTAAATTAGCTGATAGACTACATAATGTTAGAACTTTAAAGGCAATGCCTAAAGAAAAGCAAAAAAGAATTGCTAAAGAAACGTTAGAAATCTATGCACCACTTGCACATAGGTTAGGGATTAATACAATTAAATGGGAATTAGAAGATATCTCATTAAGATATATTGACAGTGTTCAATATTTCAGAATTGTTAATCTCATGAAAAAGAAAAGAAGTGAACGTGAAACATATATTTCAAATGCTATTAGAGATATTAGTTCAGAAATGGAAGTTATGAATATTTCTGGCGATATTAGTGGTAGACCGAAACATATTTACAGCATTTATAGAAAAATGGTTAAGCAAAAAAAACAATTCGAACAAATTTTTGATTTATTGGCTATTAGAGTAATTGTGCCATCTATTAAAGATTGTTATGCAGTGCTAGGACTTGTACACACATTATGGAAACCTATGCCTGGTAGATTTAAAGATTATATTGCTATGCCCAAACAAAATATGTATCAGTCACTCCATACAACAGTTGTTGGTCCGAATGGTGACCCTCTAGAAATTCAAATTAGAACATATGAAATGCATGAAATAGCTGAGCATGGTGTTGCAGCGCATTGGGCTTATAAAGAAGGAAAAAATTTAAGCAATAAATCAGAAGAATATTTACAAAAAATGAGCTGGTTACAAGAAATAGCTGAAACAGACAACACGTCTCCAGATGCAGAAGAATTTATGGAGTCATTAAAGTATGATTTACAGAGTGATAAAGTTTATGTATTCACACCAGAAAGTGATGTTGTTGAATTACCATATGGTGCAGTGCCAATTGATTTTGCATATTCTGTACATAGTGAGATAGGCAATAAAATGATCGGTGCAAAAGTGAACGGAAAAATAGTACCGATCGATTATAAATTATCAACTGGGGATATTGTAGAGATTAGGACAAGCAAACATTCTTATGGACCAAGTCGAGATTGGTTAAAGATTGTCCGTTCTTCAAGTGCAAAAAGTAAAATTCGTAGTTTCTTTAAAAAGCAAGATCGCTCTGCCAATATTGAAAAAGGTAAATTTATGATAGAAGCAGAAATTAAAGAACAAGGATTTAATGTTGATGAAGTACTTACTTCAGAAAATATCAAAATCGTAAATGACAAATACAATTTCTCAAATGAATCTGACTTATATGCAGCAGTAGGTTTTGGAGGTATTACTTCATTACAAGCTGTGAATAGACTTTCAGAGAAAATTAGACAAGAACGTAAAAAACAATCACTTAACCAAGTTCAAGAAGTAAGTAAATCAATCCCGATTAAAGAAGATATTCGAACTGAAACCGGTGTTTATGTTGAAGGTTTAGATAATATGCTAATCAAACTTTCAAAATGTTGTAATCCAATACCTGGTGATGAAATTATAGGATATATTACAAAAGGTCATGGTGTTAAAGTACATCGCAAAGATTGTCCTAACATTGTAAACGAAACAGAACGCTTAATAAATGTCGAATGGGTTAAGAACATCAATGAACAAAAGAATTACCAAGTAGATTTAGAAATTACCGGATATGACAGAAATGGTTTACTCAATGAAGTATTACAAGTTGTTAATGCAATTAAAGTACAATTAGTAAAAGTTTCTGGAAAAGCTGATATAGATAAAAATGCTGTTATAAACATTAGTGTTATGGTTAAAAATGTCAATGATGTCTATAGAATCGTTGATCGCATTAAACAATTAGGTGATATTTATACAGTTAGTCGTGTATGGAATTAAGAGGTGAATGTTTTTGAAAGTTGTTTTGCAAAAAGTCAGCCAAGCAAAAGTAACATCTGATAATACTCAAAATGCAATAAATAAAGGTTTTTTATTATTAGTTGGTGTAGGAGAAGAATCAACTTATAAAGATGCAGAAGTTCTAGCTAAGAAAATTGCAAAAACTAGAATATTTGAAGATAGTGATGGAAAAATGAATTTAGATATTCATCAAGTCGAAGGTGAAATATTATCTATATCACAATTTACGATTTATGCTTCCGTTAAGAAAGGGAATCGACCAGGATTTTCGAATGCGAAAAGTCCAGACGAAGCTTTAAAAATATACGAATATTTTAATGAGCAACTAGAAGCATATAATATTAAAGTAAAAACAGGTGAATTTGGCGCACATATGGAAGTGGCTTTAACGAATGATGGACCTATTACAATTATTTTTGAGAGTAAGGATGGTAACATTCAATGAACCGAATTAATTTATGGTTTAAAAAAAGAAAGATAAAGCCAGTACCAGTTATAAGTGCAGCTGTTTTACTATTAGTATTATTGATTATTATTATAAATTTAATAATACCTAATGAAGGTGAACCTAAGACATTAACCATGAAAGAAGATAATGAGCTAAGGACTGGACCAGCAGCATATTATCCAATCATTTTTGATGTCAAAAAAGGTGATGATTTTGAAATTACGGATAGACAAGATAAATGGTTTGAAGTTAAAAATGATAATAATGAAAAAGGCTGGATAGCTGGATGGCATACTAATTTAGATATAAAAGAAGATGTAAATCCAGTTTTAAAACCGTTAAAAGATAAAGTTATTGTGTTAGATCCTGGTCATGGCGGTAGTGATCAAGGTGCGTCGAGTTCTAAAAATAAAAATGTAACTGAAAAAGAAATTACTTTAAAAACAGCTAAAGAACTTAAAAAGATGCTAGAAGATGAAGGCGCAAAAGTTAAAATGACAAGAGATAAAGATGAGTACATTAAATTAAAAGACAGACAAGAAGATGGGGATGTATTTATAAGCATTCACAATGATGCTCTTGATTCATCTGGACCTCATGGCTTAACTGTTTATTATCATCATGATAGTCAACAAGATTTTGCAAAAACGTTACACACATCCATTAATCAAAAATCAATTCTTTCAGATAGAGGCGTTAGAAACGAAAACTTCCAAGTTATTCGTCAAACTAAAATGCCTGGTGTATTATTAGAATTAGGATATATTAGTAATCCAACTGATGAAGATTTAATAGTAGATCGAAAATATCGACATATAGTTGAATCTGGAATAGTAGATGGATTGAAAGTTTACTTTTCAAATTAGATATTGACTGATTCTACTTATGGGTTTAATATTAATATAAATTATTAAATATCTTATATACCGTATATTCTTGAATAGTATACAATTCAGGTAGAGGACAGAGATTATAACAGTTGCTGAGAGTTATAAGGATACCGAGTGTACTTTTGAACACAAGAAGAGGGAATCTTATGAAAGTAAGATCGGTTAACACCCGTTAACATGTTGTTAAGTGAGTATTCAAACTAATTGAATACTAATTAGGGTGGCAACACGGAGAATTCGTCCCTTGTATGTAAATACATACAAGGGACTTTTTATATTTTAAAGGAGGAATTTTTATGATAAATATACCACGTGGAACACAAGATTTATTACCAAAAGATACTTATAAATGGCAATACATTGAAAATAAATTGCACGAATTAATGAGATTATATAATTATAAAGAAATTAGAACGCCTATCTTTGAGAGTACTGAGTTATTTAGTAGAGGTGTAGGTGATTCAACTGATGTAGTACAAAAAGAAATGTACACTTTTAAAGATAAAGGTGATAGAAGTATTACATTAAGACCTGAAGGCACTGCAGGTGTCGTTAGAAGTTACATTGAAAATAAAATGCAAGGCGAACCTAATCAACCAGTAAAATTATATTATAATGGTCCAATGTTCCGATACGAAAGAAAACAAAAAGGACGTTATCGCCAATTTGTTCAATTTGGTGTAGAAGCAATTGGTTCAGAAAATCCGTCAATAGATGTTGAAATCATATCTATGCTTGTTCACATTTATAAATCATTTGGATTAAAAGATTTGAAACTCGTTATAAATAGTATTGGTGATGCTGAATCGAGAGCAGATTATACGAAAGCATTACAAGCTCACTTTGAGCCAGTGATTGATACTTTCTGTAGTGATTGTCAAAGTAGATTATACACTAATCCAATGCGTATCCTTGATTGTAAGGTTGATAGAGATAAAGAAGCGGTTAAAAATGCACCGAAAATTACAGAATACTTAAATGATTATTCTAAACAATACTTTGATGATGTTAAATACTTATTAGATGAAATAGGTATTGACTATGAAATTGACACGAATCTTGTTAGAGGATTAGATTATTATACACACACTGCTTTTGAAGTAATGAGTAATGCTGAAGGATTTGGGGCAATTACTACGTTATGTGGTGGTGGCAGATATAATGGCTTATTAGAATTACTAGACGGTCCAAAAGAGACAGGTATAGGATTTGCATTGAGTATTGAAAGATTATTGCTTGCACTTGAAGCAGAAGGAATTGAAATAGAACAAGAAGATACGATTGATTTATTCATTGCGACTATGGGTGAAAAAGCTGATCAATTCTCAGTTCAACTAATCAACAAACTAAGAATTGCTGGTATAAGTTGTGATAAAGATTATCTTGGCAGAAAGTTAAAAGGCCAAATGAAACAAGCAGATAGATTGAATGCTAGAAATACAATAGTTATTGGTGACAATGAATTAGAAAAAGAAGAAATTGAAGTGAAAAATATGGAGACAGGTGAGAAGACACTTGTGTCATTATCAGAATTAGAGAATTATTTAAAGGTGGAATCATAATGGATAAGAGAACAACATACTCTGGAAAAATTACGGAAGAATATATTGGACAAACAGTTACTTTAAATGGATGGGTTCAAAAAAGACGTGACTTAGGTGGATTAATTTTTATTGATTTACGTGACCGTGAAGGTGTCGTACAAATTGTCTTTAATCCTGATTTCTCTCAAGAAGCGTTGAATGTTGCTGAAAAGGTTCGTTCTGAATACGTTATTCAAGTAAAAGGACTAGTAACTAAAAGAGATGAAAAGTCAGTTAATGACAAAATCAAAACGGGTAAAGTAGAAGTACAAGTATCTGATATCATTATTTTAAATGAGTCAGAAACACCACCATTTTCTATTACAGATATGAATGATATTGATGAAAACGTACGTTTGAAATATCGTTATATAGATTTAAGAAGAGAAAGTTTAGCTCAAACGTTCAAAATGAGACATCAAATTACACGTTCAGTCAGAAATTATTTAGATGAAGGTGAATTTTATGAAGTTGAAACACCTGTATTAACAAAATCAACACCTGAAGGGGCTAGAGACTATCTTGTACCTTCAAGAGTTCACGATGGTGAATTTTATGCTTTACCTCAATCACCTCAAATATTTAAACAGTTATTAATGATTGGTGGATTTGATAAATACTATCAAATTGTTAAATGTTTTAGAGATGAAGATTTAAGAGCAGATAGACAACCTGAATTTACTCAAATTGATATTGAAATGAGTTTCGTAGATCAAGAAGATGTTATCAAAATGAATGAAGGTTTAATGAAACGTATTATGAAAGATGTCAAAGGTATTGATATTACTACTCCATTCCCACGTATGACTTATGCTGAAGCGATGGATAGATACGGAATTGATAAACCAGACACAAGATTTGGTATGGAATTAATAAATTTATCTGAACTTGCAGCCAAAATGGACTTTAAAGTATTTAAATCTACTGTTGAAAATGGTGGAGAAGTTAAAGCAATTGTTGTAGAAGGTGCAGCAAATGATTATTCAAGAAAAGATATTGATCAATTACAAGCTTTCGCAAATATTTACGGAGCAAAAGGATTAGCATGGGTGAAAGTAACAGACGAAGGATTAAATGGACCTATTAGTAAATTCTTTAGCGAAGAACATGCTGCTGAATTATTAAGTAATACACAAGCAAATGCTGGAGATTTAGTATTATTTGTAGCAGATAAGAAAGATGTTGTTGCAGCAAGTTTAGCACAATTAAGAAACAAACTTGGTAAAGAACGTGGATTAATCGATCCTAACAAATATAATTTCTTATGGGTAACAGATTGGCCATTATTTGAATATGACGAAGATTCAAATCGTTATGTAGCTGCTCATCATCCGTTTACAGCTCCTAAAAAAGAGCATGAAGAAATGTTGGAAACAGACCCAACTAATGTTGAAGCTAATGCTTATGACATTGTTCTTAATGGTTTTGAATTAGGTGGAGGTTCTATTAGAATTCATAAATCTGAACTTCAAGAAAAAATGTTTAAAGCGCTTGGATTTACTGAAGAACAAGCTCAAGAACAATTTGGATTCTTAATTGAAGCATTTAAATATGGTGCGCCTCCACACGGTGGTATCGCATTGGGTCTTGATAGACTAGTAATGCTTTTATCAGGCAGAACAAACTTAAGAGATACAATTGCATTTCCTAAGACTGCAAGTGCTTCATGTTTATTAACAGATGCACCAAGTAAAGTATCTGATAGTCAGTTACATGAATTACATTTGCAACTTGATTTAGATGAAAAATAATTAAAAGTTTAAATACTTGTTATTTAGAAGAATTATGATAAAATAAATTTATAAGGTAGTCATCTGAAGTGTTCGTAATAAGCTTTTTATATTTTGACCTAACACTTTTGATCAAGGGAGCTTAATTGGTTTTCTTAATAGCGCATACGCCTCGTAAGGAGGACATGCAAAATAAGAAACAGGGCACCCACCTGTATATAGCAGGCCAAAATGATCGAGCACTTAATATTACGGCACAATTGGATTCTATCGGTACGCAAGACTTTATGTCTTGCGTATTTTTGTGTAAAGGAGTTAATTAAACTATGAAACATCAATTTTCAAGAAATGAATTAGCTGTAGGAAAAGAAGGTTTAGACCTACTGAAAAGTAAAACAGTTGTTGTACTTGGTGTTGGCGGCGTAGGATCATTTGCAGCCGAAGCATTAGCTAGAACAAATATCGGACATATAATATTAATAGACAAAGACGATGTAGACATAACAAATGTAAATAGACAATTACATGCTTTAACAACTACAATTGGCCAATCTAAAGTTGATTTAATGGAAGAGCGTATCAAATTAATCAATCCTGACTGTAAAGTAACGTCACTCCACATGTTTTATACAGAAGAAACATATGAAGCGTTATTCAATGAGTATGATATTGATTATTTTGTAGATGCAAGTGATACTATTATGTATAAAGTTCACTTAATGAAAGAATGTTTAGAAAGAGGTATAGACGTTATTTCAAGTATGGGTGCTGCTAATAAGACAGATCCAACTAAATTTGAAATCGCAGATATCTCTAAAACACATACTGATCCAATGGCGAAAATTATACGTCTTAAATTAAGAAAGATGGGAATTCATAAAGGAATTAAAGTAGTCTTTAGTGATGAAAGTCCAATTATGATTCGTGAAGATGTTAAAGAAGTTGTTAGAGATAAAAATGCAAAAGTGAGAAAAGCTCAAATGCCTCCATCATCAAATGCGTTTGTGCCTAGTGTTGTAGGTTTAATTTGTGCGAGTTATGTCGTTAATAATATATTAAAAGATATACCAGTAAAAAGAGTCAAAGATAAATAATAAAGACTTTGAAATAAAAATGAGACTGGACATATCCAGCCTCATTTTTTTAAGTTTTTATATATTTCAGCAAATTTTTGTTCAGATTTGGATGTTAGTTTAGGATGATAATATTGCTTGTTTTTTAGGGTGTCAGGTAAATATTGTTGTTCCACATAACTATTTTCATAGTTATGTGGATATTTATATCCAATGGCATTTCCTAATTCTTTAGCGCCTTGATAATGTCCATCTTTTAAATGTTTAGGAACTAAACCAGCTTTGCCATTTCTAATATCAGATAAAGCTTCGTCTATAGATACAATCGCTGAGTTCGATTTAGGAGATAAACATAATTCGATTACAGCTTGACTAAGTGGTATACGTGCTTCTGGAAAGCCTAGACGTTCACTTGCCTCAATAGCAGATAACGTTCTTGCAGCTGCACCTGGTGAAGCTAAGCCAATATCTTCATAACTAATAACAAGTAAACGTCTTGCAATGGTAGGTAAATCGCCTGCTTCAATTAGTCTAGCTAAATAATGTAAAGCAGCATCAACATCGCTACCTCTTATTGATTTTTGGAATGCACTCATAACGTCATAATGTTGGTCGCCATCCTTATCATGTTGAAAAGCATTTTTTTGAATGCACACTTGAGCATCTTCAATTGTAACATGACGCTTTTCATCGAGTATTTCAGCACTTAATACAGCTAGTTCTAATGCATTTAAAGCACTTCTAACATCCCCATAACTAGCTTTTGCAAAATACTGAATAGCATCATCATCTACTTCGGGTGCATATGTTGCCAAACCGTTTTCTGCATCTTCCAAAGCTCTATTTAAAGCAATCACAATATCAGATTCTTCTAATGGGAAAAGTTCAAAGATTTGCGTTCTACTTCTTATTGCTGGATTTATGGCGTGATAGGGATTTGATGTTGTTGCCCCAATAAGAACGATTTTGCCAGACTCTAAATGAGGTAAGAGAAAATCTTGTTTCGCCTTATCAAGTCTGTGAATTTCATCTAATAAAAGGATGACTTGACCAGACATTTTCGCTTCTTCAACTACTAATTGCATATCTTTTTTCGTATTAGTAACGGCGTTTAGTTGTCTGAATTTATATTGAGTACTGCCAGCTATAGCTTGAGCAATACTTGTTTTACCAATACCTGGAGGTCCATAAAAAATCATAGAAGTTAATCTTTTAGTAGTGACCATTCTTCTAATAATGGCTTTAGGACCTACTAAATGCTCTTGACTTATAACATCGTCGATCGTTTTAGGACGCATTCTATATGCTAATGGTTCGTTTTTCATTTGTGATCAACCTTTCTAATTACTCAAATTGTATAAAAAATGATAAAATAAGTTAACAATATTTTTTAAAGAAAATAAGAGGTGTAGTACATGAAAATATCAACTAAAGGCCGATATGGCTTAACACTTATGATATCGTTGACTAAGCGTTACGGTCAAGGATGTACATCGTTAAAGTCTATCGCAGAAGAAAATGATTTAAGTGATTTATATTTAGAACAATTAGTAGGACCATTACGTAATGCTGGTCTTATTAAAAGTGTAAGAGGTGCCAAAGGGGGCTATCAATTACAAAAAGCACCATCAGATATAACAGCTGGTGATGTGATTAGATTGTTAGAAGGACCAATTACACCAGTTGAAGGTATAGAAGATGAACCACCAGCACAACAACAATTGTGGATTCGTATTCGTGATGCTGTTAAAGAAGTATTAGACAATACAACTTTAGAATATTTAGCAAACTATACAAATCAAGATGAATTAGAAGGGTATATGTTCTATATATAATCATTTAACAATTAAATCTGGTACAGTATGCAGAATAATACCAGAAAGGGATATAAAAAAGTAGAAATTCAGTTTCCTTTGAATTTCTACTTTTTTTATGGAAAAAATTCCTAACTGTTTTAATTTCATGCCTAACTGTACTTTAAAAAGAATTGTAATGACAGTTAGGCATGAAATTTGGTTAAGTAGTGTAATTTTCTCCTTTGATTTAATATTCATATTAAGATAGTTGTACACTACAAAAAAGGGGAGATTATATGAAAAATATTAAAGCTTACATATTAACCGTAGTTGCAGTTTTATTATTAAGTTTTGTAGGATTACCTTTAGAAGCAAATGCCAAAACGGATGATCCTTCATCAAGAGTCATATTACCTAAAAATGATCGTGAACAAATAACTAATACAACATCAGCACATTATCAATCAATTGCTTTTACTGAAATTGGTGGAACATCGATAGCCTCTGGAGTTGTAATCGGTAAAAATACTGTATTGACAAATAAGCACGTTGTAAATGCTACAAATGGAGATGCTTCAGTATTAAAATTTTCTCCAGCAGCAAATGGAAATGGAAATTACCCAGCTGGAACATTTACAGCAACTGATTATAAAACAGCACCAGGTGGAGAAGATTTAGCTGTCGTAACAGTTGGTAAAAATAGTGAAGGACAATCTATAGGTGATGCGGTACAACCAGCCACATTAGCTAACACATCAACTGTTCAAAAAGGCGATGACATTACAGTAACAGGTTATCCTGGAGATAAACCAATCGCAACATTATGGGAAAGTAAAGGTAATGTATTGTCTGCTTCAGGTAGTGACTTAACATATGACTTAAGTACATATGGTGGTAACTCAGGATCTCCAATATTTAATGCTCATAATCAAGTAATTGGACTACATTATGGTGGCGTTCCAGATAGTCATAATAGTGGTGTATTATTTAATAGTAGTATTCAGGAATTCATAAATAGTAACTTGAAATAAATTAAAAGAGTCCAGGGCTTTGTGGCCCCGGACTCTTTTAATTTGTCTACTCTTAATTATTCTCCATATACATCATCAACGATATTTTTGAATGATTCAAATGATTTATATTGTTTATCTAAATCATAAATATAACTAACTGCCATTATTTCATCTACGTTATATTTTTCTTGGAAGTCTAAAAATTGTTGTTTAACTGTTTCTTCACTACCAATAAACGAAGTGTTTGTCTTAGATTGTGACATGTATTGTTCTTGTGGTGACCATATATTTTCTAATTGGTCTGTTGGTGGTTGTAAAGGTAAACGTGAATTTCTAACAATTCCTAAAAACATTAAATGCATTGTTGATGAAAGGAATGTTGCTTCTTCATCTGTTTCTCCTATAATAACATTTAAACAAATTGTTACATAAGGTTTGTCTAAATAATCTGATGGTTCAAATAAATCTCTATATATTTCTATAGCTTGTGACATTTGCTCTGGCGCAAAGTGAGCTGCGAAAACGTAAGGTAATCCTAAACGCGCTGCTAAATGAGCAGAGTCAGTTGAAGATCCTAGTACATAAATGGGTATGTTTGTATCTACACCTGGATAAGATCTAACATAAGATTGATTTTCTTCTGGACCAAAATATTGTAGTAATTGTTTAATGTCATCTCCAAAAGTATAAACACCTTTATGTGAGTCACGTCTCAATGCTGAGGCTGTCATCATATCAGTACCAGGTGCTCGTCCTAATCCTAAATTTAATCTTTCAGGAAACATCGTTGCCATTGTGCCAAATTGTTCTGCTACAACGAGTGGTGCATGATTTGGTAGCATTATTCCACCTGAACCAACTTGTATTGTATCAGTATGTTCTAAAGTATGTTGAATGAGTAAAGCTGTAGCTGAACTTACAAGGTTAGGTGCATTATGATGCTCAGCAATCCAGTATCTTTCATAGCCTAACTTCTCTACATTTTGTGCTAATGTGACCATGTTTTTAATAGCGTCTTGCTCTGTTTCTCCCTTTCTTAATGGGACAAGGTTCAATGCAGAGACTGGGAAATTAGATTTCATTTATATGACTCTCCTTACTTAATTGTATATTGGCAAGTATATCAAGCGTAATCTTGTTGCACTATTTAACTGCTCAACAAAAGTTGACTATTTTCATAGTTATAGTTATAATAAACCCAAATTTAAAGAGAGGTGGCATCAATAATAGGCATGGATATCCAATAATTTTTACGACGTCATGTTAAAACGTAAAAATACCATTGTGTTACACAATGATGATTGGATAAATATGTCTACATTTTGATGCTACCATTATATTTTAAAATAGTGTAATGGTGTGTCTTACTGTGTAATGCATGGAATAAGGAGGCAACATTATGCTATTTTTATTTGAAAAAAAGTCTTTAGAGATTGACAATAAACTGCTCATACCTTCACTAACATTTATTATTGAAGAAAATGAACATTTGGCAATAGTCGGCATAAATGGTATCGGAAAATCTACACTTTTAAATAAAATCCATCATAAAGAAAATATTGAAACAGCAATGATGGAACAAGATTTAACTAAATATGGAACTTTAAATGTCATGGAGTATATTATGTTAACTTATCCACAATTATCATCGTTAAGAGAAAATCTAAGTGATTTGGATAATATAAATAGATATATTGAATTAGACGGTTACGAAATTGAGCAAAACATTATAATTGAAGGAAAAAAGTTAGGATTAACAGAAAGGCACTTTGATCAATTAATTTCTACTTTAAGTGGTGGTGAGCAAACAAAAGTTTCGTTTTTGAAAGTTAAATTAGATAAAGCACGATTATTATTAATTGATGAACCAACTAACCATATGGATGAAGAAATGAAAGTATGGTTAACTAATGCATTTAAACAAGAAAAACGTGCAATATTATTTGTTTCTCACGATAAGACTTTTTTAAATGAAACACCAGACGCAATTTTGGAACTGAGTAGTAGTGGTGCAACAAAATACTCAGGTCAGTATGACAATTACAAGCAACAAAAAGATTTAGAATATAAAACGATTAAGCTACAATACGAAAAACAAGAAAAAGAGCAACGAGCAATTGAAGAAACAATTAAAAAATATAAAGAATGGTATCAAAAAGCTTCACAAAAAGCTTCAGTAAGAAATCCTTATCAACAAAAACAACTTAGCAAGCTTGCGAAAAAGTTTAAATCGAAAGAATATCAAATGAATAAAAAACTTGAACAAACCAATTTATCAGATCCTGAAGAGGAAGGAAAAACATTTTCAATGCAACATCACGCCTTCAAATCTCATTATTTAGTTAAATTTGAAAATGTGACATTTTCATATAATGAAAAGCCTATTTTTAATGATGTCTCTTTTCATATTAAGCGAAATCAAAATGTTATCATTGAAGGTCAAAATGGCTCAGGTAAATCTACTTTGATCAAGTTGATACTAGGTCAACTGACACCTGATGAGGGAGAAGTAATCGTACATCCTGAATTAGAAATAGGTTATTTTTCACAAGATTTTAATAACTTAAATATGAAAAATACTGTGTTAGAAGAAATAATGTCTATTCAAGAAATGAAAGAAGCGGAAGCAAGAACAATTTTAGCGAATTTTTATTTTAATGAAAATAGAATTAATGATGTTGTTGCCAATTTATCTATGGGTGAAAAATGTAGAATACAGTTTGTTAAATTGTATTTTTCAAATCCACATATACTCATATTAGATGAGCCAACTAACTATTTTGATATTGAAATGCAAGAAAAAATCATACAATTAATTCAATCTTTTCAAGGATCAACACTTATCATTTCACATGATAAATATTTTAAAGAAAAGCTTAAAGATCAAATTTGGACAATAAAGAATCTAGATTTGGTACATGAAAATCTTAAAATTGAGAATCCATTAAATGCTGATTCTATTAAAAATCAATTAAATGAATTAGAGCAATATACCGACGAAAGAAATAGAGAAACAGAGTTCTAGTCATTTTCTTAAATTGGTGCTAGAATAGGTACATTGAAAACTAAGAAAGGACGTTCAACATGAAAGTATATGCAGATTATGCAGCAACTACTCCAGTTAAACCGATTGTTACAGAGAAAATAACAGAAATACTATCTGAACACTATGGCAATCCATCGTCAATTCATTCTATTGGAAGAGATGGAAGGAAGTATTTAGATCAAGCTAGAAGAGAAATTGCATCGATATTAGGTGCTACTCCAAATGAAGTTATCTTTACAAGCGGTGCAACAGAGTCTAATAATACAGCAATTAAAGGAATCGCGAAAAAAAGAAAACATTTGGGCAACCATATTATAACGAGTAGAATAGAGCATCATTCTGTATTACATGTTTTTGAAGAACTTGAACGTGATGGCTTTGATGTTTCATATATAAATGTGAATGCTGAAGGAAGTATAGATTTAGAAGAATTAAAACAAACGATTACTTCTGAAACGACATTAGTTTCTATTATGTTAGTAAACAACGAGGTTGGTACTGTACAACCGTTATATGAAATAGCTGAAATTTTGGAAGAGCGTCATATTACCTTTCATGTTGATGCAGTTCAAGCAATAGGTCATATGCCAATTGAATTTGATGAAATGCCTATAGATTTGTTAAGTGTTACGGCACACAAATTTGGTGGTCCTAAAGGAATCGGCGCACTATTAGTAAAAAAAGGATTACAGCTAGATACCTTTATTCATGGTGGAGAACAAGAACTTAAGAGAAGAGCTGGTACTGAAAATGTTCCATATATTTGTGGAATGGCAACAGCTTTAACGGATGCATATGAACATATGGATGAGAATAATATTCACTTAATGAACTTAAAAGAAAAATTAATAGTCGGCTTACAGCAACGAGCAATACCATTTGAATTAAATGGTAGCATGGTTGAAACAACAGGTCATATTACGAATTTGTACTTTCCATTTATCGAAGTTGAAACGATGCTTACTTTATTAGACATGTCTAATATATACGTTTCAAGTGGTTCAGCTTGTACAGCGGGATCAACTTTACCTTCACATGTATTAGAGGCTATGTATGGTGAGGACGAAAGAGTGAAGCAATCAGTTAGATTTAGCTTTAGCTCATTAACAACAGAAGAAGAAATTAACTATATCGTAAATGCAATTATGAAAATATATAATCAATTTAAGGAGGAAGAAAATGAATAATCAATCTACCCGTGTAGTCGTAGGAATGAGCGGGGGCGTAGATAGTTCTGTAACAGCACATATATTGAAAGAACAAGGTTATGATGTTGTAGGAATATTTATGAAAAACTGGGACGATACAGATGAAAATGGTGTATGTACAGCAACTGAAGATTATAACGATGTAATAGAAGTCTGTAACCAATTAGATATACCATATTATGCGGTGAACTTTGAACAAGAATATTGGGATAAAGTATTCACGTATTTCTTAGATGAGTATAAAAAAGGAAGAACGCCTAATCCGGATGTTATGTGTAATAAAGAAATTAAATTCAAAGCATTTTTAAATCATGCTTTGAAATTAGGTGCTGACTACGTAGCGACAGGACACTATGCACGAGTAAATCGTGAAGGTGATAAAGTAGAAATGTTGCGTGGAGTAGATAATAATAAAGATCAAACGTATTTCTTAAATCAACTTACTGAAGAACAATTATCTAAAGTAATGTTTCCAATTGGCGAATTAGAAAAAAGTGAAGTAAGAAGAATAGCAGAAGAACAAAATTTAGCAACTGCTAAGAAAAAAGATTCAACTGGTATTTGTTTTATAGGTGAAAAAAACTTTAAAACATTTCTATCTCAATATTTACCTGCACAAAATGGTAAAATGCAAACTTTAGATGGTGTTGATATGGGTGAACATACAGGTTTAATGTATTACACTATTGGACAAAGACATGGACTCGGTATTGGCGGAGACGGTGATCCTTGGTTTGTAGTTGGCAAAAACTTAAAAGAAAATATTCTATATGTAGAACAAGGTTTTCATCATGATGCTTTATATAGTAATTACTTAATTGCATCTGATATATCATTTGTTAATGACATAGATTTCTCACAACCTGTGAAATGCTCAGCTAAATTTAGATATAGACAAAAAGATACAGACGTTACAGTTGAAAAAATTTCTGACAATCAAATTAAAGTGACATTTGATCAACCTGTCCGTGCAATCACGCCCGGCCAAGCAGTTGTACTTTATGATGGCGAAGTTTGTCTAGGTGGCGCAACTATTGATGAAGTTTACAAAACTGAAAAACAATTAGATTATATGGTATAAATTCATAGAGGTGCTATCTTTTCTGATGCACCTCTATTTATTTTTGTTATAATTACAATTAATGATATTTAAAGGAGTTAAATCATGCATAGTGAAAATGAAATCGTAAAATTAATAGAAAATAAAAAATTTGATCAAGCACTCAAATTTTTATTTGAAAATATTGAAGAGAATCCAAATGAAGTAACAAATTATATTAATGCAGGTACTATTTTGTCAGAAGCGGATGAACTTGAAAAGGCAGAGAAGTTCTTCCAAAAGGCAATAACAGTAAATGAAGAGCACGGTGGAGCATATTATAGTCTTGCAAATTTATATTACAATCAACAAAGGTTTGACGAAGCGATTAAACTATATCAATTTGCTATACAAAAAGGGTTAAATGACTCTGATACTAACTTTATGTTAGGTATGTGTTTTAATGAGTTAGGTGCGCATACTGAAGCATTGCCTTACGTTATGAGAGCAAATGAATTGAATTCTGATGATGTAGAAATAGGTTTTCAATATGGTTTAACACTTTGCCAATTGGAAATGTTTGAAGAAGCAATTTCACAATTAGAAAATGTACTTGAAAAAGACCCTAATCATGTTGATGCATTATACAATTTAGGATTAGCTAAGTATATGAAAAATGAAGATCCAGAAGAAGCATTGATTTATTTTAGAAAAGCAGTCAACATTCAGCCAGATCATTTACTAAGTGGTCATGCGATAAATATGTTTGAACAATTACAAGAAGAGGAGGACTAACATTGGAAAACTTATCTTTATTTGATCTTTCACATGTAAAAGGTGAAGTTATTCGAATCTTATTTCAAAATAGTGATAACTACTATACCGTTATAAAAGTAGATGTGATGGACTCAAATGAAGATTTTGACCAAGAAGTCACAATTGTTGGTTATCTTCCTCAAATTGTTGAAGGAGAAACATATCTTTTTAAAGGTAAAGTTACAAACCATCCAAAATATGGTAAGCAATTACAAGCAGAAACTTTTGAAAAAGAACTACCTCAAACTAAACAAGGTGTAATCCATTATTTATCTAGTGATTTATTTAAAGGTATAGGCAAAAAGACTGCTGAAACAATAGTTGATAAACTAGGTGAAGATGCACTTCAAAAAATTATTGATGAACCAGATGTATTGAAAGAAATACCAAAGCTTAATAAACAAAAAAGAGATACGATTGCAGCATCTATACGAGAAAATCAAGCTATAGAACGCATTATGATTAAACTTAATGAACTTGGATTTGGTCCTAAATTAGCAATGTCTATATATCAAGTCTATAAAGAAGAAACACTGAATGTTCTTAAACAAACACCTTATAGATTAGTTATGGATATAAATGGTATAGGTTTCCAAAGAGCTGATCAAATTGCTGAACAAGTTGGTATATCTAAAGACCATCATGATCGACTTATTGCTGGATTAAGCTATTTCTTAGATCAACAGTCCTTACAAAATGGTCATACGTATTTACCGATAGATATTCTCATAAATGGTGCATACGAACTGTTAAATCATAATCAATCAGAAGTGGTAAATAAAGATCAATTAAATGGCGTGATAATTGAAATGAATGAAGATAAAAAGCTTATAATCGAAGATAATAACTGCTTTTTACCTTCTTTATATTATTCGGAAGCTAAAAGTGTTCAAATTATACATCGCCTATATCAACATCAAGATGAATTGAAAGACATTGAAAAAAGTGATTTACAACTACATATTGGGCAAATAGAAGAAATGAATGATGTATCATATGCGGATGGACAAAAATTAGCATTAGAAACTGCAATTAACAATAAAATGATGCTATTAACTGGAGGTCCTGGTACTGGTAAAACAACCGTTATAAGAGGAATATGTGAATTATATTCTGAAATTCACGGTGTGAGTTTAAATTATGACGATTATCAAGAAGGATCTGATTTTCCAATAGTATTAGCTGCCCCAACTGGACGTGCAGCTAAAAGGCTTAGTGAATCAACTGATTTAGAGGCTATGACGATTCACAGATTAATAGGGTGGAGCAAAGATACTCAGCCTGATGATGTACTAGATAATGATATACATGCACATTTAATTATATTGGATGAAATGTCTATGGTAGATACTTGGTTAATGTATCAATTTTTAAGAGCAGTACCTGATTATGCTCAAATTATTTTCGTTGGAGATGAAGATCAATTACCTTCAGTTGGTCCTGGCCAAATATTTAAAGATTTGATTGATTCTGAAGTAATACCAAGAGTTAATTTAACTGAGGTATATAGACAACAAGAAGGGTCTTCAATTATTGATTTAGCTCATAAAATTAAAAATGGTATGACAGTTTCAATTAATGAGAAACATCATGATCGATCATTTATTCCATGTAGCAGTAATCAAATTGCAACAGTCGTAGAAAAAGTTGTACAAGGTGCAGTCAACAAAGGCTATAATATGCAAGATATTCAAGTGTTAGCGCCAATTTATCGTGGCCCAGCTGGTATTAATAAATTAAACGAGCTGTTACAGGATATACTGAATCCTAAAGATGAATCGACTAGGTATTTAGAGTATGGTGATATTGAATATAGAGAAAATGATAAAGTGTTACAACTTATAAATCGTCCAGATGACAATGTGTTTAATGGTGATATAGGTGTTGTCATCGGTGTGTATAAAGCAGAAGAAAACGCACTTGGTAAAGATGTCGTAATTGTAGATTATGAAGGAAATGAAATTACTTATACTAAACAAGATTTATCAGAAATAACGCATGCTTACTGTTGTTCTATACACAAATCACAAGGTTCTGAATTTCCAATTGTTATTATGCCTATCGTCAGACAATACTTTAGAATGTTGCAGAAGAACATTTTATACACAGGACTTACACGTGCTAAACAATCATTAGTTATTTGTGGTGAAGAGAAAGCATTTAACCAAGGTATACAAACACTAGGGCATGGTCGGATGACTTCATTCGATACTAAATTAAAAATGTATTTTCAAGATGACAAAGATAATGAAAATACAAACGAGCCTATACAAATGAAAAATTTGATTTTAACTGAAGAGACTATGTATGAAATTGATCCGATGATTAATATGAAAGATAAAACACCATATGATTTTATGAAATAATTGACATCTAAAAACGCAGTGCTTATAATCTAATAGAATACTAATAAAGAAGCCGAGTAAATCATATATTGCTACAAGAGACATGTTGGTTGGTGCGAAACATGACAATATATATTGAACGCTACTTCTTTTATAGAAATTGAATAAACTTAAAGTGATGACATTTTGTCATAACTAGGGTGGTACCGCGATACGTTCGTCCCTTTTACGAGGGATGGGCGTTTTTTATTTTATTTGAGGAGTGAATATAATGAAAAATTTAAAAGCAAGTGAAATTAGACAAATGTATATAGACTTTTTCGTTGAAAAAGGACATATGGTAGAACCTTCAGCACCTTTAGTGCCAATTGATGATGATACTTTATTATGGATTAACTCAGGTGTTGCTACATTAAAAAAATATTTTGATGGTAGAGAAGTACCCAAAAATCCAAAAATAGTTAATGCACAAAAAGCAATCAGAACAAATGATATTGAGAATGTTGGTTTTACAGCAAGACACCATACTTTCTTTGAAATGTTAGGTAATTTTTCAATTGGCGATTACTTCAAAAAAGAAGCTATCGAATATGCATGGGAATTCTTAACAAGTGATAAATGGATGGCTATGGATCCTGGAAAATTATATGTAACCATTCATCCAGAAGATACTGAAGCATATGATTTATGGCATGAAGTGATTGGTTTAGAGGAAAGCAGAATTATAAGAATAGAAGGTAACTTCTGGGATATAGGTGAAGGACCATCTGGACCAAATACAGAAATTTTCTATGACCGAGGCGAAACATACGGCAAGGAAGATCCAGCTGAAGAAATGTATCCAGGTGGAGAGAACGAACGTTATCTTGAAGTATGGAACTTAGTATTTAGTGAATTCAATCATAATGCTGACCATACGTATACACCATTACCAAATCAAAATATTGATACTGGTATGGGTCTAGAACGTATGACTTCAATTGCACAAGATGTACCAACAAATTATGATACAGATTTATTTATTCCAATTATTGAACAAGTTGAAGCAGTTAGTGGAGTGAAATATTTACAATCTAAAGAACAAGATATTGCGTTTAAAGTTATAGCCGATCACATTAGAACAATAAGCTTTGCTATCGGAGATGGTGCTTTACCTGCAAATGAAGGTAGAGGATATGTATTAAGAAGATTACTAAGAAGAGCAGTACGTTTTAGTCAAACACTTAATGTTAATGAGCCATTTTTATATAAATTAGTAGATATAGTTGCAGAAATTATGGAACCTTATTATCCAAATGTAAAAGCACAAAGTGATTTCATTAAAAAAGTTGTTAAATCTGAAGAAGATCGTTTCCACGAAACACTAGAAGATGGATTAGCAATTCTAAATACAATGATGAATTCAGCAAAACAAAAAGATAATATACTTTCAGGTTCAGATGCATTTAAACTATACGACACTTATGGTTTCCCAATTGAACTTACTGAAGAAATTACAGCTCAGGAAGGTATCACAATTGATAATGATGGATTTGAAGATGAAATGCGTCAACAACGTGAAAGAGCAAGAGCAGCACGTCAAAAAACTCAATCCATGCAAGTTCAAAATGAAGTTTTAGGTAAAATTACGACGCCAAGCAAGTTTGTTGGATATGAACAATCAGAAATTCAATCAGAAATTACTGATATTATTTTAAACGGACAATTAGTCGATCATGCTGAAAGTGGAGAAGATATCCAGTTCATTTTAAAAGAAACACCATTCTATGCTGTTTCTGGTGGACAAGTAGCAGATAAAGGTGTTATTAGACATGACGAGTTTGAAATTGAAGTAACAGAAGTTATTAAAGCTCCAAATGGTCAAAACTTACATGCTGGACGTATTACATTTGGACAAGTGCAAATTGGTAAAACAGTTGAAGCGGTTGTTAATAAGGTAGCTCGTAAATCAATCGTTAAAAACCATTCAGCAACGCATTTATTGCATGCAGCATTAAAAGAAGTGCTAGGTTCACATGTAAATCAAGCTGGTTCATTAGTTGAAAGTGAAAGACTTCGTTTTGACTTCTCACATTTTGGACAAGTAACAGCAGAAGAGCTTGAAACCATCGAACAAATTGTTAATGAAAAAATATGGGAAAATATTCCCGTTTCAATTCAAGAAATGCCAATTGAGCAAGCTAAAGATAAAGGTGCAATGGCTCTATTTGGTGAAAAGTATGGAGATGTAGTTAGAGTTGTTGAAATGTCATCTTATTCAATCGAACTTTGTGGTGGTATACATGTTAGAAATACTAGCGAAATTGGTTTATTTAAAATTCTTTCAGAATCAGGTACTGGTGCAGGTGTAAGAAGAATTGAAGCAGTTACTGGTAAAAAAGCTTATGAAACATTAAAAGCTACAGAAGAAATTTTAAAAGATGTAATGAAACATGTTAAAGTTAAAGATCAAGCGAGAACAATTGAAAAAATTGATCAAATACAACAACAAAATAAAGACTTAGATAAAGAGCTTCAACAAAAAAACAAAACAATTACTGAATTAAAATCAGGTAATATTGAAGATAGTGTAGAAGAAATTAACGGTATTAAAGTATTATCTGTACAAGTAGAAGCGGAAAATGCTAAAGTGTTAAGATCAATAATGGATGATTATAAATCAAGAATGCAAGATACTATATTATTATTAGCAAGTGTTAATGGTGAAAAAGTTTCATTAGTATCTTCAGTACCGAAAGACTTAACAGATAAAGTTAAAGCTGGAGATATTATTAGAGAAGCTGCTCAAATAACTAATGGTAAAGGTGGCGGTCGTCCTGACATGGCTCAGGGGGGCGGAACAGATCCATCAAAAGTAACAGAAGCTTTACAGTTTGTTAAAAACTACATTAAAACTCTATAATTTTAAGTGTTAATAGAATATGATATAATCAATACTAAGTTAATGGAGTTAGGGAGTGTAAAAATAGATGAATAATTTTGATAAAACAATGAAGTTTAACTATGATGATTTTCCGAATGAAGATGTCAAAACAGTACTACAAAATGTTTATCGCACTTTAGAAGAACGAGGATATAATCCAGTTAACCAAATAGTTGGATACTTACTGTCTGGCGACCCAGCTTATATTCCTAGACATAACGAAGCAAGAAATCAAATTAGACGCTTAGATAGAGATGATATTATGGAAGAATTAGTATCGAATTATTTAAAGCAAGAAAATGAACTCAATGCTTAAAAATAGGATAATAGGTTTAGACGTAGGAAGTAAAACAATTGGTGTAGCTGTTAGTGATGCGATGGGTTGGACAGCTCAAGGAATTGATACGCTCCGTATTAACGAAGAAAAAGAAGAGTTTGGAATTGATGAATTAATTAAAATAATAGATCAATATGATGTTGATACTGTCATTATTGGATTGCCTAAAAATATGAATAACTCTATTGGCCCCCGTGGTGAGGCATCAATTCATTTTAAGGACTTACTTGAACAAGAAAGACCAGAATTAAAAATGGTGATGTGGGATGAAAGACTGAGCACAGTCGGAGCAGAACGCACATTATTAGAAGCAGATGTTTCCCGTAAAAAAAGAAAAAAAGTTATAGATAAAATGGCCGCTGTATTTATTTTACAAGGATATTTAGATTCTATTAAATAAAGATGAGGAGAATGAATAATGACTGAACATAACCATGAAGAACATTTAGAAATCAACAATGAGGAAGAATTATTAACTTTAATCGACGAAAATGAAAATGAAGTTCTATATCGTAAAGTTTTAGAGTTTTATCATCCTGAATTCAAGAAAGAATATATCATTTTAGCTGAAGAAGGCACTGATGATGAAGAAGAAATCGAATTAATCCCTATGATTAATGAAGCTAATGACGACGGTGAAGGTGGTAAATTATTACCTGTTGAAACTGACGAAGAGTGGGACATGATTGAAGAAATCGTTAATACTGAAATGGATGAAGCTTAAAAATTAATATGTAATAGTACACTTTACCCCTAATGTGATATAATCATTAGGGGTATTTAATTTACATAAGGAGTTACATATGGGAAAAAATAGTATATATAAAGATGCTAGATTATTATCGAAGTATATTAGTTTAACTATAATCAGTATCCTCTTTTTATTATTTTTATTAATAACTATTGTTGGGTTAATAGTTGTAGGAGTAAATGTGAGACCAGTAAATGCAGATAGCAATGAACAAATAATCGTTAATGTGAACCCAAATACAAACATTGAATCGTTAAGCCATCAACTATCTGACAAGAAAATCATAAGAAATGCTACTATTTTCAAATATTATTTAAAATTAAATAATATTTCGAGTTTTCAAGCTGGAGAATATAAATTTTCACCTTCTATGTCACCTAAAGAAATAGCTAAAAGTTTAGAATCTGGAAAGGTATTTCAAAAAACGGCGGTTCAATTTGAAATTAGGGAAGGTTCTAATATTGAACTTATTGCAGGTATAATAGAGGAGAATACTTCAATTACTCGTGAAAACTTTCTGAAGAAAATGCGTGATCAAGATTATATTAAAGAATTACAGAAAAAATATCCTAAAATGCTTACTGATGAAGTACTAAATAAAGATATCCGTTATCCATTAGAAGGCTATTTAGCGCCATCTACGTATCAATTTTCAAATAATGATGTATCAATTGATGAATTAACGAAAGCTATGCTCAAAGAGACTTATAATAGCACATATAAAGTTTACAATGACAACGGCGGTTTTAAATATCGTGCAAATTATGAAGAAAAGAAAATTACTTTCCATGAGTATTTGACATTGTCATCAATAGTTGAGTTAGAAATGAAAAAAATTACAGATAAATCTAGATATGTTTCTTTACTCTTGAATAGAATAGAAAATAATCCACAAATTGCATTAAATTCAGACGAAACGGTACGTTATGCAACAAAAAAAGAACCAAATGAAACTTTAACTGATGCAGATTACAAAAATAATTCTAAATATAATACCTATGAATACAAAGGTTTTCCAGTTGGACCAATTAGTAACGTGTCAGATGAAACTGCAAGTTCTACAATTAACCCACCTGATACAGAATATTATTATTATACAATCACGAAAAGTGGCAAAATATTATTTGCGGAAACATTAAAAGAACAAGAAAAGAATAGAGAAAAATAGTAAAATGTAAAACAAGAACGCTATTGTAAGATTTATAAGCGTTCTTGTTTTGTAATTATACTTACTATTTATCTGGAAATATGGTAAAATATCTAATGTTTATGAAAACATATTAATGGTATGATTGAAATTACTAACTAGTCAAAGCACTAGTTGGGTTTTTTATTATATTCAAGTGTAAGGAAGTTGTAACATGGAAAAAGATATAGAATATATCGAACAATTGCTTTTTCAAGATTCATCAAATATAGATGAACTAAGAGCATATGCTACAGAGCATAACGTTCCAATAATGGACAAAATATCAACAGAATTTGTTAAACAAATGATTAGAATTAAAGATGTACGTCATATTCTTGAAATAGGAACAGCAATTGGTTATAGCGCAATGCATTTTGCTTCATGTCATCCTAATATTAAAGTTTGGACTATTGAGAGAAGTGAAGAAATGTATGAACAAGCATTAACAAATATTAAACAATATGATTTTGAAGAACAAGTTCAAGTTGTATTTGCTGATGCTTCAGTGGGATACGAATTATTACAGAATAATCAAAAGTTTGATTTAATATTTATTGATGCTGCAAAAGCGCAGTCAAAGAAATTCTTTGAAATATATGAACCTTTTCTTAATGATGATGGCATTATCATCACTGATAATATTTTATATCATGGATTTGTTAGTGATATAGATATTGTTAGAAATAGAAATGTTAAACAAATGGTTAAGAAAGTTCAACAATATAATCAATGGTTAATGAATCGTTCTGACTTTAATACTACATTGATAAACATAGGTGATGGTATGGCTATTTCTAAAAAGGAGAATACGAAATGACAGAATTATTAGTGACACCTAAATCGGTCCAACATATCGAGAAACTAATAGAGTTAGGTGCTGATGCATTTGTCATAGGTGAAGAAAAATTCGGCTTAAGACTTGCTGGTGAGTTTAAAGAACCTGAACTTCGAGAAGCTATAAAATTGATTCATGCACATGGCAAAAAAGCATACGTTGCTGTAAATGGTATTTTTCATAATGAGCACATAAAAGATTTAGAAGCTTATATTGACTTATTACATGAATTGAAAGCAGATAGAATTATATTTGGCGATCCTGCCGTTGTTATGTCAATGAAACATCGTGAAAATCCTATCCCATTAAACTGGAGTGCTGAAACTATTGTAACGAACCACTTCCAATGTAATTATTGGGGAGATAGAGGCTCTTCACGTGCTGTTCTGGCTCGTGAATTAAGTATTGATGAAGTATTAGAAATTAAAGAAAAAAGCAATGTTGAAATTGAAGTTCAAGTCCACGGTATGACTTGCATGTTCCAATCAAAAAGAAAATTACTTGGAAATTATTTTATGTATCAAGATCAAGTAATGAAAATTGAAAATAGAAATGAAAATAAAGATATGCTTTTATATGATGAAGAGAGAAGTAATAAATATCCAATTTATGAAGATGGTAATGGCACACATATTATGAGTCCTAATGATATTTGTTTAATAGAAGATTTAGAAGATTTGTTAACTGCTCAAATCGACTCTTTTAAAATTGATGGTGTTCTTCAATCTGAAGAATATATTAATATTGTGACTGAACAATACAGACAAGCCATTGATTTATTTAATGAAGACCCTGAATTGTATGAAGATGAAAAATTTATGTTACTCGAACCAATTGAAGAAGTTCAAAAAGATCATCGTCCTATGGATCAAGGATTCATGTTTAAACAAACTGTTTATTAAGTTAAATTAAAGGAATGATAAAAATGAAGGTTTTAGAACCTATTGGAGCTAGTCTTAAGACCAAAGTAAAAAAACCAGAATTACTAGCACCAGCAGGCAATTTAGAAAAACTGAAAATTGCTGTCCATTACGGAGCAGACGCAGTCTTTTTAGGTGGTCAAGAATATGGATTAAGGTCTAACGCCGATAATTTCACTATGGATGAAATTAAAGAAGGTGTAGAATTTGCTGCTAAATATGGAGCGAAGATATACGTCACAACTAATATCTTTGCTCATGATGAAAATATTCCAGGGCTAGAAGACTACTTAAAAAATTTAAATGAAACTGGAGCACATGGAATCATTGTAGCTGATCCACTTATTATAGAAACATGTAAAAGAGTGGCCCCTAATCTAGAGATTCATTTGAGCACACAACAATCTTTATCTAATTACCGTGCTGTACAGTATTGGAAAGAAGAAGGTCTTGAAAGAGTAGTACTTGCGCGTGAAACAAGTGCAGAAGAAATGCGAGAAATGAAAGAAAAAGTTGATATAGAAATAGAAACCTTTATTCACGGAGCTATGTGTATTGCTTATTCTGGAAGATGTACATTAAGTAATCATATGACTGCAAGAGACTCTAACAGAGGTGGATGTTGCCAAAGTTGTAGATGGGATTATGATCTAATTTCAGTAGAAAATGATGGCGAATTAGAGCCATATTTCGATGGTAAAGACATTACACCATTTGCAATGAGTCCAAAAGACTTGAAATTAATTGAATCTATCCCTACAATGATGGACATTGGTATTGATTCATTAAAGATTGAAGGTCGTATGAAATCTATTCATTACATTGCGACAGTCGTATCAGTATATCGAAAAGTGATCGATCGTTACGCTGAAGACCCTGAAAACTTTAAAATTGATCCTAGATGGTTAATTGAATTGGATAAATGTGCGAACAGAGATACTGCTCCTGCATTCTTTGAAGGTGTTCCACAATTTGAAGAACAAATGTTTGGAAAAGAAGCAAATAAAAAAACACCTTTTGATTTTTGTGGATTAGTGTTAGACTATGACGCAGAATCACAAATAGCTACCATCCAACAAAGAAATTATTTTAAACCTGGTCAAGAAATAGAGTTTTTTGGTCCTGAAATAGATAATTTCACACAAGTCATAAATAAAATTTATGATGAAAATGGAGAAGAATTAGATGCGGCAAGACATCCACTACAAATTGTACAAATAAAAGTGGATAGCCCGATTTATCCAAATAACATGATGAGAAAGGGAATCGTTTGATGGGAAAGACTACAATTATAGGTATTGCAGGGGGTTCTGGTTCAGGAAAAACTTCTGTAACATCCGAAATTATGAAAAACTTAGATGGATATAGTGTTGCATTAATTGCGCAAGATTACTATTATAAAGATCAATCACATATGTCATTTGACGATAGATTAAAGACAAATTATGATCATCCATTTGCTTTCGACAATGCAAGATTAACGCATGACTTAAAGAACCTTAAAGAAGGACATGCAATAGAAGTGCCAACGTATGATTATTCAAATCATACACGAAGTGATAAAACGATTAGATTCGAACCTAAAGATGTTATAATACTTGAAGGTATATTTGCTTTAGAAAACGAAGGTTTAAGAGATTTAATGGATGTTAAGATTTATGTTGATACTGATGCTGATTTGAGAATATTACGCCGACTAACAAGAGATATTAAAGATAGAGGACGTACTATGGAATCAGTAATTGATCAATACCTATCAGTTGTAAGACCGATGCATATCCAGTTTATAGAACCAACAAAGAAATACGCGGATATCATCATCCCTGAAGGTGGTAGTAATAAGGTAGCTATTGATATCATGACAACAAAGATTCAATCCTTAGTTAAAAATATTTAAATAATTACAAAGTAAAGGAAGATTGAAGAATGGAAACACAAAAAGAATTTCCTATGACACAGGAAGGCTATATCAAATTAGAAAAAGAGTTAGAAGAATTAAAAACAGTTAAACGACCAGAAGTCGTTGAAAAAATAAAAGTAGCGCGTAGCTTCGGAGATTTATCTGAGAACTCTGAGTATGATGCTGCAAAAGATGAACAAGGTTTTATTGAACAAGAAATTCAAAAAATCGAAAACATGATTCGTCATGCACAAATTATTGAAGATAATGGTTCAAAAAATGATATTCAAATTGGTAGAACTGTAACATTTACTGAGATTCCAGGTAATGATGAAGAAAGTTATAAAATTGTAGGTTCTGCAGAAGCTGACCCATTTGAAGGCAAAATTTCAAATGAATCTCCAATAGCTAAAGCTTTAATTGGTAAAAAAATTAATGACGAAGTTAACGTCCCATTACCAAATGGCAATGAAATGAAAGTTAAAATTGTAAAAATAGACTAGAACTTATAATAGCTAGAGGCATAGACAATTAATTTGTCTATGCCTCTTTTTTTTAATGCGGAAATCATGATATTATGATAAAGTGAAAAAGTTATAATAATCTGAATATTATACAAAGAATGTTTAAAGGGGTGGTATATTGGATATTCAGCAAATTAACGAAACGCACTTTATGATTTATGAAAAGAATGAAATTGATTCTGTGATAAGAGAAAAAATTTCAACTATATCGTTATATATCGAGGGTGTTAATCATCCAGCAATATTGAGTGTGACATCTTCATATAGGTCATTAATGGTAGCCTTTGATGCACAACAATATTCTTTTGATACTTTAATTAAAGAGTTGAATCTGCAAAACGTTAATTTTAATTTACAAAATAATGTTAAATCTAAAAAATTAATTACTTTACCGGTTGTTTATGGGGAACAACATGGTCCAGACATAAATGTTGTAGCAGAACACGCAAACATAACTGAAGCAGAAGTTATAAAATTACATACAGAAGAAAAATATTTAATATATGCAATAGGTTTTTTACCAGGATTTCCATTTTTAGGTGGATTAAATAAAAAAATATATACACCAAGAAAAGAGACGCCTAGAAGTAAAATCAAATCAGGTTCTGTCGGTATAGCTCATAATCAAACTGGCTTATATCCAAAAGAGTCTCCTGGCGGATGGCAAATTATTGGTCGTACACCAATTGATGTATTTAATTTAGAGAGAAATCCTATGATTTTATATGAAGCAGGCGATTATATTTCATTTAAATCTATAGATGAAGAAGAATTTAACAAAATTGATTTAGAAATTAAAAGAGGACGATTTGATTATAGTCAGTTGGTAGGTGAAATGAAATGAAATGTATAAAGCCAGGTCTATTTACAACTGTACAAGATATTGGAAGAACAAAATATGAAAAAGATGGCTTCTCTGTAGCAGGAGTTATGAGTCAATATTTATATAATATAGCTAATGCATTAGTTGATAATGATGATGGAGCAGTTCTAGAAATCACGATGAATGGACCTGTATTACAATTTAATGCTTCAAATATAATTGCTTTTGTAGCTCAAGATGCAGAGATATTTTTAGATGAACAACAAATTCCGGTGAATACTGCTGTATATGTTGAGAAGGGACAAATTCTTAAAATACAAACAATTAAATCAGGTGCAAGAGGTTATTTGGCATTTCATAAATCATTAAAAATCAAACACATTTTAGAAAGCGCTTCCACACATACGAGAAGTGGAATAGGCGGATATAAAGGTAGAACTTTAAAACGAAATGATGTATTTTGTTTCAATGAAAAAGCGCTAAATCATGACATTATAGGCAATACTTTTAACATTAAAAGTATAGAAGAACCTCATACAATTCCGATCGTTAAAGGACTTCAATTTGATCAATTTGATACGGCATCTCATCAGTTACTAGTAAATCAAACATATAGTATTTCTGAAATGTCAGACAGAATGGGGTATAGATTAAATGGTAACAAAAATTTAGTTCATTTAGAAAATGCTGATATTATATCTGAACCAATCGCACCAGGGAGTGTTCAAGTACCTAATAATGGGCAACCTATTATACTTTTAAATGATCGCCAAACTATAGGGGGATATACCAAAATTGCTACAGTTAGTTTTGCAGGTCGAGAAAAACTTGCTCAATTAAAAGCACATGACCATATTGAATTTAAGTGGGTTTCTGTAGAAGAAGCTACAAAAGATTACAAAGATTATATTCATCAAATGAATCAAGACATAAAATCTATTAAATTAAACAAATATAAAGATTTAAGTAATATTAGACCAAAATCTAAAAAAATTGCAAAACTTATAAAAGGGGAATAAAGCGTGAATATCAAAAAAATAGAAGAAGTAATCAAATTAATGAAAAGAAATGACGTTTCTTATATGAATTATAAAGACAAATCTATTGAATTAGAATTAGATTTAAAAAATAAGATATCTGAAGGAACGAGTCCTGAAACTGTAGTAAGTGAAGAGGATAACAATATCTCGGAAAATAAACAACAACATAATCATGCAACTATTGATGCAGAAATCTTAGGAACATTTTATTTACAAGATGAAGAACAATTAAGCAATCCACTCGTTAAAGTTGGAGATGAAGTTAAAAAAGGTCAAACAATAGGGTACATAGAATCTATGAAAGTATTGAATGAAGTTATTTGTGAATATGACGGAGTTGTTGAAGATATTCATATTAGTCATGGAGATCCAGTAGAATATGGACAAATCATCATCACATTAAAGTAAAGGGGGATTGAAATGATTAAACGTTTATTAATAGCAAACAGAGGAGAAATTGCTGTTAGAATCATAAGAACATGTAGAATGATGAACATTACAACAATTGCAATATATTCTGAAGTCGATAAAAATAGTTTGCATGTTCAACTTGCTGACGAAGCTATTTGTATTGGACCAAATCAATCTGCCGAAAGTTATTTAGACATTGATCGAATATTAGAAGCTTGTAAAATGAGCAAAGCTGACGCTATTCATCCAGGATATGGTTTCTTATCTGAATCGACTACTTTTAGAAAAAGAGTAGAAGAAGAGAATATTATTTTCGTTGGCCCAAGCTATAATACAATGGATTTAATGGGAGATAAAATCAAAGCACGAGAAACAATGTATCATGCTGATGTTCCTATTATACCTGGTTCGATTGGTGAAGTTAAAACGATTGAAGAAGCACGTAATGTTGCTTTAGAAGTTGATTATCCATTTGTAATAAAAGCTGCTAGTGGTGGCGGAGGTAAAGGTATAAGAATTGTTAATGACGAATCTGAATTAGAAAAATGCTTTAAAGAGGCACAATCAGAAGGCGAGAAATATTTTAGCGACAAACGTGTATATATTGAGACATTTATTGATAAGGCAAGACATGTTGAAGTACAAGTGTTAGGGAGTAGTCATGGTGAAGTCATTCATTTAGGTGAAAGAGATTGTTCTATTCAAAGAAAAAACCAAAAACTAATTGAAGAAGCACCTTGCGCAGCACTTGATGAACATACACGCACTTCACTCCATGATGATGCAGTTAAAGCTGCTAAAGCCTGTAATTATGAAAGTGCAGGAACAATTGAATTTTTACTTACGGCTGATGGATATTACTTTTTAGAGATGAATACGCGTATCCAAGTAGAACATACTGTAACGGAATTATTAACCGGTGTAGATTTAATAAAACAGCAAATATTAATGGCAAATGGCGAGCGCTTAACAATTGGTCAAGAAGATATTCGATTTGATGGTCATGTGATCGAGTGTAGAATAAATGCTGAGAATCCTGAAAAAGAATTTAGACCTGCAGCTGGAAAAGTAAAAGCATTACATTTACCAAATGGATTTAATACGAGAGTGGATAGTATGCTTTATGATAATTATTTAATACCACCGTATTATGATTCTTTAGTTGCTAAAATATTGGTTAAAGGAACAGATAGACTGGAAGCAATTGAGAAGATGAAAGGTACTTTAGAAGAAACTGTAATAGATGGTTTTCCAACTACGTTAGATTTTCTATATAGCGTATTAAGCTATGAACCATATATAAAAAATGACATTACGATTAAATTTTTACATGAACATAAAATTGTTTAAGGAGAATGCTACATGGTACAAGTTGATTTGAATTGCGATTTAGGAGAAAGTTTTGGTAATTATAAACTAGGTAATGATGAACTTATTTTACCGTTGATTACTTCTGCAAATATAGCTTGTGGATTTCATGCAGGTGACCAACATGTTATGAATGAAACGGTTAAAAAGGCTGTTGAACATAATATACACATTGGTGCCCATCCAGGATTTCAAGATTTAAATGGATTTGGTCGTAGAAATATGGATGTTACACCAAATGAAGTATACGACTTAGTGATCTACCAACTAGGTGCGTTGTCAGGATTTTGTAAAATTCATAATACTAAGATTTATCATGTTAAACCTCATGGTGCACTTTACCAAATGGGTGCGAAAAATCCTGAGATAGCTGATGCAATTGTTAAAGCAGTAAAAGACTTCGATGATCAGCTATTGTTTGTAGGTTTGTCAAATAGTGAATTAATCGAATCTTGTAAAAGGCACAAATTAACTTATAAAAGCGAAGTTTTTGCTGATAGAGCTTATGAAGATAATGGGCAACTTGTTTCTCGTAAAAAAGAAGGTGCACTCATTAAAGATACTGAAAAGGCTGTTGCACAAGTGATTAAAATGGTTAAAGAATCTAAAGTTAAAACGATAAATGGCAATGAAATATCGATTGAAGCGGACACTATTTGTGTACATGGCGATGGCCAACATGCACTAGACTTTGTTAAAGAAATTGTGAATCAATTTAAATCTGAAAGTATACAAATTAGTGCAATGAACTAGGAGGTCAATTTATGAAACAGAATAAAGGGTATGAGGATTTAAACAAACCGTTTGAATACACAAATAAACATAGAAGAATTTTATGGGGTGCTGTTTTCTTAATGGCTACTTCTTCTATCGGTCCAGCATTTTTAACGCAGACTGCAGTATTCACTGAACAATTTATGGCGAGTTTCGCCTTCGCTATTCTCGCATCCATATTAATTGACATTGGTGCTCAAATTAATATATGGCGCGTGATCACGGTTGCTGGTAAAGGTGGGCAAGATATAGCGAATGACGTGTTTAAAGGGTTAGGAACAGTTATTGCTATTTTAATTGCTATAGGAGGCTTAGCTTTTAATATTGGTAATGTAGCTGGTGCAGGACTCGGTTTAAATGCTATATTTGGGATAGACGTTAGAATAGGTGCCGGAATTACCGGTGTATTAGCAATTCTAATATTTATAGTTAGAAACGCACAAAAAGTTGTAGATATTATTACACAAATTTTAGGTGTACTGATGATCGCAATAGTTGCATATGTAATGGTTTTAACAAAACCACCAGTAGTTGAAGCAGCACAAAAAATGGTTGCACCAGACGATATAAATAAGCTGATTGTACCAATTATTACACTTGTGGGTGGAACAGTTGGTGGTTATATCACATTTGCAGGTGCACACAGATTACTTGAAGCAGGTATCACTGGAAAACATTACATACCATTTGTTAATAGAGCAGCAATATCAGGAATCTTAACAACAGGTGTTATGCGCGTATTTTTATTCTTAGCTGTTCTTGGTGTAGTAATAACTGGTTTTACTTTAAATCCAGATAATCCGCCTGCGTCAGTATTTGAACATGTACTTGGTCCAGTCGGTAAACAAGTGTTTGGAGTTGTTTTGTTTGCAGCAGCACTGTCGTCAGTAATTGGTTGTGCATATACAAGTACAACTTTTATCCAATCATTACATCCATCTATTAAAAATCATAGAAATTTAGTTATAATTATATTTATTGTCGTTTCATCTATTGTCTTCTTAACAATAGGTAAACCAGTAAAATTACTAATCATTGCGGGAGCATTAAATGGACTAATATTACCAATCACATTAGGAACAATTCTTATAGCATCTAGAAAGAAAAGTATTGTTGGTGATTATAAACATCCAGCTTGGATGATTATAATTGGTATCATTGCCGTCTTAACTACATTAATTGCTGGCATATTATCATTACAAGGATTACAAGATTTATGGAATAACTAAAAACATGTTTCAAAGTATGCTAATTATGTTAATATAAATAAGAATGAAAATGATGGAGTGATAAGCATGATTGGTATAATTGGAGCAATGGAAGAAGAAGTTGAAATTTTAAAGTCATCTATTGAAAATATAGAAACAATCCAAAAAGCACATGTTATTTTTTATAGAGGCCAATTAGAGGGCAAAGAAATTATACTTGCACAAAGTGGAATTGGTAAAGTCAATGCTGCTATTACAGCTACATTATTAATTGATGAATTCAATCCAGAACTTGTTATTAATACGGGGTCAGCTGGATCAGTAGACAATCAATTAAATATTGGAGATATAATCATCAGTAATAAAGTTTATTATCATGATGTTAATGCGACTGCATTTGGTTATAAATTTGGACAAGTTCCAAGTATGCCAGAATATTATGAAACAAAAGAAGAATTGATATCTCTTGCGAAGTCATCTATAGAGAATCTGAACTTAAATGGTATTGTTGGAGAAGTTGCAACTGGTGATAGTTTTATTGGATCGTTTGAACAGCGTAAAGAAATCAAATCTAACTTTCCTACATCAAGCGTCGTTGAAATGGAAGCTGGCGCTATAGCACAAACGTGTCACCAATTTAACGTACCTATCATTGTTACAAGAGCAGTTTCAGACTTAGCAGATAAAGAATCAGATGTTACTTTTGAAGAATTCTTAAAAGTAGCTTGCGTGAATTCCAGTAAAATTGTAAAATTATTATTAAATAGAGTGGCATAAGGAGGCAGTATCATGTTAATATTAATGGCTATCGCTGTCATTGCTACAGCACTTGTTGGTTTTGTGATTTTTGCGAATACAGATGTTGAAAAAGAATCTGACCGTGAAATTACTGAATAATATTTAGTGTTGCGAATCTAATTCGATTTGCAACACTTTTATTTTGTATTCAACTAAAAGGAATGTCCTTTTAATTTATGTTAAAATAAGAATAATATTGAGGTGTAATAATGGGAATTTTTACTAAATACTTTTTGCCAAATGAATATGTTCAGTCTATTTTTGATATTAAGCCTGAACATTTAAAATCAAAAAATATAAAAGCAATCATTACAGATTTAGATAATACTTTAGTTGGTTGGGATGTTAAAGATCCAACTGATGAAGTACGAACATGGTTTGAAGAGATGAAAGAACAAAATATTACCGTAACGATTGTATCAAATAATAATCAAGAACGTGTCGCATCATTTTCATCGACGTTAAATATTGATTATATTTTCAAAGCACGCAAACCAAGAGGTAAAGCATTTAGACAAGCTTCGAATTTAATGGACGTTAATAAATCTGAAGTCGTTGTGATAGGTGATCAAATGTTAACTGACGTCTTTGGCGGTAATAGAAATGGACTTTATACAATAATGGTAGTACCAGTGAAAAAAACAGATGGTTTAGTTACAAAATTCAATCGCTTAATTGAGAGAAGATTCCTAAACTATTTCAAGAGAAAAGGTTTAATTAATTGGGAGGAATAAATTTGACAGAAATAGCTAAATGTATTGGTTGTGGTGCAACACTTCAATCTGATAATCCGAAAGAAGCAGGTTATGTTCCACAATCTAGTTTGAGTAAAGAAGATGTCATTTGTAAAAGATGTTTTAGACTTAAAAACTATAATGAAGTTCAAGATGTTGATTTAACAAGTGAAGACTTTTTAAATATGCTGAAATCACTCCATAACGAAGATGGTTTGATTGTTAATGTAGTTGATGTATTTGATTTAGAAGGATCAATGATACATCGTTTAAAAGATATAGTAGGTAAGAAAAAAGTTGTCCTAGTAGCAAATAAAATGGATATTTTACCTAAAGCAATTAATAAAAGAAGAGTAGAAATATGGCTTAGAAGTAGAGCAAAAGATTACGGCTTAAATCCTGATGAAGTAGTTTTAATATCTGCATATAAAAATCAAGGAATTGATGACTTACTAGATATAATTGAAAAAGTTCGTGACGGTAAAGATGTTTACGTTGTAGGTACAACCAATGTCGGGAAATCAACATTAATTAATAAATTAATTGAGAAAAGTGTTGGTGAGAAAGAAGTCATTACAACAAGTCATTTCCCTGGAACAACTTTAGATATGATAGATATCCCTCTAGATGATGACTCTTATATGTTTGATACACCAGGTATTATTCAAAGTCATCAAATGACACATTATGTAACGGACAAAGAGTTAAAAGTTGTAATGCCTAAAAAAGAAATAAAACCAAAAGTTTATCAATTAAATGAAGAACAAAGTTTATTCTTAGGTGGATTAGTTAGAGTGGATTATGTAAGTGGTGGCAGACGTTCTTTAACATGTTTCGTTTCTAATGATTTAAATATTCATAGAACAAAGTTAGCAAATGCTGATGATTTATGGAATCGTCAAATTGGTGAAATTCTAAAGCCACCATATGATCCTACAAACTTTGATTTTGACCGTTTAAAGAAAACTGAAGTTACAACTGAATTTGAAAGACAAGATATTATGATTTCTGGTTTAGGATTTGTGACTGTTGATGCTGGTGCTGAAGTACATGTAATTGCACCTGAAGAAGTGGAAGTTACATTGAGAACATCAATTTTATAAGAGGTGATTTAAATGAAATTTGGAGTTATTGGTCATCCTATAAGCCATTCTCTTTCACCTATTATGCATGTAGCTAATTTTAATGCTTTAGGTAGAAATGATCAATATAGCGCTTTGGACGTATCACCTCAAGACTTTCAGTACATTAAAGAAATTATTAAAGAAAATGAATTAAATGGCTTTAATATTACGATTCCACATAAAGAATCAATTATTCCGTATTTAGATGAAATATCTCCAAGTGCAGAGCATATAGGAGCAGTAAATACAGTTTTAGTGAAAGATGATAAGTGGATAGGTTATAATACTGATGGTATTGGCTTTGTTAAAGGCTTAATAGACAAGCATGGCTCAATAGATAAAGATAATATTTTAGTGCTCGGTGCTGGTGGTGCTAGTAAAGGCATTGTGTCAGAAATGATGAAATTTACCAATAATAAAATTACTGTTGCTAATCGTAGTATAACTAGGTTTGATAACTGGAAACTAGATGTAGAAGCTATGAGCTTAACAGACGTTAAGGATATACTAAATACATTTGATATTATTATAAATACAACACCTGTTGGGATGAATGAAAGTAGCAGTGAACTCATTATTCCAATAGAAAATATAAATAAAAATACTTTAGTATGTGATATTATTTATATCCCAAATAAAACACCTTTTTTACAAGCTTGTGAAAAAAGAGGTTTAGCAATATACAATGGGTTGGATATGTTTGTATATCAAGGTGCTGAAAGCTTTAAAATATGGACTGGCAAAGAAGCAGTTATTGAAGAAATGAAAAATAAAGTAAAAAACGAATTAAAAAGGAGATAATTATGTTAACTGGTAAACAAAAGAGATATTTAAGAAAAGAAGCACATCATTTAGACCCGATTTTTCAAATAGGTAAGGGTGGATTAAATGAAAATATGATAGAACAAGTGAAAGAAGCATTAGAAAAAAGAGAATTAATTAAAGTGCATATTTTACAAAATAATATGGATGATCATAAAGAAATAGCGGCGACTCTTGCAAAACAGACTAATGGTGAACTCGTACAACTTATTGGAAATATCATTGTTATATATAAAGAATCTAACGAAAACAAAAAAATAGAACTGCCTTAATTTTTATGAAAAAATTAGTGATATATGGTGGCCAATTTAACCCTATTCACATTGGTCATATGTTAGTCGCGAGTGAATCATATCATTTTATTCAACCAGATGAATTTATATTTTTACCTAGTTATCAGTCTCCACTTAAAGAACATAATGATGCTTATCTTATAGAATCTGAACGTGTAAATATGTTAGAATTAGCGATTGAAGATTTACAATTTGGTGTAGTTGATAAAAGGGAACTTGATAGAAAAGGAACAAGTTATACATTTGATACAATAAAAGAATTTCAAAGTGAATATCCTAATTATCAAATTTATTTTGTTATTGGTTCCGATCAATATGAAAATTTGAATAAATGGAAAAACATAGAGGAATTGAAAAATATGTTAACTTTTGTAGTTGTTAATAGAGAAGTCGATACCCAAGATGTTCATGAAGGTATGTTAGCTTTACACATACCTAGAATAGATGTAAGTTCAACAGACATTCGTAATCGATCTAAAAATCGTCAATCTATAAAGATGTTGGTTACACCAAGAATTGAAACATATATCAAAAGGGGACGATTGTATGAAAATTAAAAAAGCAGTAAAGTTAGTAGAAGAAACTTTGCCTTCAAAAAGATATAATCATTCAATTAGAGTAGCAGAAACAGGAAAAAAAATAGCAGAAATTTTTGATGGTGACTCTAAAAAAGTTGAATTAGCAGGTATTTTGCATGATTTATGTAAATATGAAGAGCTTTCAGATTTATATCAAAGTGTGACTCAATATGATTTAGGGCATGATTTATTAAGCTATGGATCAGAGATATTACATGGACCAGTTGCTGCAGCTCGTCTTAAAGATCTATATGATATAGATGATGAAGAAATTTATTATGCTATATATAGTCATACAACAGGTAGAGCTCAAATGAACAAGACTGAAAAAATTATTTTTATCGCTGATTATATCGAGCCTAAAAGAACTACACCGGGTGTTGAAGAAATTAGAGATATCGTTTTCAAAGAACGTAGCTTAGATAAAGCTGTTTATGAAATTTCAAAACGTACTGTCTTACATTTAATTAATAAAGATAAAACTGTACACTTAAAAACTATTGAATGTTTGAATTATTATAATTTGCATTCAGAACAATAAAGGAATGGTTAAATGAACTCGAATGAATTAATGAAACAAAGTGTATTAGCATGTGATGATAAGCGTGCTGAAGATATTATAGCAATTAATATGCAAGGTATAAGTGACATTTCGGATTATTTTGTTATTTGTCATGGTAATAGTGATAAGCAAGTTCAAGCTATCGCTAGAAATGTTAAAGATGAAGCTGAAATTAATGACATAAATGTAAAAAGATTAGAAGGTTTTAACGAAGCAAGATGGATATTAATCGACTTAGGTGATGTAGTTGTTCATGTTTTCCATAGAGAAGAACGTGATTATTATAATTTAGAAAGATTATATAAAGATGCACCACCATTCATTACTTTAGATGAGGTTGCTAATTAATGGCATACAATCGTATGAGCAATTATTATGACTTATTAACTGATGATCAGCCATATGACAAATGGAAAGAAATAGTCGGTCATTTTTTAAAAAGTAATGATAATGAAATTTTAGATATTGGTTGTGGCACTGGGAGGCTAACTACTAAACTTTTAGACTTTGGTAATGTTAGTGGCCTTGATTTAAGTGCTGAAATGTTAGAAATAGCTGAAAGTCGAAATCCAAATATTGATTGGTATTGCCAAGATATGAGGGATTTAGATTTGCCAAAAAATTATGATGTCATTACGATATTTTGTGATAGTTTAAACTATGTTACTGATCCGGAAGATGTTCTTCAAGTATTTAACTATATAAACAATTACTTAAATAAAGATGGTTTACTTATTTTTGATGTTCATTCAATTCATAAAATGAATCATCAGTTTAATAATTGTAACTATATTGATGAATCAGAACATTTAACTTTAACTTGGCAAGCAATTGCAGGCGAAGAACCGAATAGTGTATATCATCAAATGTCATTTTTTGCTGAAAGAGAAGATGGTTTATACGAAAGATTTGATGAAGAACATTATCAAATAACATTTGAAATACCATTATATAAACAACTTTTAGAATTTGCTGGTTTTGAAGTGAAGAACGTTTTTACAGATTTTAATATCGATGATTACAATGAAGATGGCGATAGACATTTTATTGTTGCGCAAAAATAAGTAATCATTTACACCTCTTACGTTTAATAAAGTAGGAGGTGTTTTTTTGAATAATGTTATAAAAATAAAAGATTGGATACGTAACAATTATCATTTCGTTTTAATAGGCGTAATTTTATTATTTGTTGTATTTAAATTTTTATTTATTGAGCCAGACTCAGAACAAATGAATACGGAAGATCGTTCAATTCATCGTGAGGCGATTGAAACGTCCATTGAGAACAAAGATAAACAAGAGTTAGCAAAGTCATCACCAGAAGAAAAAGTAAATAAAAATGTCATTGTAGATGTGAAAGGTGCAGTCAATTTTCCGAATACATATAACATGAAAACATCAGATAGAGTAGATGATGTATTAAAGAAAGCACAAATAAAAGGCAACGCAGATATTACAAAAATAAACTTATCTGAGAAATTAAAGGACCAAATGTATATTTATGTGCCATCACAAGGAGAACATGTTTCTAGTGCAATGTTAAATCAGCCCACAGAAAACAAGATAGAAGTTAATATAAATACAGGTGATAAAGCAGAAATAGAAAAATTACCAGGTATTGGTCCTAATAAAGCAGAAGCAATCGTACAATATAGGGAAACAAAAGGCGAGTTTAAGACTATTGAAGATTTAAAAAAAGTTAAAGGTTTTGGAGAAAAAACAGTTGAATCATTAAAGGAATATATTGTATTAGATTGAAATTGCAATTACACTTTTAAATAATTACAATAAGGTTATATGAAAGGTAGGTCGATATGGAATGGAAAGAATACAATGGAAAGAATATTTTATGGCTCAAAGTCATCTCTTATCATTAAGATCAACATGTGAAAGACTATCGGTTGGCGCTACAATCGTGAAAGATAATAGAGTAATTGCTGGTGGCTATAATGGATCAGTTTCTGGAGAAGAACATTGTATCGATAATGGTTGTTTAGTGGTAGATGGTCACTGTATTAGAACAATACATGCTGAAATGAATGCTATTATTCAATGTGCTAAACTCGGTGTTTCTACAGAAGGCGCAACAATATATGTTACACACTTTCCATGTTTAAATTGTACTAAGACAATAATTCAAGCAGGTATTAAACAAATTTATTATGCTGAAGATTATCATAATCATACATATGCAATTCAGTTATTAGAACAGTCAGGTGTACATTATGAAAAAATTGATTTTCATCCACAAGATATTATTAAATATTTGAATTAATGGTTGAATAAATATATGTGGTTTTATTTTGCACTTTATTTATTATGTGGCTATATTTTTCATCTAAATTTATATGTAGGATTATCCATACTCATTATCATTTCGTTAAGCTGTTTTATTAAGCTCCACTCGTTTAAAATAATGATAATGAGTTTATCGTTTATCTTCATGGGCTATTTAACATATCCAAAGTTATTATTACCTCAAATTGATTCTTTTAATATTCCTATTGATCATAAAAGTTACACTAACGTAATAGAATTTGGAGATAAAGTGCTTATAGATGGAGATTTTTTTCAAGCTAATGGCGATATAAATGGTAAATCATATAAAGTGTTTTACAAATTGAAAAATGAACATGAAAAAAATAAGCTTTTAAACACAATGCCATTTATGAAGAATTGCATCATTACTTATAACAAAACAATCACGTTGCCTAACACTAACAATTTAAAGTTTAATTATAACGAATATTTGCTAGAGCATGAAATAGACGGAGTATTAAAACTGAAAAATTTTTCAGTAGGAAGTTGTAAAAAGCGTTATTTAAATGTTATTGAGAAGGGACAACTATACAGAGAGAGGTTAATACAAAATCTTAAAAAACTAGACGTAAAAAATATAGATGATATTATTGCCTTAACTTTAGGTGAAACACGTTATTTATCATCTGAAAGAATAGAGCAATTAAAAAAATTAGGAATTTATCATTTGTATGCTGTTAGTGGTTCTCATGTTGCATTAGTCAATGTATTTTTATTTCGATTTTTACTAAGAATTAATGTGAAATACAACCATGCGGAGTTGATTATTTTTATAGCATTGCCGTTATATGCCATTTTGACAGGTTTAAGTCCTAGCGTTTTAAGAGCTGTTGGTGTCGTTATGGTATATATGGTTATTAAAAGAATTACGAATATTGATTCATTGCAAATTTTATCTATTACATTCATTTTATATACCCTTTATAATCCTTATGTCATATTTGACATTGGCTTCCAATTATCTTATATTATCTCCACATTTATCCTATTATGTATTCCAATTATTAAAACATTTACAACCTTCTATAAAATATTCACCATAAATATAATATCGCAATTATCCTCATTTATTATTTTGATTCTCCACTTTAATACTTTTCAATGGCTCGGTTTTATAAGTAATTTTATTTTTATTCCACTTTTTGAGCTAATAATATTTCCTCTCGTAATGACATTTTTAATCATATTTATCATATTTAAAAAAGTACCATTTTTATTGAGTGATGTTATTGAAACCTTACTAAGTAAAACAATTGACTTAATTGAGAAAATAAATAATATACCAATCAATGATTTAGTTGTTAGAAATCTAGATGGATTTTTATATTTTTTAATATTTATGATTGTGGTAACAATTTCAATTTTAGTGCTTAAAAAACATATCGTTAAATCAATAACTATATTTTCAATATTAATTTTAGCTATATCCATAAGACCAAATTATGATAGGGTGATTTTGAAGTTTTTAGATATAGGTCAAGGAGACGCAATGATTGCTTATCATCAAGATGTAGATAAAGTAGTTATGATTGATACAGGAGGCAAAGATAAGAGAAAGAAGAAAAAATGGCAAATTAGGAATAAAGAATTTACTTATACTGATTCAGTGCTAGTACCTGAATTACATGAGAATGGCTATAATCGAATTGATTATTTAATCATTTCGCATCCTCATGCTGACCATATGGGTGAATTGAGCAATTTGATAAAGAAAGTTGAAATTAAAAATTTAGTTATCAATCAAAAGACGTGGGATAGTCCATATTTAAAGTTATTAATAAGTGAAGTTGCTAATACTAACACAAATATAATAGATAGTAGAGATATCAATAAATTAAAAATTGGTGAATCTATTTATCAATTATATAATAATGATAGTGAAAATCATGAAGATAAAAATGATACTTCTATCGTTACAGAAATAAGAGCATACAATAAAAAAATACTGGCAACAGGAGATGCAACAGAAAGAGTAGAAGATATTATAATAAATGATTTAAAACAAAACTATGATCTTTTAAAAGTTGGTCACCATGGTAGTTCAACTAGTACAAGTGATAAATTTTTATATAAAGTAAACCCTAAATTATGTGTCATTAGTTCAGGTCGTAACAATAGATATGGATTGCCAAGCCAGAAAATAGTAAAAAAACTTGAAGGAAATAAATGTAAAGTCTTTAATACACAAGATTATGGAGTGATAAACTTTGTAATCGAAGAAAATAGTATTAGAGTCAATAATGGATTAAATGAGTATAATAAAAAAGCGTACAAAAATCATTGAATTTTTATACGCTTTATAAAAATGGTCTTATTATGTAAATCTTAATTTGGAAGTAAACTAAATACTTGAGCAATTATATAAATTGCAGCCAAGAATAAGAAACCAACTAAAAATCCCATTCCAGAGTCTTTAACGTCATTGTTACGCCCTTGAGTATTTTCACCTTCAAATCTGTTCATATGACTCCCTCCTATACTTACATTCATTATATGATAATAAACTTAAAAATGCTATACTTAATTAGAACTTTATAAGAGAGGGAGACTTATTTTGGAAGATAATATTGTGTTGAATTATGGTGCAGTAGATGCACTAATAGAGAAAAAATCTGACGAAATTATCAATCAATATTTAGATGGAGAACGCGATGAGTTCAACTATGTAAAATATGATTTATATGAGACATCCATTTCGAGCGCAATTGAAGAAGCATTAACTTTACCATTCCTCTCAGATAAGAAAGTTGTACATATTAAGAATGCATACCTTTTTACAGGAGAAAAAGTAACAAATAATATTAATCAAAATGACGATCAATTGATTGGTTTTATTGAGCAATATGACGGGGAAACATTAGTTGTTTTTGATGTATTCAATGAAAAGTTAGATGAAAGGAAAAAGTTAGTCAAATCTGTTAAGAAAAATGCTAGATTAAATAAAATTGATCAAATGACAGAGCAAGAAATAAAACAGTGGATTAAGTCTTATTTAAATGAACAATACAAAGATATTAAAGAAGATGCATTAGTAGCGTTCTTAGAGCTTACAGGTATACAGTTTAATATAATAAAAGCTGAACTTGATAAATTAGTATTATTTATAGGCGATGAAGCGGTAATAAATAAACAAGATGTAAAAGATATTGTGAGTCGTTCGTTAGAGCAAAACGTATTTTTACTTACAGAATATATACAAAAAGGGCAGAAAGAGAAGTCTATAAACTTATTGAAAGATTTAATTAATATGAAAGAAGAGCCTATTAAACTATTAGCATTGATAACAAGTAATTATAGATTATATTATCAATGTAAAATATTAGCTAGTAAGCATTATAGTGAACAACAAATAGCTAAAACAATAGGCGTTCATCCATATAGAGTTAAACTTGCACTTCGTATAGTGAGGAAATTATCTTTGGAAAGATTGTTAGCAACAATTGATGTATGTGCAGAAACAGACTATGATTTAAAATCGTCATATATGGATAAAGTGCTTATTTTAGAACTATTCATCTTAAAAATATAAAAATAAAAAAGCTACAGAAAATTCTGTAGCTTTATTAATTAGTTAGCTTTAGACATTAAGCTTGATTTAATTCTATCAGCTTTATTTGAATGGATTAAGTTCTTTTTAGAAGCTTTATCAATTTTTTTAACAGCTAATGAAACTAATTCACCTTTGTTATCAGCATTATTTTCGATAGCAGTTCTAGCAGCTTTTACAGCTGAACGCATATCATTTTTTTGTGATATGTTTGCAGCGTCTTTCTTTTCTGTTACAGAAACACGTTTAATTGCAGATTTAATGTTTGGCATGAGAGTCACCTCCTAAGTATGTTGTCCGTGATCAAAAATTATTTGATTGCAACAAAAAATATTTTATCAAATGTAGGACATAAGTGCAATCATTATTTGCACATTCCTTATAAAGCATACCACTTTATTGTTAGTTTGGTAATACGTTTGCATTTATTTCATAAAGACGGTATCATATCAAAGATGCGACTTACATTTAAGAGATGTAAAATTAACGAGAAAGTTGGAGTTCAAATGGACAGAACTAAACGCCTAGAGCGCCAAAATAAAATTAGAAACTTTTCAATTATTGCTCACATTGATCATGGTAAATCAACGTTAGCAGATAGAATATTGGAAAATACTAAAACTGTAGAGACAAGAGACATGAAAGCACAATTGCTTGATTCTATGGATCTTGAAAGAGAACGTGGTATTACGATTAAACTTAATGCTGTTCGATTGAACTATACAGCAAAAGATGGGGAAACATATATTTTACACTTAATAGACACACCAGGACATGTCGACTTTACATATGAAGTTTCACGTTCTTTGGCAGCGTGTGAAGGTGCGATATTAGTAGTAGATGCTGCTCAAGGGATAGAAGCTCAAACTTTAGCTAATGTTTATTTAGCGTTAGATAACGATTTGGAATTAATACCAGTGGTTAACAAAATTGATTTGCCTGCTGCTGAGCCTGAACGTGTGAAACAAGAAATTGAAGACGTAATTGGTTTAGATGCAAGTGATGCCGTTTTAGCTAGTGCTAAAGCCAATATTGGAATTGAAGATATTTTAGAAAAAGTAGTAGAAATGGTTCCGCCTCCTGAAGGTGATCCTGAGAATCCATTACAAGCCTTAATATTTGATTCTTCATTTGATGCATACAGAGGCGTAATTTCTTCAATTAGAGTAGTTGAAGGTTCTGTTAAAGCAGGAGATAAAATTCAAATGATGTCTACTGGGAAGACATTTGAAGTTACAGAAGTAGGTATTAATACACCTAAACAACTTCCAGTTCAAAATTTATCAGTTGGTGATGTAGGTTATATTGTTGCATCTATTAAAAATGTTGGAGATTCAAACGTTGGTGATACTATAACATTAGCGAATAGACCTGCTGAAAAACCACTACAAGGATATAAAAAAATGAATCCAATGGTATTCTGTGGATTATATCCGATTGATAATAGTAAATATAATGATTTAAGAGAAGCGTTAGAGAGATTACAACTTAATGATGCTTCATTAGAATTTGAAGCTGAGACTTCGCAAGCACTAGGATTTGGTTTTAGAACTGGATTTTTAGGATTATTGCATATGGAAATCATTCAAGAGAGAATTGAGAGAGAGTTTAATATTGAATTGATTGCTACTGCTCCTTCAGTTGTATATGAATGTGAACTAACAGATGGAGAAAAAGTTCAAATAGATAATCCGTCACAATTTCCAGACCCACAAAAAATAAATACAATTTATGAACCATATGTTAAAGCAACAATGATGGTTCCTAATGATTATGTCGGTGCTGTTATGGAACTGTGTCAGAAAAAACGTGGTAACTTTAAAACAATGGATTATTTAGATGATATTAGAGTGAATATTATTTATGAAATTCCATTATCAGAAGTTGTGTTTGATTTCTTCGATCAGCTAAAATCTAATACAAAAGGTTATGCTTCGTTTGATTACGAACTAATTGGATATCAAGAAAGTACATTAGTTAAGATGGATATACTTTTAAATAGTGAAAAAGTGGATGCATTAAGTTTTATCGTTCATAAAGATTTTGCATATGATAGAGGAAAAGTAATAGTTGAAAAATTAAAAAAATTAATCCCAAGACAACAATTTGAAGTGCCAGTTCAAGCAGCAATTGGTAATAAAATAGTCGCACGTACAAATATTAAATCGATGGGTAAAAATGTATTAGCAAAATGTTATGGTGGAGATATTAGCCGTAAACGTAAATTACTTGAAAAACAAAAAGCAGGTAAAGCTAAAATGAAATCAGTAGGTAATGTTGAAATACCTCAAGATGCATTCTTAGCTGTACTTAAAATGGATGAAGACTAATTTTGAAACAGCTGCATAATATGTAGCTGTTTCTATTTTTAAAGGAGAGTTTATATGGCTAAAAGTGTATATATTCATATACCTTTCTGTGTGAGAATTTGTACTTATTGTGATTTTAATAAGTTTTATATAGCCAATCAACCAGTTGATGAATATTTAGATTGCTTGATTAAAGAAATGGCAACTAGGGAAGATAAAATAGTTGAAACAATGTTCGTAGGTGGTGGTACACCTACAGCTTTATCAGAACTACAATTAGAAAAATTGCTTCAAGCGATTAATGACTTGTTCGTAATTACAAAAGAATATACTTTTGAAGCTAATCCAGATGAATTGACTGAAGCTAAAATAAAATTATTAAAACAATATGGCGTAAATAGATTGTCGTTAGGTGTTCAAACATTTGACGATGAATTGCTTAAAGTGTTAGGAAGAACACATCATAGTGGAGATATTGAAAAAGCAGTCAACTTATCTAGAAAGCATCAAATTGATTCTGTTAGTCTAGACTTAATGTTTCATTTGCCAGGACAAACATTAAAACAATTTGATGACTCACTAAACAAAGCATTAGCGCTAGATGTTGATCATATCTCAAGCTATGCACTTATACTTGAACCAAAAACTCAATTTTATAATTTATATAGAAAAGGTAAATTAAAATTACCAAATGAAGATTTAGGGGAAGAGATGTATCAGCATTTAAAGGAAAAAATGAAAAATTCAAATTTAAATCAATATGAAATCTCAAACTTTTCAAAGTCTGGACATGAATCCCTACATAATATGGTTTATTGGAAAAACGAAGAATATTACGGATTTGGTGCAGGTGCGCATGGCTATATAAAAGGGGTTCGATATGGAAACATTAACCCCGTTAATCAATACATTAAAAAGATTAATCATAATGAAATGCCAAAATTACAAAGTAGCGATGTATCTATTAAAGAACAAATGGAAGAGGAAATGTTTCTTGGTCTAAGAATGACTGCAGGTGTTTCCAAGTCAAAATTTAAAAATAAATTCAAAAGATCAATAGAAGATGTGTTCGGTGATCATGTTAATGAATTAACTTCAAGAGAATTATTAATAGATGAAAATGATTATTTACGTTTGAGTAATAGAGGTCAAAACATTGGTAATGAAGTGTTTGAGAGATTTTTGTTAAGTTAAATATTATTTTGAAAAAAGTTTTGAAAAATCGAATGCTTTAACGTTGACTTTCTTTGACCAATTTGATAAATTGTAATTAGCACTTGATAAGAGAGAGTGCTAATCGAGGTGATGACATGATTACTGAGAGACAATTACAAATATTAAATGTGATTGTTGAGGATTATGTTGAGTTAGGACAACCAATAGGTTCTAAGTCGATTATCGAAAGGCATCAATTGCCTATAAGTCCAGCAACAGTTAGAAATGAAATGAAGCAACTTGAAGATTTAGATTTGTTAGAAAAGACACATACATCATCTGGGCGTATTCCTTCTGAAAGTGGAATTAGACATTATGTAGATCAATTACTAAAGTCTAAGTCACAAAGTAAGAAAAGCGCAAATTGGTTTAATCAATTCCATGATGAAAACCAATATGATGTAAATGCTATGCTCAAATGGTTAGCTTTAGAAATATCAAATCGTTCACATTATACGACTGTTGTACTTGGACCAAATAAATTTTCAAGATATATATTTGAAATTCATTTTGTTAGAGTCAACCCTACTCATCTAATGAGTGTCATTGTATTTACTGATGGATATGTTGAGAAAATTCATGTTCAGGTATTAGAATCTTTGAATCAGCAACAAATAGAGAAACTAATGAACTATTTAAATCAACATTTTAAGCAAAATACTTTATCTACAATGATAAACACGTTAGAATCATTAACGTTGTCATTCATAGATCGCAACTTTATCAAGAAGTTTAAACATGCATTATTAACTCAAATTAATAATCAAAGTGAAGAAATGTTTCTAGGTGGAAAGATGCACCTGATTGAGGCAATGGATGTTACGAATATAACGATGATTCAATCTATATTAAAATATCTTGAATCAGAACGCATTGCTCAATTTTTAAATGAAACGACTAATGATTCAATAAGTGTCAATATTGGACAAGAAATTAATAAAGACTTACATGGTATATCGATTGTAAGTACAAATTATGAAATTTCTGGAGATATAAGCGGTCATTTAGCCGTTATCGGTCCAACTGCTATGCATTATAACAAAGTGATTCAATTACTGAATCATTTTTAAATAAGAAAATATGGAGGGCATGAAATGACGGAAGAAAAGCAAAATGAACAATTCGACGAAACAAATGATCAAGCTCATTCTGTCGCTACTGAAGAAGCAGAAGCAAATACTCATGATTCAGTAGAAGATGTAGAAGAGGTTGAAGAAGAAAAGTTAGTCGAAATTCCGGAAGCTGAACTCGAACAATTAAAACAAAAAGCTGATGAAGAAGAAGAAAAATACTTACGTTTATATGCGGAATTTGAAAATTATAAACGTAGAATGAAACAAGAATCTAGTATCATGAAAGACTATCAAGCACAAAGAGTGCTTACTGATGTATTACCTGCTTTAGATAACATGGATCGCGCTTTACAACAAGATGGCGAATCTGAAGACTTTTTAACATTCAAAAAGGGTGTTGATATGGTTTATAACGATTTACTAAGATCATTGAAAGATAATGGATTAGAAGAAATTGAATCGTATAATAAACAATTCGATCCAAATATACATCAAGCAGTAATGCAAGATAGTAATCCTGATTTCGAATCAGGTGTCGTAACTGAAGAACTACAAAGAGGTTATAAATTAAAAGACCGCGTTCTTCGACCAGCAATGGTTAAAGTGAACGAATAAATAATTTAATTCAAACGTAACTATAAATTGGAGGAATAATTATTATGAGTAAAGTAATAGGTATAGACTTAGGTACAACAAATTCAGTAGTATCAGTATTAGAAGGTGGAGAACCTAAAGTAATTCAAAACCCAGAAGGTAACAGAACAACACCATCAGTAGTAGCATTTAAAGATGGAGAAACACAAGTTGGTGAAGTTGCTAAACGTCAAGCAGTAACAAACCCTAACACAATTCAATCAGTTAAACGTCATATGGGTACTGATTATAAAGAAAAAGTAGAAGATAAAGAGTATACACCACAAGAAATTTCAGCAATGATTTTACAAAACTTAAAATCAACTGCAGAAAGCTATTTAGGAGAAAGTGTTTCTAAAGCAGTAATCACTGTTCCTGCATATTTCAATGACTCTGAACGTCAAGCTACTAAAGATGCTGGTAAAATTGCTGGTTTAGAAGTAGAACGTATCATTAACGAACCTACTGCAGCTGCATTAGCATACGGTTTAGATAAAACTGAAACTGATCAAAAAGTATTAGTATTTGACCTTGGTGGCGGTACTTTCGACGTATCTATCCTTGAATTAGGTGACGGTGTATTTGAAGTATTAGCTACAGCAGGTGACAATAAACTAGGTGGGGACGACTTTGATGATGTTATCATTAAACACTTAGTTGAAGAATTTAAAAAAGAAAATGGTATAGATTTATCACAAGATAAAATGGCAGTACAACGTCTTAAAGACGCAGCTGAAAAAGCTAAAAAAGATTTATCAGGTGTATCTTCAACACAAATTTCATTACCATTCATTTCAGGTGGAGCAAATGGACCATTACACTTAGAAACTACTTTATCAAGAGCTAAATTTGAATCATTAACAAGTGAATTAGTTGAAAGAACTATGGGTCCAACTAAACAAGCTATGAAAGATGCTGGTTTATCTAATTCTGAAATTGACGAAGTAATTTTAGTTGGTGGATCAACTCGTATCCCAGCTGTACAAGAAGCGATCAAAAAAGAAATTGGTAAAGAACCAAACAAAGGTGTTAACCCTGATGAAGTTGTAGCAATGGGTGCAGCTATTCAAGGTGGCGTTATCACTGGTGATGTTAAAGATGTAGTATTACTTGATGTTACACCATTGTCTTTAGGTATTGAAACTATGGGTGGCGTATCTACAGTATTAATTGAAAGAAATACAACAATTCCAACATCTAAATCACAAGTGTTCTCTACAGCAGCTGATAATCAACCAGCAGTAGATATTCACGTGTTACAAGGTGAACGTCAATTAGCAGCAGATAACAAAACACTTGGTAGATTCCAATTAACTGATATTCCACCAGCACCACGTGGCGTACCTCAAATTGAAGTATCATTTGATATCGATAAAAATGGTATCGTAAATGTTACAGCTAAAGATTTAGGAACTAACAAAGAACAAAAAATTACAATCGAATCAAGTTCATCATTATCTGATGAAGAAATCGATCGTATGGTACAAGATGCAGAAAAAAATGCTGAAGAAGACAAAAAACGTCGTGAAGAAATAGATGTAAGAAACGAAGCAGACCAAATGGTATTTACTGTTGAAAAAACATTAACTGATCTTGGTGATAATGTTGATGAAAGCGAAAAAGCTAAAGCTGAAGATGCTAAAGAAGAATTGAAAAAAGCATTAGAAGGCACTGATATAGAAGACATCAGAACTAAAAAAGATGCGCTTCAAGAAATCGTTCAACAATTATCAGTAAAAATGTATGAACAAGCTGCTCAAGCACAACAAGGTGCTGAATCAGCTGAAGGCCAATCTACTTCAAACGATGACGACGTAGTTGATGCTGATTATACAGAAGTTAACGAAGACGATAAAAAATAATACTCATTATTAAAAAGTCAAAGTCAATGTGATTGGCTTTGACTTTTTTAATGCATATCCGTATTATAAATCAGTGTGTAAAGGAGAGATTATATTGGCAAAAAGAGATTATTATGAAGTGCTAGGTGTATCTAAAGATGCTTCTAAAGACGAAATAAAAAAAGCTTATAGAAAATTATCAAAAAAGTTCCATCCTGACATTAATCAGGAAGAAGGTGCTGACGCTAAATTCAAGGAAATATCTGAGGCTTATGAAATATTAAGTGATGAAAATAAGCGTGCTCAATATGACCGTTTTGGACATAATGGACCGCAACAAGGTTTCGGTGGTTCACAAGGATTTGGTGGACAAGACTTCTCTGGATTCGGTGGATTTGAAGATATATTTGGTTCATTCTTTGGTGGCGGTGGCGCTAGAAGAGATCCTAACGCTCCAAGACAAGGTGATGATTTACAATACAGTATGACTCTAACATTTGAAGAAGCTGTATTCGGTACTGAAAAAGATATTACAGTTCGCAAAGACGTTGAATGTGATACTTGTCATGGTAAAGGCGCTAAACCAGGAACTAAGAAAAAAACATGTACTTATTGTAATGGTCAAGGACATGTAACAGTAGAACAAAATACTATTCTTGGAAGAATGCAAACTCAAAAAGTTTGTCCTGAATGTGAAGGTTCTGGAGAAATATTCGAAGAAAAATGTTCAGATTGTCATGGTAAAGGTACACAAAACAAAAAAGTTACAATTAAAGTTAAAGTACCTGAAGGCGTTGATAATGACCAACAAATACGTCTTGCAGGCAAAGGTGGTCCAGGTGTTAATGGTGGTCCAGCTGGTGATTTATATGTAGTATTTAGAGTTAAACCTCATAATAAATTCAGACGTGAAGGCGATGATATATTCTATGATCTAAACCTTTCATTCCCACAAGCAGCACTTGGTGATGAAATAACGGTCCCTACACTAACTGGTAATGTATCTCTATCTGTTCCTGCAGGTACTCAAACAGGTAAACAGTTTAGACTACGAGAAAAAGGTGTACAAAATGTTCATGGTTATGGAAAAGGTGATTATTTTGTAACTGTTAAAGTTGTAACTCCAGATAAAATGACAGAAAGACAAGAAGAACTTCTTCGTGAGTTTGCTGAAATTGGTGGAGAAGATTTAACAGAACAACCATCTAGTTTAAAAGATAGAGCCAAAAAGTTTTTTAAAGGAGAATAGCCTGTGAATTGGATTGAGTATTCTATAATGATTAATAAAGAAGCAGAACCAGTTGTTACTGCTCTTTTAAATGAATTAGGAGCAAATGGAGTAGTAATTGAAGATTCAGCTGAATTAGAAAAAGACCATGCAGATGTATATGGTGAAATATATGAGTTGAATCCTAACGACTATCCTGATAACGATATTAGGATAAAATGTTACTTTAATGAATTAGTCTTTACAGATGATTTAGAAAAAGAAATTAAAGTTTCAATTGCTGATGTCGAAGGAATAAATTCAGAAATTCTTTCTTTTTCTAAAACAATAATTAAAGAATCTGATTGGGAAAATGAGTGGAAAAATTATTTCCATCCATTTAAAGCTTCTGAGAGATTTGCTATAGTACCAAGTTGGGAAGAAGAAGAATATGATAACCAAGATGATGATTTATGTATAAAACTTGATCCCGGAATGGCATTTGGAACTGGTGACCATCCAACAACAAGCATGTGTCTGAAGCATATAGAAGAAGTTGTGAACCCAAACCATAAAGTTATTGATGTTGGTACTGGTTCAGGTATTTTAAGTATTGCTTGTCATTTGCTTGGTGTCAAATCAATAAAAGCTGTAGATTTAGATGATTTAGCTATTAAAGTTGCTAAGGAAAACTTCGAGAAAAATAATTGTGAGCAAGATATATTAGCTGATACAGGTAATTTATTGACTGAAGAAACTGAACAGTATGATGTGATTATTGCAAATATTTTGGCACATATCATTGATTTAATGATTGAGGATAGTTATACAAGGCTAAACGATAATGGTTACTTTATTACTTCTGGAATTATAGAAGAAAAATCTGATGAAATTATTGAAAAACTAAAAGAAACTGGTTATACTATCGAAAAAGTATTACGAGAAGATGGATGGGTTTCAATAAGAGCTAGAAAGTAGGAGAAATGATGCAAAGATATTTCTTACTCGAAAACGCTGAGTTAAATCAGCGTTTTTTTATACATAATACTGATGATATACATCATATTAAAAATGTGATGCGTATGAATGTGGAACAAAAAATTATTTTAACTTTTAAAGATAAAAAATCTCTAATTTCTGAAATAACTGCTTATCATGATGATTGTATTGAAGTACTTACACTTGAAGATACAACAAGACAAACTGAACTTCCTATTGAAGTCACAATTGCTAGTGGACTCATTAAAGGTGACAAATACGAATGGATGATTCAAAAAGCAACAGAGATGGGTGCTCATCATTTTATTGCGGTTCAATCAGAAAGATCAATTGTTAAATTAGAAGAAAAGAAACTTCATAAGAAACTCGAAAGATGGCAAAAAATTGTAAAAGAAGCAAGCGAGCAAAGTATGAGGCTTACAATTCCAGATATTAAGTATAAATCGAATTTTAAAGGTATTTATGATAATATGAATGAATATGATTATATATTAATAGCTTATGAAGAAGAGGCAAAACGTGGGGAAACAAGTAAATTACATCAAATTGGTTCTAATCTTAAACATGGACAGAAAATTTTAATTATTTTTGGTCCAGAAGGTGGCTTAACAGAAAGTGAAGTCCATCTTTTTAAAGATGCAGTAAAGATGAGTTTAGGACCTAGAATTTTAAGGGCTGAAACTGCTCCATTGTATGCTTTAGCTGCTTTAAGCTATCAATTAGAATTAATGAGGTGAATATATTTGGCTACAGTAGCGTTCCATACTTTAGGTTGTAAAGTTAATCATTATGAGACTGAAGCGATTTGGCAATTATTTAAGGAAAATGATTACGAAAGAGTAGAATTTGAAACAAATGCTGACGTGTTTATTATAAACACATGCACTGTTACAAACACTGGGGATAAAAAAAGTAGACAAGTAATCAGACGAGCTATTCGTAAAAATCCAGATGCAGTTGTTTGTGTAACGGGTTGTTACGCTCAGACTTCTCCAGCAGAAATCATGGCAATACCTGGTGTTGATATAGTTGTAGGTACTCAAGATAGACATAAATTACTTTCTTATATTGAAGAATATAAGCAAAGTAGACAACCAATTAATGGTGTAGGTAATATTATGAAGAACAGAAAATATGAAGAATTAGAAGTACCATATTTTACTGACAGAACTCGCGCATCATTAAAAATCCAAGAAGGATGTAATAACTTCTGTACATTTTGCATCATTCCGTGGGCAAGAGGCTTAATGAGATCAAGAGATCCTGAACAAGTTGTGAGTCAAGCAACAACTTTAGTTAATTCAGGATATAAAGAAATCGTTTTAACTGGTATTCATACAGGTGGCTATGGTGAAGATTTAAAAGACTATAACTTAGCACAACTTCTTAGAGATTTGGAACAAGTTGAGAATCTTGAAAGAATTAGAATTTCTTCAATTGAAGCAAGTCAACTTACTGATGAGGTGATTGATGTAATTGATAAGTCTACTAAAGTAGTAAGACATTTACACATTCCATTACAATCAGGATCAGATACTGTGTTAAAACGTATGAGAAGAAAGTATACGATGGCACACTTCTCTGAAAGGTTGCAGAAACTTCATAAAGCATTACCTGGTTTAGCTGTAACAAGTGATGTTATTGTTGGTTTCCCTGGTGAAACTGAAGAAGAATTTCAAGAAACATATGATTTTATCGTGAAACACCAATTTTCAGAATTACATGTATTCCCTTATTCTATGAGAACAGGTACACCAGCTGCACGAATGACAGATCAAGTTGATGAAGATGTTAAGAATGATCGTGTGCATCGCCTAATTGAGTTATCTAACCAATTAGCAAAAGACTATGCATCTAAATTTGATCAAACTGTTTTAGAAGTTATTCCCGAAGAGAGTGGTTCATCTGAAGGGAAATTAATTGGTTATGCTGATAATTACATGAAGATTGAATTTGATGGCGATGAAACATTAATTGGTGAAATAGTGAAAGTTAAAGTAATGACACCAGGTTATCCTATAAATGAAGGAAAACTTGTAAAAGTAGTCAATCATGCAACTAATAAAGATGAAAGATTAGTTACATTTTAATATTCATAACAAATGATTATTGACTTAAAAAATGAGTTATTTTATAATGTTAAAGTACATAGTAATTTATTTACTATGTAAATGACATATAAAGCTTTGTTGATATTTGGAGGGAGGGAAATACAGATGTCTAAAACAGTAGTTCGTAAAAACGAATCAATCGAAGATGCATTACGTCGCTTTAAACGTACAGTTTCAAAAAGCGGTACGATTCAAGAAGTGCGTAAACGTGAGTTCTATGAAAAACCAAGCGTTAAGCGTAAGAAGAAATCAGAAGCAGCTCGTAAACGTAAAGTTAAATAATTAATAGTTTATTGAACTCCCTCAATGAATATTAATTAATTATAATGAACAAATTTAACGTTTAAAATGTATGAAGAACACATAAACATCTTGTTTATGTGTTCTTTTGCTTATATTAAAAATATTTAAGTACATATATATATATATAAAATAATACGTGTATACGTTTTAGTTCGTAGTTGTTTTATTGTATAATATTAATGAGGGGTGAGATTATTGACATCAGCGTATGAATACATATTTGCTTTTATTCAACATAATTTGAATTTAGGTATTGTTTCAAGTCATAGTATTTCAACTATTGGCGACTTTATAACTTCGCCTCTAGTGACGTTAATTTTGACTTGTATTATTTTTCTTGGCGCTCTTTATCAATTATATTCTGAACATATTAATTTTGCTGGAATTTTAAGTTTCATTTGTACACTTATATTCTTTATAGGTTACGTTATAATTGATGAAATAAGTTTGATTTCTGTTTTACTTTTTAGTATTGGAGCGTTATTAGTAATAATTGAATTATTTGTTATTGGCGCAATTTTGGGTATCCTAGGCTTTGTAGCTATTATAGGTAGTTTTATATTAGTTGGAGAGAATATATTAGTTATGGGTATGATTATTGCTGTAGCATTAATTTTAACGACGATAGAGTGGGTGATATTAGTGAAAGGATTTAATCGTAAAATACCATTCTTTGATAAAGTCATTCTTAGAGATTCTACAAATAAAGAATCTGGCTATACATCTCACGAAGATAGAAGTCATTTGATTGGCAAAATATGTACAACATACACTGCATTAAGGCCCTCAGGCATTATCCTTGTTGATGATGAAAGAATAGATGCTGTTTCAGATGGTACATTTATTCAGAATGATAAACAAGTAAAGATTGTACAGGTTGAAGGTACAAGAGTTGTTGTAAGAGAAATTTAAGATAGTGAAGGAGAGAATTGCATATGTTATCAGGTTTAATTGCCTTTATAATTATTGCTGTCATTTTAATCGTACTGCTTATGATTTTATTCTCATTTGTTCCAGTAGGATTATGGATTTCAGCTGTAGCAGCAGGTGTCAAAGTTGGAATTGGTACTTTAGTCGGTATGCGTTTAAGACGTGTATCACCAAGACGTGTTATCAATCCATTAATTAAAGCACACAAAGCAGGTTTAGCATTAACAACAAATCAACTAGAGTCTCACTTTTTAGCTGGAGGTAATGTTGATAGAGTCGTAGATGCGATTATTGCGGCACAAAGAGCAGAAATTAATTTAGCATTTGAAAGAGGTGCAGCAATAGATTTAGCTGGCCGTGACGTTTTAGAAGCAGTTCAAATGTCAGTAAACCCTAAAGTTATTGAAACACCATTTATTTCAGGTGTTGCAATGAACGGTATTGAAGTGAAAGCGAAAGCCAGAATTACAGTTAGAGCTAACATTGAACGTTTAGTTGGTGGTGCTGGTGAAGATACAATCATCGCTCGTGTTGGTGAAGGTATTGTTTCTACAATTGGTTCAAGTCAACACCATACAAAAGTTCTAGAAAATCCAGATAGTATTTCTCAAACTGTATTAAGTAAAGGTCTTGATTCAGGTACAGCATTTGAAATCTTATCTATCGATATAGCTGATGTAGATATCGGTAAAAATATTGGTGCAGATCTTCAAACTGAACAAGCACTTGCAGATAAAAACATTGCACAAGCTAAAGCCGAAGAACGTCGTGCTATGGCTGTAGCAACTGAACAAGAAATGAAAGCAAGAGTACAAGAAATGCGTTCTAAAGTTGTTGAATCAGAAGCAGAAGTACCACTTGCAATGGCAGAAGCACTTAAATCAGGTAATTTAGGTGTTAAAGATTACTACAATTTAAAAAATGTAGAAGCTGATACTGGCATGAGAGAAGCAATTAACAAGAGTACAAAGCCACAAGATTCTAATTCACCGAACCAATAAGAGAGGTGATTTGAAATGGAAATAGGCATTATCGTCTTTGTTATTTGGGTGATTTTTAGTGTAGTTAGTGGAATTATTGAAGGTAGCTCTAAAAAGAAAAAGAATAAACAACCCCAAAATAATCAAAGACCAAATCCAGTAAATAAACAAGCAACAGAAAAAACAGATAAAGCTCAGCAACAATTACAAGATTTAGTTAATAAATACGAATCTTATAAACAAAAAGCTGAAACGAGTTCTACTGATCGTATGTCAGGTCACTATAAAAATTTAGCTGATCAACTTGCAACTCATCTTAAACAATATAATATTGACGTTGAACAACCTAAAGTAAGTGAAAGACCTAAAGAAAATACTGCTCAACACACATCTAATGAACATGAAAATGCGTATATAAATGAGAAAAAAGAGCAAATTCATAAAAATAGACCTAAAAAACAAGAGCAAGTAATAAAACAACTATTACAATTTAGTCAAGATGAAAAAAATTCTTTATCAAACTTACAAAGAGATAACATTTCTCAAATTGAAGCTGAGGCAGAACAAATTATCAAGAATACTCAACTTTCTGAGAGAACAAGACGCTCAATGGTTAAACAACTTTATTTGAACAGTAAACATAAATTTAATGATGAAGCTATAAACGTTGATGAGAACCAAGTAGTTAACGGTATAATTTGGTCAGAAATACTTAAAAGACCAAATGAGTTGAAATAAGCTTAATATAATCATATATTCAATTCAGTCATCTACTGCTAATATATTGATACAGGCTGAGACAAATTAATTGTCTCAGCCTGTTTTTTTATTCACAAAAATACCATTTAGTCTTACAATATAAGTAGGAATCAAGAAGGTGTGATAAAAATGGTATTTAAGAAAAAGCTTAGTTTTTTATCTATATTGATTTCATTTATAGTGTTTTTAATTGCTTTAATACCTCTTTTTATTAGTAACAAATACTTAATAATGATAACTTTCGTCTTGGTATTTCTTATTATTTTAAACATTCTTTTTGAAAGGTACACAATAAAAGAACATTTTTTAACGATTAGAAGAGGTCTTTTTAAAAACACATATAACATCTTTGAAATTGAGCAAATTAACATGACTAAATCTATAGAAGGTAATAGCATGTTAGAAATCGTATCAAGTGGTGAATTAGTTGAAAAGGTTAGTCCGCTTGAAGAAAGAGAATTTATCATTGCGCTTATGCGTATCAATCCTAAAATTAAATTAAATAACAGTAATAGATTACGTGAATTTGAAAAAGTAAGTCATTTGATAACTTCACAAGAAAAATTAAATAATATGCAAAATAAAGTGCATAAGATTGCACGTTATAGTAAGGTTTGGTACATTTAAAGTGTTAACAATTCAACTTATAAAGGAGATATTTAATGCCTACATTAATTCAAATCGAAAATATGGATCAAGCTCAAGCATTATTAGGTAATGGAGATGAGCATATAAAATATATTGAAAATGAACTCGAGGTGGATATTTTAACTCGAGGACAAGAAATTAGTGTTCGCGGAAAACGTTTAGAAAATGTTGAAAAAGCAGAAAAAGTCCTAATGAACTTACTAAAAGTGATTGAAAGTGGAGCAAGTATAACAATCAATGATGTTCAAGCTGCTGTTAAAATGGCTGAAAAAGGCACAATAGATCAGCTTATTAATTTATATGACGAAGAAATTACTAAAGATAGTAATGGTAAAATAATAAGAGCAAAAACAATGGGCCAAAGAGTTTATATTAATAATATTAAAAAAAATGACTTAGTTTTCGGTATAGGTCCTGCAGGGACAGGGAAGACGTTCTTAGCCGTTGTAATGGCAGCAAGAGCATTGCGTCTAGGACAAGTTAAACGCATCGTATTAACGCGCCCAGCAGTCGAAGCAGGTGAATCACTAGGATTCTTACCAGGTGACCTGAAAGAAAAGGTAGATCCTTATTTAAGACCACTATATGATGGCCTACATACAGTACTGGGTACAGAGCAAACGGCTCGATTAATTGAGAGAGGTACAATTGAAATTGCTCCTTTAGCTTATATGAGAGGTAGAACACTTGATGATGCCTTTGTTATTCTTGATGAAGCACAAAATACAACGCATCCACAGATGAAGATGTTCTTAACAAGGTTAGGCTTTGGATCTAAGATGGTTGTTACTGGTGACAGAACACAAATCGACTTACCAAAAGGCGTTAAAAGTGGTCTGATTGAAGCTGACCAAAGATTAAGTGGAGTCAAAGGTATCTCAATGTCTTATTTAGAACAAACAGACGTTGTAAGACACCCATTAGTAGGTAAAATAATAAATGCATACGAAGAGGAGATTTAATATGCTAACAATGGATTTTATTGATGAACAACAAGTGATTGATGAAGATACAAAAAATCAAATTGAATCATTACTGACATTTGCTGCTAAAAAAGAAAATATAACTCAAGAAGCAGAGCTTTCTATTTCATTTGTCGATGAAGAAGAAATACAAGCTATTAATCGTGATTATAGAGATAAAGATAAAGTTACTGATGTCATTTCATTTTCACTTGAAGAGGATGAACCAGAGATTGAAGGGCTAGATATTCCTAGAGTATTAGGGGATATAATCATATGTTTAGAAGTCGCTAAGGAACAAGCTGATTCATATAATCATAGTTTAAGTAGGGAATTAGGGTTCTTAGCATTACATGGCTTCTTACATCTATTAGGTTATGACCATATGACTGAAGTTGATGAGAAAGAAATGTTTTCTCGACAAGATGAAATTTTAAATGAATTTGGTTTAACTCGTGATTAAATTTATTAATCGTTTTAAATTTCCTTTAGCTGGTTTAATAACGATACTGAAGAAAGACCGTAATTTTATTTTACATTTAGCATTTGCAATTATTGTCATCATTGTTAGTTTAATATTAAATTTAAATCAAAACGAATGGCTATGGATTATACTTGCAATATTTAGTGTTTTAATAACAGAAATTTTAAACACTTCTATAGAATATGTTGTTGATATGTATACAGATAAATATCATGCACTTGCTAAACATGCAAAAGATACAGCTGCATTAGCTGTATTAATGTCATCAATTATGGCAGCAATAATCGGGATAATTATATTTTTACCAAAAATTATATAGTAAGTATAAGGGGGAAGAATTATGGAATTTAAACAAGAGTGGTACGATGGCGCAAGAGAAGCACAGAAAAGGGCTTATACACCATATTCGAAATTTAATGTTGGTGCATATTTAATCACTAAAGATGGCAAAGCATATTATGGTGCAAATATTGAGAATGCTGCATATCCATCTACAATATGCGCTGAACGCTCAGCTTTAGTTGCTGCAATGTCAGATGGCTATAGACCTGGAGACTTCAAATGTATTACAATAACTGTTGATGCAGATAAACCTTCATCACCATGTGGTACTTGTAGACAAGTCTTAAAAGAGCTTTGTGATGATGACATGCCTGTTTATTTAACACATCAAACAGATGAAAGAATTGAAACTACTGTTAATGATTTATTACCTTTAGGTTTCTCAGGAAAGGATTTAGAATAAATGAATGAATTTAAATCAGGTTTTATATCTATTATAGGTAGACCTAATGTTGGAAAATCTACTTTTATGAATAAAGTAATAGGTCATAAAGTAGCAATTATGTCAGATAAAGCACAAACGACAAGAAATAAAGTGCAAGGTGTTTTAACAACTGATGATTCTCAAATGATATTTATTGATACACCAGGTATCCATAAGCCTAAACATGTGTTAGGTGATTACATGATGAAAATCGCCAAAAATACATTAAAAGAAGTAGACTTAATTATGTTTATGGTTAATGTAGATGAAAGTATCGGTAAAGGCGATGAATTTATCATTGATTTGTTAAAAGATACTAAGACGCCAGTATTTTTAGTATTAAATAAAATAGACTTAGTACATCCAGATCAGTTACTAGTTGAGATTGAAAAATATCAAAAAAGAATGGAATTTGCAGAAATAGTACCTATCTCTGCACTAGAAGGATTAAATATTGAGACGCTTCTAGCACAATTCAAGAAATATTTAGAAGAAGGTCCAATGTATTATCCTAAAGATCAAATTTCTGACCATCCTGAGCAATTTGTTGTATCAGAATTGATTAGAGAAAAAGCACTACATTTAACTAGCCAAGAAATACCACATTCAATTGGCGTTAGTGTTGATAAAATGACTAAAGTTGAAGGTGAAAAGGTGCATGTTGAAGCTACAATTTATGTAGAACGCGATTCTCAAAAAGGCATTGTTATCGGTAAAGGTGGTAAAATGCTTAAAGAAATAGGGAAACGTGCACGTAGAGACATAGAAATGTTACTTGGTTCGAAAGTATATTTAGATCTATGGGTAAAAGTTCAAAAAGACTGGCGTAATAAACCTAATTTCATTAAGCAAATTGGTTACAGAGAAGACGAGTAATATTTAGAATGGAGGCGATGATAAAATGCTTTATAAACAAGAAGGATTTGTCATTCGCTCAGTAAATTATGGTGAGAATAATAAAATCATAACTATATTAAATGAACATGGACATAAAGTTCCATTAATGGCACGCGGTGCTAAAAAAACAAGTCATCCTTTACAAGGTGCTACACAGCCCTTTGTACATGGCTTGTTTATTTTTTCAAAGTTTAAAGGTATGGGAACGTTGTCGTCAGCTGATATTATAAATAGTCATAGAATGATGCAAAGCGATATTTTTAAAAGTGCTTATGGTGCTTATTGTATAGAGATAGTTGATAAAGCGTTGGAAGAAGATGAACATGATGTATTTTTCTATGACTTGCTTTTAAGTGTATTTCAAGCTGTTGAAAAAGGCGTTGATGCCGATACAATGAGTATGATAGTCGCTTTGAAATGTATGCCTAAATATGGTTATGAACCTAGATTTAATGCATGTGTCATTACAGGTGATATGGATCAACAACAATTAAATGCGTATAGCTTTAAATATAATGGCCCATTAAGTAACCAAGCACTCGTAAATGATGAACATGCTTATCGAATTTCAAATAGAGCATTATATTTTATGAATTTAATGTACCAGCTACCAATACAACATTTAAATAGCTTTACAATTAATGATCAAGTTAAGAAAGAAATCGTAACTTTGATTGATAATATGTATGATGAATATGTTGGAATTGTATTCAGAACAAAAAAATTACTAAAACAACTAGAAAACTTAAATATATAAAAAAGAGCAAAGACTTATCGAAAAGTCTTTGCTCTTTTTTTATTTAGAATCTAATTTTTTCAGCTAAGAAGCTTTCAACTTCGTCAATTGGCATACGAATTTGTTCCATTGTGTCTCTATCACGAACTGTAACTTGATTGTCTTCTAAAGAATCAAAGTCGAATGTAATACAGTATGGTGTACCAATTTCGTCTTGACGACGGTAACGTTTACCGATTGATTGTGATTCGTCAAAGTCAATTGCGAATTTTTCGCTTAATTTTTCATATACTTTAATTGCATCAGGTGAAAGCTTTTTACTTAATGGTAAAATAGCTGCTTTGTAAGGTGCTAATGCAGGGTGGAAGTGTAGAACTGTACGTTGGTCTTTTTCGCCTTCGTTTTCTTCCTCATAAGCATCACATAAGAACGCTAATGTAACACGGTCAGCACCTAATGATGGTTCGATACAATATGGTACGAATTTTTCATTCGTTTCTTGATCATGATAATTAAAGTCTTCACCACTAAATTCACTATGTTGTTTCAAGTCGAAATCTGTTCTTGAAGCGATACCCCATAGTTCACCCCAACCGAATGGGAATTTATATTCGATATCAGTAGTTGCATTAGAGTAGTGACTTAATTCATCATCATCATGGTCACGTAACTTAGTATTTTCTTCTTTAATTCCTAAATCTTTTAACCATTTTGCAGCAAATTCTTTCCAGTAATTTTGCCACTCAATTTCAGTGCCTGGTTTACAGAAGAATTCAAGTTCCATTTGTTCAAATTCTCTTGTTCTGAAAATAAAGTTACCTGGTGTAATTTCATTTCTGAAAGATTTACCAACTTGTGCGATACCAAATGGTAATTTTTTACGCATTGAACGTTGAACATTTTTATAGTTCACGAAAATACCTTGAGCAGTTTCAGGACGTAAGAAAATTTCATTTGTTGATGATTCTGTTACACCTTGGAAAGTTTTGAACATTAAGTTGAATTGACGAATGTCAGTCCAATTTGCTGTTCCACTTTCAGGACATGTAATACCTTTGTCATCGATAAGTTGTTTCATTTCGTCAAAGCTCATGCCATCAGCGATAAAGTTCTCGTCGCCTTCAACATTTTGCATGTAGTCTTCGATCAGTTTATCAGCTCTATAACGAATTTTAGAATCTTTGTTATCAATCATTGGATCATTAAAGTTAGATAAATGACCTGAAGCTTCCCAAGTTCTTGGGTTCATTAAAATTGCAGCATCTAATCCAACATTGTATGGAGATTGTTGAACGAATTTTTGCCACCATGCTTTTTTAATATTATTTTTTAATTCAACACCTAGTGGACCGTAATCCCAAGTGTTTGCTAAACCACCATAAATTTCACTACCAGGGAATACAAATCCTCTGTGTTTTGCTAACGTTACTACTTTGTCCATATCATTTGCCATAAATAATTCACTCCTTATTTAAATTAAAAAAGTCCCAAGACATCATTAAATAATGCCTTGGGACGAGTATATAACCCGCGGTTCCACCCAAATTAGTGTAGCCACTCTCTTTATATGAAATTTTATAAGCCAGAACTTTTAATGTTAAGCTTTCACCAACCTTAACTCGCTTTTAATTTCAAAGTTACTTAAAATATAGCATGGTATGTAAGACTTATCAAGTAAAAACAGATATTCAAATTGAGCAAAATTTGCGATACATGTTATAATTAATCTAACTGAGTTGTGTTTGAAGGGGTGAGAGCAATCGAATTAAATCAAAGACAAGAACATATTGTACAAATTGTTAAAAATAATGGTCCTATAACAGGTGAAAAAATTGCTGAAAGATTAAATTTAACTAGGGCAACTTTAAGACCTGATTTAGCTATTTTAACTATGGCTGGTTATTTAGATGCTAGACCAAGAGTTGGATATTTTTATACAGGAAAATCGAGCACACAGTTGTTAAGTGATTCTATTAAGAAGATGACAATTAAAGAATCTATGGCCATACCAGTTGTTATAGAAGAAAGTGTATCTGTATATGAAGCTATATGTAAAATGTTTTTAGAAGATGTCGGTACATTATTTGTAATTAATAAAGAAGGTTATTTAATAGGTGTTTGTTCCAGAAAAGATTTACTAAGAGCAGCAATAGGTGGACAGAGTTTAAAAGAAACACCAGTAAGTATAAATATGAGTCGAATGCCTAACATAACGGTATGTTTGGAAGACGATTTACTAATATACGCGGCTAAATTATTAATTGATAAACAAATAGATGCATTACCTGTAGTGAAAAAATTAAAAGGCGATAAGATGAAAGTAAAAGGTAGAATAACAAAAACAACTATAACAAGAGCATTTGTTTCATTAATTGAAGATGAGTAGGGGGATAAATTTAAAATGGAAGAAATAAGAATAATTATAGCGTCAGATTCAGTAGGCGAGACAGCCGAACTGGTTACTAAGGCATGTACATCTCAATATAAAACTGAAGGCAATGCATTAGATATTGTAAGATTACCTTATATAGAGAATGAAAGTAATATTAATGAAGTTGTTTCATTAGCATTAGAACAAAATTCTATAGTAGTTTATACATTAGTTAAACCTGAAATGAGATTATACTTAAAAGAAAAACTAGAAGAAAATAATATAAAAAATGTTGATATTATGGGACCTTTAATGAGTATTTTAAGTAATGAATTAAATGAATCACCACTTAATGAACCAGGTAACATTCATAAACTTGATGAAGACTACTTTAAAAAAATTGAAGCAATAGAATTTGCAGTTAAATATGATGATGGAAGAGATCCTAGAGGTTTACCAAAAGCTGATATTGTACTTATTGGTGTATCTAGAACTTCAAAGACACCACTTTCTCAATATTTAGCGCATAAGCGTTATAAAGTAATGAATGTACCGCTAGTTCCAGAAGTTGCACCTCCAGAAGGGTTATTTGATATAGATCCTAAGAAATGTATAGCATTAAAAATCAATCAAAAAAACCTAAATGCAATTAGAAGAGCTAGACTAATTCAACTAGGTCTAAGTGATGATGCAGATTATGCTAAAGATGATAGAATTGAAGAGGAATTAAGATACTTTGAAGAAATTGTTGAAAAGATTGGTTGCCCTGTCTTAGACGTTTCGGATAAAGCAATTGAAGAAACAGCAAATGACATCATAAAAATTATTACTCAACAAAATCGATAAAGGGTGAAATGATGCGTATAGAACAAGATGTAATAAAAGAAATTCGTGAAAAAAACGATATTTTAGATGTGGTAAGCGAATATGTAAAGCTTGAAAAAAGAGGACGTAACTATATAGGGTTATGTCCTTTCCATGACGAAAAAACACCTTCATTTTCAGTATCAGAAGATAAACAAATATGCCATTGTTTTGGTTGTAAAAAAGGTGGTAACGTCTTTCAGTTTATTCAAGAAATTAAAGGTGTATCCTTTGTTGATGCTGTTAGAGAGTTAGGCGATAAAGTAGATATTCATATTCAAAAGCAAGAACCTTCTGCAACTGATTCAATGGTTGATGATCACATAAAGATGATAGAAATGCACGAGCTTATGGCAAATAATTATCATTACATATTGAAACATACAGAAGAAGGCGAAGCAGCCTTAAACTATTTAAAATCAAGAGGATTCACAGATGAACTTATAAATGATAGAAAGATAGGATATGCTCCAAACCATTCTAAATTTACACATGACTTTTTAGAAAAAAATGGCTACGATGCTGTGATTGCCTATGAAGCTGGATTATTAAGTCGTAATGATGAAACGTTTGACTATTTTGATAGATTTAGGGATAGGATTATTTTTCCGTTATTGAATTTTCAAGGTAAAACGGTTGGATTTTCCGGTCGTACTTATACGGACCAATCGCCTAAGTACTTGAATAGCCCAGAGACGCCAATTTTCCAAAAAAGAAAAATGTTATATAACATTGATCGTGCTAGAAAATTCATTAGACAAAATGATGAAGTCATTCTCCTAGAAGGATTTATGGATGTTATTAAATCATCAGAAGCGGATATAAAACAAGTTGTTGCTACAATGGGAACTGCTCTTTCAAAAGAACATATTATTATGGTCAAAAAACTGGCGTCAAACGTAACATTACTGTATGATGGAGATTTCGCAGGTAAAGAAGCAGCGATGAATGTTGGTAAAGAATTATTAAATGAAGGTTTAAATGTCTTTGTTGTAAATTTACCTAAAAAAATGGACCCAGATGACTATATCTCTGAATATGGAAGTGAAGCGTTTAAATCATTTGTAGAAGGGCAAAAACAATCTTATGTAGGGTTTAAGGCTCAACAATTATATTATGCCAACGAAAACAATGATTTAAAGCATGGACAGCATTTAGAAGAGTTAGTTCATGATATCAATCTGATTCGTTCTGAATTTTTAAGAAAAAAAGTATTGCAACAAGTAGCTGATTTGTATAAAGTAGATGTTAACAGTCTTAAAAATCGACTATCGCCGAATATTGTTCAAAATAATGCTGATTATAATTATGTCGTTCCTGAATTAAAGGAAAAAAAACTAGATAAAATTGGTAGAGCTGAACAAGCGTTGTTAAAACATTTTATGAATCATAAACAGTTATTTTTAGAATATCATTCTAGGATTAATCAAGAAGACTTCACTTCATTGAATAATAGAGTGATTTTTTCACGTTTAAACGGGTATTATAAGAATAATGATGTTTTTAACATTAGTGATTTTTCAAGTTACATTGAAGAACATCAAATCATGGAGACAGTAATGTATTTAGATTCATTATCAATCAATGATGAACCAGAAACGGATGAAGTGGAAGATTATATTAATGTCATTCATCCTAATGAGCAAGTAGAAACATCAATAGAATATTTAAATGAACAATTGAATAAGGCAATGCAAGCAGGCGACATCGCACTACAAAGACAGTATTTAGAACAAATTGTACAATATAATCGGAATAGAATGTAAGAGTTAATAAACCGGGAGGCCTATTCATGTCTGATAAAGAATTAAACAAAATTAATAGCGCTAATAATGAAGCAGTACTTACTATTGATCAAGTAAAGCATCAATTAATTGAACAAGGTAAAAAAGCAGGACATTTAAGTCATGAAGAGATTGCAGATAAATTACAAAACTTCGAAATGGATCCAGATCAAATGGATGATTTCTTTGATTTAATTAACGAGAATGAAATTAATTTAATCAATGAAAAAGACTCAACTGATACAAATGATAAATTAAATTTAAATGATTTAAGTGCTCCTCCAGGCGTAAAAATAAATGACCCAGTTAGAATGTATTTAAAAGAAATTGGACGAGTTAATTTATTAACTGCACAAGAAGAAGTAGAATTGGCTAAACGTATCGAAAAAGGTGATGATATTGCTAAATCACGCCTTGCTGAAGCAAACTTACGTCTTGTAGTTAGTATTGCTAAACGTTATGTAGGTAGAGGTATGTTATTCTTAGATCTTATTCAAGAAGGTAACATGGGTCTAATTAAAGCAGTTGAAAAATTCGATTTTAATAAAGGATTTAAATTCTCGACATATGCAACTTGGTGGATTCGTCAAGCGATAACTAGAGCTATCGCAGACCAAGCACGTACAATCCGTATTCCAGTTCATATGGTTGAAACAATCAATAAATTAATACGTGTTCAACGTCAATTGTTACAAGATTTAGGTAGAGATCCATCTCCTGAAGAAATTGGCGAAGAAATGGATTTACCTCCAGAAAAAGTGCGTGAAATTTTAAAAATAGCACAAGAACCAGTTTCACTAGAAACACCTATAGGCGAAGAAGATGATAGTCATTTAGGAGACTTCATTGAAGATCAAGATGCGCAAAGTCCATCTGATCACGCTGCTTATGAATTGTTAAAAGAACAATTAGAAGATGTATTAGATACACTTACTGATAGAGAAGAAAATGTTTTAAGATTAAGATTCGGTCTTGATGATGGAAGAACAAGAACATTAGAAGAAGTTGGTAAAGTATTTGGCGTTACTAGAGAGCGTATTCGTCAAATTGAAGCTAAGGCTTTACGCAAATTAAGACATCCATCTAGAAGTAAGCGATTGAAAGATTTTATGGATTAATGACGAAAAGTTTATATTAATCCCAAAAAGCCTTTGACAATGCCTTGTTTTAATATAAAATATAATTGTATGAAGGTTTAACAAAAGGGAGGTTGTATGAATGAATCGTAATCCTGTTATCCCGTTTATTCTGATATTATTACTCGGTGTGGGATTAATATTCTTCATGTCAGCACATGGTGCTAACAAAGAGGAAGAAAAAGAAGGCGGTGGCGGTGAAAAAACTGAGAAGTTTGACGCAGCTACATTCGCAAAAGATAATTGTACAAGTTGTCATGGACAAAATCTTGAAGGTGGAATGGGACCTAAATTAGCTGGTTCTTCTAAAGAAGCTGGCGAAATGAAAAAAATCATCCGTGATGGTAAAGGTTCAATGCCTGCCCACGATGAAGCGACTATTTCAGACAAAGATTTAGACACACTTGTCAAATACTTAAAAGACGGCGCTAAATAACACAAAAAAATCTTTTGCTATTGCAAAAGATTTTTTTTATGAAAGGAAAAAATGATGATCCAGATAAACAAACGTTTAACGAAGGTGAGCGAATACCTCAATCATAATAAATTAGCTGACATTGGATCTGATCATGCTTATTTACCAATATATGCTATACAAAAAGGCTTAATTAACAAAGCGATAGCTGGAGAAGTAGTTAAAGGTCCTTTTTTGGCAGCACAACAGAACACTAAAACTTATGGTATGACAGATAGTATTGAAGTTAAACTTGGAAATGGTTTAGAAGTGATTGACGAAACAATAGATGTTATTACGATATGTGGTATGGGTGGACCATTAATTGCACAAATTATTGAAGAAGGTCAACATAAATTAAACAAATATCCTGATTTAATATTACAAGCAAATATACATGCGTTACCAATTAGACAAGTGTTACAAAAAATTGGATATAAAATTTATGACGAACAATTAATAAAAGATAAAAAACATATATATGAAATATTAGTCGCTAAAAAAGGAACAATGCTACTAGATGAAAAAGAAATGAGATTTGGACCAATATTATTAAAAAATAAAAGCGATTTGTTTTATGAAAAATGGCAGAGAGAACTTGAATCGTTAAATAAAATTAGTAAACAGTTAGAACATCATGATGATCAAATTAGGTATAATGAAATTAATCAACAAATACTTCAAATTAAAGAGGTGCTTAAATGATTATTCAAGAATTACTAAATGTCATTAATAAACATATTCCATTTTCAAGTAGTGAATCATGGGATAATGTTGGTTTATTAATTGGAACTGAAGATAGTGAAGTGACGGGCATATTAACAACACTAGATTGCACTATGGAAGTAGTAGATGAAGCAATAGAAAACGATTTAAATACAATTATTGCGCATCATCCACTTATTTTTAAAGGTGTTAAAAACATTACAGAAAAAGGTTATGGACCGATTCTAAAAAAACTGATTCAAAATGATATTAATTTAATCGCGCTTCACACAAACTTAGATGTGTATCCAAAAGGTGTAAGTTACATGATAGGTGACCAAATAGGTTTGAAAAACATGTCTGTTCTAGATGACAAAGAAGAAAGTTATTTCAAAGTACAGATATTTATACCAGATAAAGATGTGGAACTAATGAAGTCTGCATTTAACAAACATCATTTAGCACAAACAGGAGAGTATAGCGAAGTGTTTTTCCAATCGCAAGGAAAAGGTCAATTTAAACCAAGTGAGAATGCTAACCCGCATATTGGACAATCTCATAAGACTGAAACGGTTTATGAAACTAAATTAGAGCTTATGGTAGATGGAAAAGATAAGTCACTAGCTAAACAACTTATTTATGAAAATCATCCGTATGAAGAACCTGTTTTTGATTTTATAGAAATGAAGAAGACTTCTAGAATAGGATTAGGAATAGTTGGAGAATTAGATAAAACACAATCAATAAATGAATTTGTTGAACACTATAAAGAAAAACTACACATTCCAGCTGTTAGATTTATAGGGAATAAAGAGGCGAAAATAAATAGAGTGGCAATAGTTGGTGGCGCTGGAATAGAGTACGCACAACTTGCACAAAATAAACAAGCAGATTTATTTATAACTGGTGATGTTAAGCATCACGAAGCATTAGATGCCAAAATGGATGGTATTAATGTTCTAGATATAAATCATTATAGTGAATATGTAATGAGAGAAGGATTGAAGTCATTATTAGAAGAATGGACAAATCAATCAATAGAAATAAAAAGTTCTAAAATCAATACAGATCCTTATTGTTATATGTAAAAAAACTGCCGAAAAAGTCGGCAGTTTTTTTATTCCATTATTGTTACTGGTTGTGGCTTTTTAATCTTAGGTAATATTTTTTCAACAGGTACATTACTCTTAAGAGCTGAAGTTGGTACATGAGTTGGATCATAGTTTTTAATATAGTCAATGACTTCTTTTACTATTGGAGTAGGTGTTGATGCTCCTGCAGTAACGGCTACACTTCCAATGTCTTGTAACCATTCTAGTTTTAGTTCACTTAAATCAGAAATTCTATATGCATTTGTGTGTGCAATCTCTTTGGATACTTGTGCGAGTCTATTAGAGTTATTACTTTTTGGATCGCCTACAACTATTAATAAGTCAGCTTGATTTGCTTGATTAGCAACAGCTTCTTGTCTTACTTGTGTTGCTAAACAAATTTCTTCATGAACTTCGATGTGCGGGTATTTAGTTTGTAGTTTATCTATTAAATGTTTAACATCCCATTGTGACATCGTTGTTTGATTAGTTACGATGAGTTTTTTATCTTTAATATCTTCTGGCAAATCTTCTATATCATCTAATGTCTGGACGAGGTGAACAATATCTGGAGCAACACCAACTGCTCCCTCAGGCTCTGGATGACCTTTCTTGCCAATATAAATGACATGGTATCCTTCTGATTTAACTTTTCTTATAAGTTGATGTGTGTTGTCTACATCGGGGCAAGTTGCGTCGATACAAACAAGTCCTTTTTCTTTAGCACGTTTTTTTACTTCAGGTGACACACCATGTGCAGTAAAGATTACAGTTCCTTCTTCTATTTGCTCTAAAATCTTTAATCTGTTTGGTCCATCTAAAGTAATAATTCCATCTGATTCAAACGCGTCTGTTACATGTTTATTATGAACAATCATGCCAAGTATATAAATTGGTCTAGGAAGTGATTTGTCTAGTGAAGCATTTCTTGCAATCACCATAGCATCTACAACGCCGTAACAATAGCCTCTAGGGGTAATTTTTATAATCTCCATTAATTGCCCTCCTTATTAATATCTATTATAACAACACTCAAGATTGAATGAAACTAAATAAAAATTCAAAATAAATCTTTAAGCCTATCATAAACTACGTATTTACTATATAATGTATGAAGTGAAAAAGAAACGAGGAGGGTCGCTTATGTCTAAGCATCCGTTTGAACATTTTCAGTTAGAAAATGAATTAGTAAAGGCAGTTGAAGATTTACACTTTGATCAGCCGACAGAAATACAACGTAGAGTTATACCTAAGATTAAAAAAGGATCTAATATTATAGGTCAATCTCAGACTGGTACTGGTAAGTCTCACGCCTTTTTATTACCATTATTTGATAAAATTGATGTTGATATAAAAGAACCACAAATAATTATTTTAGCTCCAACGAGAGAGTTGGCTAAACAATTATACGACGCTGCATCACATTTGGCACAATTTAAAACAGGTGTTAAAGTAAGCTTATATATTGGTGGAACTGATAAATCGAGAGATATTGATAAATCTAAAAACACACCACATGTAGTTGTAGGAACGCCAAACAGAATTGATGATATGGCTGTTGAAAGAGCTTTAGATTTACATTTAGCTAAGTCAGTTGTTATTGATGAAGCAGATTTAATGATTGATTTAGGGTTTATGCCTAAGGTTGATAGTGTTGCGAGTAGATTAGATGGAAAAGCACAAATTTCCGTATTTAGTGCAACGATTCCTAAAGCATTACATCCTTTCTTAAATAAATATTTAAGCAATCCTGAATTTGTTGAAATTGAAACAGCATCTTCAAATAAAGATAATATTGATTTTTACTTAATTCCTACTAAAGGTGAAGAGAAAAAAACAAAAATCTTAAAAGTTATGAAAGTTATAAACCCTTATTTAGCAATTATATTTGCAAATAGTCGTGATAGAGCTGATGAATTAGTCGCTCATTTATCTGAAGAAGGATATAAAGTTGGTGTTATTCATGGTGGATTAACACCTAGAGAAAGAACACAACAAATGAAACGTATTAAACAATTAGATTTTGAATTTGTTGTAGCAAGTGATTTAGCTTCAAGAGGTATTGATATTGAAGGTGTTAGTCACGTTATTAATTATGATTTACCTAAAGAGATTGATTTCTTTACGCATAGAGTAGGTAGAACTGGTCGTGGTGACTATAAAGGTGTAGCAATCACTTTATATACACCAGACGAAGATGATCTAATAACTCAAATTGAGAAGAATAATTATAAACTTAAACATGTTGATATTAAAAATGACGAATTTGTAGAAATAAAAGATCGTCAAAATAGAACAAGACGTGTTAAAAAAGAAGATAATATTGAGAAATCGCTTAAACAAAAAATTAAAAGAAATAACAAAAATAAAGTTAAACCTGGTTATAAGAAGAAATTCAAACGTGAATTAGATGAATTGAAATTCAAAGAAAAGAAAGCACATTCTAAAAGAACTAAAAAACAAAGCAGAAAAGGATAGGTGTCATATATGTTAATCGGATCACACGTATCAATGAGTGGTAAGAAGATGTTGCTTCAAGCAGCGGAAGAAGCGGCAAGTTATAATGCTTCAACATTTATGATTTATACTGGCGCACCTCAAAACACAAGACGTAAAAAAATTGAAGATTTAAATATTGAGAATGGTCAAGCAGCAATGAAAGAATACGGTTTATCAAATATTGTTGTGCATGCACCATATATCATTAATATTGCGAATACTACAAAGCCTGAAGTATTTAATTTAGGTGTTGAATTCTTACAATCTGAAATTGAACGTACTGAAGCTTTAGGAGCTAAAGATATCGTACTTCATCCTGGTGCTCATGTAGGTGCTGGAGAAGAAAAAGGTATTAAAAAAATTATTGAAGGTTTAAATGAAGTTTTAACGAATAATAACGATGTTCGTATAGCATTAGAAACAATGGCGGGTAAAGGTTCAGAATGTGGTAAAACATTCGAAGAACTTGCACAAATTATTGATGGTGTAGACCATAATGAAAGATTATCAGTATGTTTTGACACTTGTCATACTAACGACGCTGGTTACAACGTTAAAGAAGACTTTGATGGTGTATTAAACGAATTCGACAAAATCGTCGGTATTGATAGAATAAAAGTCCTTCACGTAAACGATAGTAAAAACCCACAAGGTGCTAAAAAAGATAGACATGAAAACATTGGATTTGGTTCTTTAGGTTATGATGCATTGCATTATATTGTTCATCATGAAGCCTTTACTAATGTTCCTAAAATCTTAGAAACACCTTATGTAGGTGATGATAAAAAGAATAAAAAGCCACCATATAAATACGAAATTGAAATGATTAAAAATGGTACTTTCGATCCAGATTTAAAAGATAAAATTTTTAATCAATAAATAATACTTAAGGAATGCTAAATTAATAGCATTCCTTTTTTCATTCGTAAACATTCCTATTTACATTAATCCATTTTCATTGTATAGTAATCTATTGACGAGGTGATGAATGTGGAAAAAGAAACACCAATTTTTGAATTAAAAGATATAAGTTATAGCTATCCAAATAAATTGGCGCTTAGCCATATCAATATACAAATTTATAAAGGTGATTTTCTAGCAATAGTAGGACCGAATGGTTCAGGGAAATCAACCTTACTTAAATTAATATTAGGACTTTTACCTTTACAAAAAGGTGATATATTCATAAGTGGTAAAAAAATAAATCAATATAAATCTTGGGAAAAAATTAGTTACGTTTCACAAAAATCTAATGCGTTTAGTTCAGGATTTCCTGCAACTGTTAAAGAAGTTGTCATGAGTGGATTAACTAAAAATAAAGGTTTGTTCAAATGGTTTAATAATGAAGATGCGAAAAAAGTCGATGAAATATTAGAAAGATTAAATATAATTGAACTTAAAAACGAGAATATCGCACAACTATCCGGTGGACAGCAACAGAGAACATTCATAGCGAGAGCTTTAATTTCTAAGCCTAGCATTTTAATATTAGATGAACCTACAGTTGGTATAGATGCAAGACACGTATCAGAATTTTACCAACTACTTACACAATTAAAACAAGAAGGCATAACAATTATACTCGTAACACATGATATTGGTGTCGTTGCTGATACAGCAAGTAAAGTTGCTTGTTTAAATCAACATATTCATTTCCATGGGACAAGTGAATCATTCAAATCACTAGATGAAGTTTCAATATCTAAAATTTATGGACATCCAGTACAATTTGTTGACCACCAACATGATCGTGATTGCTGTGCAGAAGAACAATTAGAAGAACTCGTTAAATAAATAGAACTAGTAGATAAGTATCGGTAAGGAGATAGGATATGGAAAGTGAGATTGAGTACTTTAATAATATAAGTTCTTTAAACCTCCTATATGAGGGGTGTTTAAAGAATGATTGATGCGTTTTTAAATTTTGATTTTATAAGATATTCATTTATAAGTGGTGTCTTAGTTGGTTTAATTGCACCACTAATCGGTGCATTTATTGTAGTTAGAAGATTATCGCTTATTGCAGATGCTTTAAGCCATGTTACTTTAGGTGGTATTTCAATGGGATTATTCTTAATGAGTATTAGTCCATTGTTTGCTTCCATTAACCCAATTTGGTTCGGTATTATATTTTCAATAGCTGGTGCTTTACTCATTGAACAATTAAGAACTGAATATAAACATTATCAAGAAATCGCTATACCGATTATTATGAGTGGTGGTATTGGTGTAAGTGTAATCTTCATTTCATTAGCTAATGGATTTAACCAAGATTTATTTGGATATTTATTTGGTTCTATCAGCGCAGTAAATATGAGTGATTTATTTACAATCATTATTATTACTTTAATCGTGTTAATTTTTGTCATGTTATTGTATAAATCACTTTTCGTACTATCTTTCGATGAAGAATATTCAAAAGTAATAGGGATGCCTAAATGGATTCAACTCTTATTTATAGTTATTGTTGCATTGGTTATCTCGGCTTCAATGAGAGTAGTAGGGATATTACTTGTAAGTAGTTTAATGACATTGCCAGTAGCTACTAGTATGAGACTTGCGAAAGGATTTAAACAATTAATTGCACTAAGTATTATATTTGGTGAATTATCTGTCATTGTTGGTCTGATACTTTCCTTCTATTTGAATATTTCACCTGGAGGTATTATAGTAGGATTGTTAATTATAGAATTACTTGCAAGTATTGCATATAGTAAAGTATTGATAAAAAAAGGAGGCTATCATCTTGAAAGTAGAAGAAGCAATTCAAATATTGAAGAATGATGGTCATAAGTATACAAATAAACGACGTGATATCATTTCTTTATTCGTTAACGAAGATAAATATATAACAGCAAAATATATACAAGAAGCTTTAAAAGATGATTATGCAGGTTTGTCTTTCGATACAATTTATCGTAATTTATACTTATTTAAAGACTTAAATATAATTGAAAGTACTGAAATTGACGGTGAAATGAAGTTTCGTATTTCATGTCAAAGCCACCACCATCATCACTTTATATGTGATTCGTGTGGAACAACAAAAGTCATCGATTTCTGTCCAATGGATTCAATTAAGCAACAACTACCAAACGTAGAAATTTCATCACATAAACTTGAGGTATATGGTAAATGTGAGCATTGTAAAACAGTATAAAATAAATAAGCATATCACTTAACTGATTTTTTAGTTTACAGTGATATGCTTATTTTTTAATATCTTACGATTTTGTACGTACATGCTTGCCTAAGGGTATGGCTCGAGCCTGTAGTCTCTCACGCATACTATTCCCTCAGGCGTCCGCACTTTACAAAATCGTTTCAAATTATCTATTTTTTATATCTTACGATTTTGTTCGTGCATGCTTGCCTAAGGGTATGGCTCGAGCCTGTAGTCTCTCCCACATACTATTCCTTCAGGCGTCAGCACTTCACAAAATCGCTCTCAATATTTATTTTTAAATAGAAAAATGGTTTCTCTAATCACTACTTTGTACTGTGGACAAATTGAACTTAAATTTATAAGTTCAGTTTGTTTTTTGTTTTAATAAGTAGATTATTTAACATAGAGTCAACTCTTGAATGAATTCCACCTATATTATAAATATTTAATTAATATTTGGTATTTTTTAGCGCTGACTCCTGCGGGAAAAGCATGATTCGAAGACTACAGGCTGAGAACATGCCCGCGGAAAGCATGCGCATAAAAATGCCAACAAATTCTATAAGCTACTTAAATGATTTTTAAAAAGTAAGAGCAGAAATTCATTATTAAAATTGAATTTCTGCTCTTAATAGAATTCTAGGATAGTTATGTCCAAGCTCTTTAATTTATAATTTATTTAATAATGGAGATACTTCATGCCAACTGTTTATTCTATATATACCAGATTGAAGTTCTTTTTGATTATATGGTGTGTCGAATAAAAATACTGGTATATTTAGTTGGTGATTGATGTCTTCAGCATTGTCTAATTTATCTTCAAAAAATACATCTATATTTTGATTTTTAGTTACTTCTAATTTGTTATGACTACCTGTTAATGTAATTTGATCAAATGGAATGTTATGCAAATTAAACCATTCTTTTGTTATGTCTTCTAAATAGTTATGCCTGGCACTTATATAATATAGTTCATATTGATATTGAAGCTGGCTTAAAATATCTTTAGCGCCTTCTGCAACTGGAGAGTTTTGGTAAATATATGATTCATTGTTTTTAAACCAGTTAAGCATTTCTTCTTCTTCACAATTTAAGACATTTGCTAAATTGTATTCTGTAATATCTTCATATTTCAATTGTTCATTAAAGTCTCTTTGTAAATAAGGGACAAATGTTTTTGGGCAAGTGACAGTCCCATCTATATCTATTCCTAGTCTTGGTTTTTGGTTCATAAAAATCACCTTTATATATTATTTAATGAAAGGCTGGGACAAATTAATTGTCTCAGCCTCAAACATTATATTTATGAGTTTTGAATTTCTTTATTTTGTTCCATTTCTAAAGCTAGTTTATCTATTTCTTTTTTTAATTCGTCTACCATTGTTTCTTCTGGTACTTTACGAACTGTTTTACCTTTCATAAATAAAAGGCCTTCACCTCGAGCACCAGCAATACCGATATCGGCTTCTCTTGCTTCTCCTGGACCGTTTACTGCACATCCAAGAACGGCTACTTTAAGCGGTACTTGAAGATTAGAGATATATTCTTCTACTTCATTAGCTATAGATATTAAATCTATTTCTATACGTCCGCAAGTAGGACAAGCAATCAATGTTGCAGCATTACTTGCTAAACCGAATGCTTTAAGTAGTGATTTTGCTACTTTAACTTCTTCTACTGGATCTGCTGATAAAGAAATACGACAAGTATTACCTATACCTAAACTTAAGATTGCACCTAATCCTGCAGACGATTTAACTGTACCATTGAAAAGCGTACCACTTTCTGTAATGCCAAGATGTAATGGGTAATTAAAAGCTTGTGCAGCTTTCGTATATGCCTCTATGGCTAGATTAACATCACTGGCTTTCATTGAAACGATGATATCATGAAAATCTAGATCTTCTAGTATTTTTATATGATGCAAGGCACTTTCAACCATACCATCTGCGGTAGGGTAACCATATTTTTTAATAATATGCTTTTCTAACGATCCAGCATTTACACCAATTCTAATAGGAATTCCTTTTTCTTTACACGCTTTAACAACCGCTTCAACTTTTTCCCGTCTACCAATATTTCCAGGATTAATACGAATCTTATCTGCGCCATTTTCAATAGCAATCAAAGCAAGTTTATAGTTGAAATGAATATCAACAACTAATGGAATGTTTATTTGGGCTTTAATATCTTTAATTGCATATGCGTCTTCTTCGTTTGGACAAGCGACACGAACAATTTGGCAACCAGCTTCTTCTAAACGTTTAATTTCTGCTACTGTTGCTTCGACATCATATGTTTTTGTAGTAGTCATACTTTGAATAACGACTTCATCTGAACCGCCAATCGTTAAATCCCCAACTTTAACAGGCCTAGTTTTAGTACGATGAATGATTTCTGACATGATAAGACTCCTTTGTATAGATTTGCTTATTATTTTACATTAGCATGTTTCTTTCCATTTGGTAAGTAAAACACTGTTATGAGAATACCAATCACAATTATACACCATGAAACAATGATTAATAAAGTATTCGACGCAACTATACCTAATAAGAGTACTAAAGTTGGAAGCGTTATTATAAACGTCATCATTTTAAACCATGTCATGTATCGTGTTTTCTTTCGAAGTAACATACCTAATAAATGACCTACTAATGCTAGAATACCAATTTTAATTGATAGACTGATAAATTGAATTATTAATAAGAATATAATTATCATACTTAAATAGAAGTACTTGGAATCATTGATCGTATCTATGAATTTAATTAAATCATCTTGATCAGTGACAACAGTTGATAAAGAACCGTAACTGATTTCGGTATAGTCATTGTAATTTGATATTTCAATATGGTCAGGTTTGAAAACGATAAGATGATTAGCTTCCATATTAAATTGATTAGAACTTGTGAAAATAATGGATTGTTTATCGTTCATTTTGATGTTTTTGTCAGAAGATAAAATCATTTTGTTATTTTCTATTTTAAAATTAGGTATTTCATCTACTTGTTCATTTGCTAGGGTGGATAAGTTTTGAGTGATTTGTATGTATTGAACTGTATTAGGTAATATTAATATAAAACTGAGTAATAGAATATGTAGAAATATGTATCTTAATTTAGTTATTCTAAACATAGGATATTTATTAGGGTGTTTAAATAACCTTTTTAGTTCTTTCATGTACTGCATAATTTCACCTCTTCTTGACTCAATAATAATGATAAAAAACAAGAGTTGCAACATGATAAGTTAGAAAACAAAATTTTTTAAATATTATATAAACAAATTGTTTGTTATAAAACTTTAATCTTGATAAGATAAGTATGTAAAACAAATGAGGAGGATGATTTTTTATGGCTTTTGAATTACCAAAATTACCATATGCATATGATGCATTAGAACCACACATCGACAAAGAAACTATGGAGATTCACCATACGAAACACCATAACACTTATGTAACAAAACTAAATGATGCAGTTAAAGGTACAGATTTAGAAAGTAAATCTATCGAAGACATCGTTAAGAATTTAAATTCAGTTCCAGACGATATTCGTACTGCAGTTCAAAACAATGGTGGCGGACATTATAATCACTCATTATTCTGGGAACTATTAACTCCAAATGCTTCTGAACCTTCAGGAGAAGTTGTTGACGCAATTAGTTCTACATTCGGTTCATTAGACAAATTCAAAGAAGAATTTGCAGCTGCTGCAGCTGGCCGTTTCGGTTCAGGTTGGGCATGGTTAGTTGTAGATAACGGTGAATTAGCAATCGTTTCAACTCCAAACCAAGACAATCCTATTTCAGAAGGTAAACTTCCAGTTTTAGGTTTAGATGTTTGGGAACATGCTTACTACTTAAACTATCAAAATAGACGTCCAGACTACATTAATGCATTCTGGAATGTTGTTAATTGGGATAAAGTTAACGAATTATATCAAGCAGCAAAATAATTCGACTATCTAATAGGGGCCGGGACAATTTTATTGTCTCGGCTTTTTTTATAAAATTTTAACTTTATCAATAGCAATGTACGTCATAATCATATATGATGAAATTATTAATATAGAGTTACAAAGGTAGGTTTAGTTGTTGAAACGAGTAAAAAAGAAATCTAAAGAAGAAGCATTTCGCCTTTTAATGAACAAACGAGTAAGTCTTATATTAGCAGTTGTAGTCATATTGTTTTCTGTACTCATAATGCGTTTAGGTTACTTGCAAATTGTTAAAGGCGGAGAATACAAAAGGACAATTGATAGTACGGAATCAATCACAGTTAATGAATCCGTACCTAGAGGACGTATCTATGATAGAAATGGCAAAGTTTTAGTAGATAACGAATCTAAAAAAGCAATTACATATACGAGAGATAGAAGAACAAGTCAGGATGATATTTTAGAAATCGCTGAAAAACTATCCCATTTAATGAAGATGGACACATCAAATATAACGGATAGAGATAAACAAGACTTTTGGATTTTAAGAAATCAAGATGAAGTTCAAAAGTTAATGAAAGATGAACAAGCTTTATTCTCAGATGGCAATATTAGCCAGGAAGAATATGATGAAGCACTATACAACAAAGTTACTTCTAAATATACAAATACTCTATCAAAAGAAGATTTGCAAATTCTGGCAATCTTTAGAGAAATGAACGGAGGCTCTCAACTTAGCCCTGTAGTGATAAAAAATGAAGGTGTGAAAAATGATGAATATGCAGCTGTATCACAACACTTATCAGAACTACCAGGAGTTAATACAACTATGGATTGGGAAAGACGATATCCATATGGAGAAACTTTAAGAACATTATTTGGTAATGTATCTAGTAAAGAAGAAGGATTACCGAAAGAGCTTGTTGATGATTATTTAGCTAAAGGTTATTCTAGAAATGATAGAGTAGGTAAATCATATTTAGAATATCAATACGAAGATATATTAAAGGGTTCTAAGAAAAAAATGAAATACGTTACAGATAAATCTGGAAAGATTACAAGTTCAGAAGTAATATCAGAAGGATCCAGAGGTAATGATTTAGTATTAACTATAGATATTGAATTACAGAAAAAAGTAGAAGAATATGTAGATAAGCATATTGAGTCATTGCGTAGTGAAGGCGCAAAAGATATGGATAGAGTTATGGTAGTTGTACAAGATCCAAGAAATGGAGACGTCTTAGCGATGGCGGGTCGAGATATTGATGAAAACGGAGAAATTACAGATAATCATATCGGTAACTTTACTAGTCAATATACGGTAGGTTCATCAGTGAAAGGTGCAACATTACTTACGGGTTACCAAAATGGCGTTTTAGATGTTGGAGATAAAATGGTCGATGAACCGTTGAAATTCAATGGTGGATTAACTAAACGTTCTTATTTCAACCAAGACGGTAAAAAGACAATAACTGATGCTGAAGCATTAATGCATTCTTCAAACGTATTCATGTATAAAACAGCACTTTTACTAGCAGATTCACCGTATAGAAACGGTATGTCCTTACCGACAGATGTTGAACAAGCTGGAATAAAATTACGTAAAGGACTTAATCAAGTAGGATTAGGTGTAAAAACAGGTATTGATTTACCAAACGAGTCAGCAGGTCAAATAGAACCTATTAAAGATAACCCAGGTAACTATATTGATTTAGCTATTGGACAATTTGATACTTATACACCAATACAACTGTCCCAATATGCAGCAACAATTGCTAATGATGGATATAGGTTAAAACCACACTTAGCTAAAGAAATAAGAAATTCTACAAATGAAGATTCACTTGGACCTATTAAAAAGTCATTTAAAGGTGAAGTGATGAACAAAGTAAATAATAGTGATAAAGAAATCAAACAAGTACAAAAAGGTTTTGATATGGCATTTAATGAAGAAGAAGGAACTGGATATTCTAGTTTTAATGATACTGTTGTAAGATCTGCAGGTAAAACAGGTACAGCTGAAGTGTTTAAAGATGGAAAACCAAAAGTAAATTCTACTTATGTTGGTTATGCTCCAGCAAAAAATCCAGAACTATCATTCTCAATAACTTACACAAATCAACCAGTACCAGAACCATGGTTACCAGGTGGAGATTTAGGTAGAGATATTATAAATTACTATTTTAAAGATAAAAAATAATAACAGATATAATGATAACGCTGAGACAATGTAATTGTCTCAGTTTTTTTGCGTTAAATTAAAACGTTTACATAAAATGTTAACACAAAATTTACATTCAATTTATTTGTACTTAATAAAGAAAATGTAAAGTAAAGGTGTAATAAAGATTAAGGCGTTATTAATTAGGAGGATTTAACATGAAAAAGTGGCAATTAATTGGGTCAACAACAGCTTTGAGTTCTGCACTATTATTAGGAGCTTGTGGTGGAGCAGCTGAAAAATCTGATTCAGGGGATACTAAATCTTCAGATGATAAAAAATTAAGCGGTGAAGTTAAAGGTGACGGTTCATCTACTGTTGCACCAGTAATGGAAAAAATAAATGAAGATTTTTCTGCTGAACAACCTGATGTTTCAGTTTCAATCGGTGTATCAGGAACAGGTGGAGGATTTGAGAAATTTATCGCGGGTGAGACAGATTTCTCAAATGCATCTAGAGATATTAAAGATGAAGAAAAAGAAAAATTAAAAAAAGAAAAAATTGATTATACTGAGTTTAAAGTTGCTCAAGATGGTTTAACTGTAGCGGTTAATAAAGATAATGACTTTGTAGAAGAACTAAGCATGGACGAACTTGCAAAAATTTATAGCGGGAAAGCTAAAACTTGGAAAGATGTTAACTCAAAATTCCCAGATAAAAAAATTAAAGCCTTTTCTCCTGACCAATCACACGGGACATACGACTTCTTTAGTGAAGAAGTATTAGATGAAAAAGATCTACAATCAGAGAAAAATGCTGATACAAACGTAATTGTTAAATCTGTACAAGATAACAAAGATTCTATCGGTTTCTTTGGATACAACTTCTATCAAGAAAATAAAGATTCACTTAAAGCAGTGAAAATTAAAGGTGATGAAGGTAAAGCAGTAGAACCTACTGATGAATCTGTTAATGACGGTTCTTACCCATTAAGTAGACCACTATTCGTATATGCGAAGAATAAATCATTAGAAGATAACGATGCATTCTACGGATTCATGGAATATGTTATTGATAACTCAGCTGATGCTGCTAAAGATGCAGGATACGTTCCATTGAAAGATGAAGAATACAAAAAAGACAAAGAAACATTAGAAAAGTTTAAAAAATAATCATTAATAAATCAATACAAAGGGCGCTTAATTGTCGCCCTTTTTCAAAATGAAGGAGTTATTTTTATGAAAGAACAAAGTTCAGTACAGGAACTTATAAAACGAAATAATAATAACAAAGGGAAAGTTTTTGCTGACAAAGCTGTTCCAATTGTTTTATTACTAATAGCTTCAGTTTCTGTACTTACAACAATCGGGATATTGTTTACACTAGTTACTGAAACGGTAACATTTTTCACAAGAGTAAATCCATTTGAATTTTTATTTACTAAGGATTGGGCACCATTTTCTTCTGATCCTAAATATGGAATATTCGCTCTTATATTAGGTACTTTAAAAGTAACTGCTGTTGCTACTATATTTGCAGTACCAGTTGGATTAGGAGCAGCACTTTATTTAAGTGAGTATGCTTCAGACAGATCAAGAAGATTGATTAAACCAGTTTTAGAAATACTGGCAGGTATTCCTACAATTGTGTATGGTTTCTTTGCTTTAACATTTGTTACACCTATATTACGAGGGATTTTCCCTGATTTAGGTAGCTTTAACTCAATTAGTCCTGGTTTAGTTGTGGGGGTCATGATTATACCAATGATTACAAGTATGAGTGAAGATGCTATGAGTTCAGTGCCGGAATCGATTAAAGAGGGTGCACTTGGCTTAGGTGCAACAAAATTTGAACTAGCTACAAAAATTGTATTTCCAGCAGCTTTATCAGGGATTATTGCTTCTATTGTATTGGCAATCTCAAGAGCAATTGGAGAGACGATGATAGTATCATTAGCAGCTGGTAGTACACCAGATTCAAGCTTTAGCTTAATTGGTTCAATACAAACGATGACAGGGTTTATCGTTCAAGTTGCTACTGGTGACGCAACATATGGTTCGGATATTTATTATAGTATTTATGCGGTTGGTTTCACATTGTTTATATTCACTTTTATCATGAATATTATTTCTCAGTGGATTACTAAGCGCTTTAGAGAGGAGTATTAATATGTCAGAAGTGAATTTAGTTGATCAAACCGTTGTTCAAAAAAAATTACCAACGAGATTATTGAAAAATAAAGTAATCAAATCGATATTTTTTGTATGTACCTTAATTGGATTAATCGTATTAGCTATACTGCTTTTTGACATATTTAAAAAAGGGATTCCTTATCTAAGTACTGATTTCTTCACTAACTTTTCTTCTACTTCACCTGAACGAGCTGGTATTAAAGGTGCATTATTAGGAACACTTTGGCTAATGATGACGATTGCACCAATATCAATTATTTTAGGTGTAGGTACAGCGATTTATATGGTTGAATATGCAAAAGAAAATTGGTTTACGAAATTTATTAGAGTAAATATATCGAATCTAGCTGGTGTACCATCAGTTGTATTTGGTTTACTAGGATTAACGATATTTGTTCGTGGAGCAGGGATTGAGAATTTATCATTAGGCAAAACAGTTATTGCAGCTGCTTTAACAATGTCATTAATGATTCTTCCTATAATAATTGTAGCTAGTCAAGAAGCGATTAAATCAGTTCCTTCTTCGATTAGAGAAGCATCATTAGGTCTAGGAAGTACTAAATGGCAAACGATTAAAAATATTGTATTACCTGCGTCTATACCAGGTATTTTGACAGGAACAATCCTTGCGTTATCAAGAGCTCTTGGTGAAACAGCACCATTGGTTGTAATAGGTATACCTGCAATATTAATGAAAACGCCAAATAGTATTTTTGAATCATTCCAAGCATTGCCGATGCAAATATACAATTGGGCTAAATTGCCACAAGCCGAATTCCAATTTGTATCATCAGCAGCAATTATTGTTCTACTCGTAATATTAATTCTTATGAACTCAGTTGCAATTTACATTAGAAATAAATATCAAAGAAAACTATAAAATCAAAATGAAGAGGGGTCATTAAAATGACAGACGTAAAAATTAGAGATTTATCTCAAAATATATCTTCAAATGAAATGACAAAGAATAAAGAAATAGCGGTTGAAGATAAAAATATTGTATATAAAACGAATAACCTAGACTTATGGTATGGTGATTTTCACGCATTAAAAAATATTAATCTTGATATCACTGAAAACGAAGTAACAGCGATAATTGGTCCATCAGGTTGTGGTAAATCAACTTATATTAAAACATTAAATAGAATGATCGAGTTAATTCCAAGTGTTAAAACATCTGGTGAAATCATTTATAGAGATAAAAATATTTTTGATAAAAAATATAGTGTTGAAGAATTAAGAACGAATGTAGGTATGGTATTCCAAAAACCAAATCCATTTCCTAAGTCTATTTACGACAATATAACTTATGGACCAAGAATTCATGGAATTACGGATAAAAAAGTATTAGACGAAATTGTTGAACGTTCTTTAAAAGGTGCAGCTATATGGGATGAATGTAAAGATAGACTTGATAAAAATGCGTATGGACTATCTGGTGGACAACAACAAAGAATTTGTATCGCTAGATGTTTAGCAATAGAGCCAGATGTAATTTTAATGGATGAACCAACATCTGCATTAGATCCTATTTCTACATTAAAAGTTGAAGAACTTGTTCAAGACTTAAAATCAAAATACTCAATTATTATCGTGACACATAATATGCAACAAGCTGCTAGAATTTCAGACAAGACAGCATTTTTCTTAAATGGATATGTAAATGAATTTGATGATACAAATAAAATTTTCTCAAATCCAAGTGATAAGAAAACTGAAGACTATATTTCTGGGAGATTTGGTTAATATGGTTATTAGAGAAAAATACGAAGGCGAGTTAAACTTACTTATTGAAGATTTGTTTAAACTTGGCAAAGAAGTTTATAATATGATTGAGCAATCCATTTCCGTTCTTAGTGATGAGAAAAAAGATAATGCTAGAAATCTAATTGCATATGATAAAAAAATTAATCAAATGGAATATGATATAAATGAAAAAGTCGTTATGTTAATTACAAAACAGCAACCAATTGCCACTGATTTACGTGTAATGATTTCAGCTTTAAAAATTGCTTCAGAGCTAGAAAGAATGGCAGATAACTCAACTAATATAGCTCAAATTAGAAAAAGAGCTAAAATTACTGATTATTTTATTTTGATGAGATTAAAAACAATGGGTAAATTGGCTATGTTAATGCTTAGAGATCTAGAAACTGCTGTTAATAATAAAGATATATTATTAATTAAAGAAATCATTGAACGTGATGATGATATTGATGATTTGTATAAAGAGATTAATAATACGACTTATTTAATAGACAATGACCCATTCATTTCTGCACAAGCACACTTAGCTGCAAGATATTTAGAAAGAATTGGTGATCACATTACAAATATTAGTGAAAGCTGTTATTATTATATTACAGGCAAACACTATGAAGCCGTTGAAAAATAATACTGGAATTATATAACCATAGATGGTATTATAATAAGGTCGTATATTAATTGAAATAAGAATAGGAGGGTTCATCATGCGCGTAAATGTAACTTTAGCATGTACTGATTGTGGTGAAAGAAACTACATCTCTAAAAAGAATAAACGTAATAACCCAGAGCGAATTGAAATGAAAAAATATTGTGCTCGTGACGGTAAACACACTCTTCATAGAGAAACAAAATAGTAAAACGAATAAGAACACATTGCCAGCTTTGGTGATGTGTTTTTTATTCGTTTTTAGGAGCCTACAACTACCTTTCACAGTATTTCTTGTGTTATCATTAAATGTATAAAATGGTAAAAATGAAATAATAATTGGGAAGTGTTAAACTCATGACGATGAAGAAAGATTTGAGAAAAGAAATATTAGGTTTGATGAAAAATCAACAAAAGTCTCAGAAGGACGATTATGATTTTAATTTACATGAACAATTATATGCGCACTATAAATATCAAAATGCAAAATCTGTAGCTATTGTAATGAGCATGGATCATGAAGTAGATACTTTGCCGATTATCCAAAAAATATTGAAGGATAATAAAAAGGTTTATGTACCTACAACAAATTACAACACAAAAATGATGAAATTCCAGCGATTAACAGATTTAGAGTCAATTGCAATAGACGAAAAAGGCATTAAATTTATAGATAAAGAAACAGAAATAGAGGACAATATAGATTTGATAATTGTGCCTGGTGTAGTATTTAATAATGAAGGTTATAGAATTGGTTATGGTGGTGGTTATTATGATAAGTTCTTATCTCAATATAGTGGAGATACGCTTAGCTTAGTATACCCATTCCAAATTAAATCTTTTGAAAATGAAGTACATGATATACCAGTTGAAGAAATTATATTACCAAACGTTTTAAATGGAGAAGAATAAATGGATAAAATAAAGCAAATGTGGAAATCGATTTATTATTTAGTATATACAGAAGGGTTTAACATTTTATCGATTGATGAAGATGAATCAGAAATTTGGTTAACGCATGAATCTAAAAAAATCGTTAAAAGATTTATACATAAGACCCCGACACATCAAGAAGTTGATTTTGATTTTGAGAAAACAACAGATCATTTAAGCAATTTGATTGAAAGTATAGGGTTTAGTTTTGAACAACTAGATATATACTATGTAACGGATAAAGAAATAGATTTCACAGAGTTTAATCATTATAAGCGTCCAAAAATACGGTATTACGCTTTAAGTAATGTGGAAGATTTTCAAAAAGTTTCAGGGCATTTAATTACTAAGCAGCAAATTAAACGCTCAAAGACATCGGCCGTAACAACTTATAAAAACAAGCTACTTAATGCCAGTTTTATTGATAGTTTTATGTTGAAATTCTCACCAGTTACATATATTTTAGTAGCAATTAATGTGATTGTTTGGTTATCTTTAGTATTAATATTTAATCAAGTAGCGCAAATAAATTTAGTAGATTACGGTGGTCTAGTACATTTTAATGTTGTACATGGGGAATGGTATAGATTATTAACATCTATGTTCTTACATGCCAATTTTACACATCTTATAATGAATGTATTTTCACTTATTATATTTGGTAAATTAATTGAAGGTGCATTAGGATCGGTCAAGATGTTTACGATTTACATGGCATCTGGGCTATTTGCAGGATTAGTATCTTTAAGTATTGATACAGAATCTATATCGATTGGTGCGAGTGGTGCAATATTTGGTTTGATTGGTGCATTTATTGTTTACTTATTTACTAGAAAAAATATAAATAAACAATTTGTATTGCAAACTTTTATTGGCATTGCAATCATTTCACTATTAGCCTTATTCATTAATAATGTGAACCATTTTGCACATTTAGGTGGATTTATAGGTGGTGCTATCCTAATGTATATTATATATCGTTGGATGGAACATGATAAATTCAAATTATATTATATCATTGGGTTTATAGTTTTAATTATTATTCTAATCATAGTTATTTTTAGTAGACAGCAGCATTATATATATGATGAATTAACGAAAAATGCTATGAATAACGGTGATTTTGATAGTGCTGAAACAATGGTAAAACAAATAAAAGAAAAAGATTTTGAATCAGATGAAACATATATTTTAAGTGGATTGATTGTTGCAAATAAAACTTCATTAAATGAAGCAATATTAGAATGGGAAAAAGGTTTAAAAGTTTTTCCAAAATCTGGACAGTTAAATTATCAATTAGCGTTAGGTTATAGAGCTAAAGACGATTATGATAAAGCCAGTAAATTTATAAATCAATCATTGAAGCTTGATAAAGATAATAAACGCTATAAAGCTTTAAAGAAAGAAATAACTGCATTTAGGAGTTAATATATGGAAAACTTATATGATGTACAACAATTGTTAAAAAAGTTTGGATATATCATTTATTTTAAAAATGAAGATGACCAACTAGAAATGATGGAACAAGAAATCAAAACCATGTATCAATCTATGCTAATTGACAAAGACACATTTTTACAAGCAAGACTCATTATTAACCAAAGAAGGATTGAGAAAAAATGACACATATTTTATCAGCAGATATAGGCGGAACAACATGTAAATTAGGAATATTTGATCGTTCTTTAAATATTGAAGAAAAATGGGAAATTTCTACGAATAGAACTGGAGAAGGTATATTAGAAAACATTTACGATTCATTTATGGTCCATATGAATCGTAAAAATATAGACATTGAAAATATAATCGGTATGGGTCTTGGTGTTCCAGGACCTATCGATTTTGACAATGGTATTGTACATGGTGCAGTTAATTTAAATTGGAAAGGAAATATTGAAGTAAGAAAACTTATGCAACAATATTTTGATGGCCCAGTTTATGTTGATAATGATGCGAATGTAGCAACTTTAGGTGAGAAGTTTAAAGGTGCAGGAAGAAATGAAAGTGATGTCGTATGTATCACACTTGGAACTGGTGTTGGTGGTGGAATTGTATCCAATAGTGAGTTAATTCATGGACATAATGGTTCAGGAGCAGAGATCGGTCACTTTTTAGTAGATCAAAAGAAAAGATTTCAATGTAATTGCGGATTAAAAGGTTGTTTGGAAACAGTTGCATCTGCAACAGGAGTTATAAATTTAGTTCATCATTATTATCCAAATATTAATATGAAGTCTAGACTGCATGAATTAATCGCAAGCAAGAACGTAACGGCTAAAGATGTATTTGATGCTGCTAAAGCTGGTGATGAATTCAGCTTGTTTATTATAGATAAAGTGGGTGGCTACATAGCTTATGCAGCAAGCGTAATTAGTGTTATGACAAATCCAAAGTATATTATAATTGGTGGAGGCGTTAGTAAAGCTGGAGATATTCTTATCGAATTCATTAAAAAGCATTATGAAGAAATGACTTTTAAACCTGCTCAAGAAGATACGCGCATTGAAGTAGCACAATTAGGCAATGATGCAGGTATAATTGGTGCAGCTGGCCTTATTAAGACATATGTACTAGAAAAGGAGAATCAATAATGGCAATCGTTGATGTTGTTGTAATACCGGTAGGAACAGAAGGACCGAGTGTAAGTGAATATATAGCAGATATCCAGTTGATTTTAGAAAAACATAAACAATCTGGAAAAATTGATTTCCAACTTACACCTATGAACACTTTAATCGAAGGTGACTTGAAAGATTTATTTGAAGTAATTCAAGAAATTCATGAAAGTCCATTTAATAAAGGTTTGGATAGAGTATGTACTAACATAAGAATTGATGATCGAAGAGACAAATCAAGAAAAATGAATGAAAAGTTAGAATCAGTTAACAGACATTTAAACAAATAAAAAAAGACGAGTGTAAACTCGTCTTTTCTTTAATGATGCAAAATTGGATAACCGTATGTAAATATTGTTGCTAATGAGAAAAAGCCAAAAGATACTACAGTTATTGCACCAAAAAGAATGCCCAAAATATTTTTGTTTTTGAATGCTGAAATCAAACCAAATATTGCAAGAATAAAAACGGCAAGCATTAATAAAGAGAAAATATTAACGCCGATATGGATTTTTATTCCAAACAACTCAAATAGTTCCCCTGTGTCGATAAATGGCATTCCAATACCCCCAATACGTTTTCTTTTATTATCATATTAATTGTATAATTAATATGTGATTTTGTCGAGGTACTTTTTAAAAAAAGAGGAGGAAATACAATGAAAGTACATAGTTATGCTTTAGGAATAGTTGAAACTAACTGTTATATTATCGAAGGAGACAAGGAACTGCTAGTAATTGATCCGGGTGATAATGGACAATTTATAAACAAACGCATAGAGAAATTTAATAAAAAGTTAAGTGGTATTCTACTTACACATGCTCATTTTGACCATATAGGTGGCATTGATGATGTCGTTAAAAAATATGACGTCGATGTATATGTTCATAAAGAAGAAAAATCATGGTTAACAGATACAGTGAAAAATGGATCTAAAAAATTCGCAGCATATCAATTACCTCAAGTTGTACAACATACAGTACCTTTAGTTATGGATGAAGGAACTCACAAAATAGGAGAGTTTGAGTTTGAAGCTCTACATACACCAGGGCATTCACCAGGTAGCTTGTCATTCGTTTTTGGAGATTTTGCAATTGTTGGGGATACTTTATTTAAAGGTGGAATAGGTAGAACGGATTTATATAAAGGTGATACTGAAACTTTAATTAAATCAATTGAAGATAAATTATTAGAATTAGATCCTAATACTACAATTTTTCCAGGACATGGTCCCGAATCAACTATTTCTGAAGAAGAAATGACAAATCCATATTTAAATGGGTTTAGTTAAATAAAAAAGCATTACACATAATGTGTAATGCTTTTTTTAATGATGACCGAAGCCTGGCTCTAATAAGAATGTTGAATAATATGTAAATCCAACAAAACATAATACTAAATAAATAGCGAATATATACATATACATTCTTTCTGTTAATTTTAAGTATCCCAATAATACGAAAAATCCTGTCTGTGCTACAAAGAAATACGCCATCATGTCCATTCCTCCGACATAAAACATTGTAGCAAATATAGCAGTCCAGAAGCCTAGAGTTTTATAAACTTTATCCATCTTCTTAAGAACCCCCTCTGTGTTTACTTTCTTATTCACATTTAATTATAAAGTTACTCTATACAAAAGTAAATAGCATTTTTAGTAAATTAAAAACTATCATAGAAGTAATCAGCGGAATTGAAAGCGTTTATATATATGAGGAGGAGATTATGGAGAAATTATTCAAATCAATTATTAATGACGCAGTGAAATTAGAAGCTAGTGATATACATTTTATCCCAGTAATTGCTGATAAGGTTATTATCCAAATGAGAATCAATGGCGATAATAATCACTATGATTTATCGATGGATTCGAAGTTGTATAGTAGATTATTAATTTATATGAAATTCATCTCTCATTTAGATGTAAGTGAAAGGAATAAAGCACAAAGCGGACAATATTTATATGAGCATGAGATAAGTTATTATTTGAGAATATCCACGATACCAATTAGCTTAGGTATTGAATCGTGCGCTATTAGAATAACGCCACAATATTTTAGTGAGAGAGGATTTAGTAAGGATGATTTAGATTTTAAAAAAATTAGAAATGAAATATATAATGCTGAAGGATTATTTCTGTTTACTGGTCCCACTGGATCGGGAAAGTCCACATTGATGTATGAATTAATGCATGATTTAAAAAAAGTGAAAAACAAACATATTATCACTATTGAAGATCCAGTTGAACAAACTTTAGATGGTATTGTACAAGTTTCTGTTAATGAAAAAGCAAATATCTCTTATAATCAGTCATTCAAAGCCATTTTAAGGTGTGATCCTGATGTCATTATGATTGGTGAAATTAGAGATAAAGAAACTGCTAAACAAGTTATTCAAGCAAGTTTAAGCGGTCATTTAGTACTTTCAACAATGCATGCTAAAAATAATATTGGCGCAATACACAGGTTAATCGAATTAGGTATTACTACTGAACAAATTAAACAAGGTATATCATGTATCGCAAATCAGCGCTTAGTTAAACAAAATGACTCCAGTCGCAGTAGAGTTATGACTTATTTATTCAATGATGACATTGTTAAGTATATGGTGTGTGATTTTAATGAATAAAGGCAATGTCTTAAAAAAAGAAAAAGTATTATATCTAATAAGACTTTCAGACATGTTGAAACAAGGTTTTACCTTGTTAGAAGCAATTCAATTGTTGAATGATCAATTTCCTCAATTGTCTAAAAAAGAATTAAAGATAAAAGTAATTGGACTAGTCAAAGATACTGGACAATTACACGAAGTTCTAAAATTTTTAAATTATCCTCAAGTAATCTTAACTCAAATATATTTTGGTGAACAATATGGAAACTTGATTGAAACAGTTGATCATTCCATTTTATATTTAAGAAAAATTGAGCAAGTAAAAGAAAGATTTATAAAAACAATTCAATATCCTGCTTTATTATTCTGCATTTTTTTCATGTTATTAGCTGCAGTAAACCAGACAATCATTCCTCAATTTAGTGAAATATACGAATCTATGAATGTTGAAATTTCAACTTCATTAAAAGTAATAACGACAATTTTTTCTTATTTACCCACAACTATTTTTACATTGTTTTTAAGTTTAGTACTTATTCTCCTCATCATTTACTTAAATTATAGTAGTAAAGACGTGTCTAAAAGAATTTCATTCTCCAATAAAATACCTTTAATAAACAAATATATATCTATGTATCACTCATATAGAATATCTAGGGACTTTTCATTTTTTATACAAAACGGAATAACGCTTAATAAAATAATTGAAATATACATGATGCAAACAAAAGATAGCTTTTTAAAGTACATTGGCTTATCAATTAATAAATCTATGGAAAAAGGTGAATCGTTCCCGGATGCCATAAAAAAATTAGGATGTTTCGAGGAGCATTTAATTCATTATATTAAACACGGAGAAAACAAATCAAAGTTAGATATGGAATTGCATTATTTCAGTGTATTTATGTTAGACAAACTAGAAAAAACTTTTATAAAACATTTGAAATGGATTCAGCCAATTGTATTTGGCATTTTAGCATTACTAATTATAACGCTTTATTTAATTATAATTTTACCAATGTTACAGATGGTAGAAGGAATAAAATGAAAGGGTGTAGTAGATGAAAAGTTTTAAATTATTTTGTAAAAAAGAAGGCTTCACATTAGTGGAAATGTTGATAGTACTTTTAATCATAAGTATCTTGTTGATTATCATCATTCCTAACATTAGTAAGCAATCGGAAACAGTTAAAAGTACTGGTTGTCAAGCTCAAGTAAAGATGGTAGCTGGACAAGTTGAAGCTTATACGTTAAAGCATGATGCTAAACCGAATTCTGTAAATGATTTAGTAAGTGATGGTTATATCAATGATAAACAGCTTACTTGTAAATCAGGCGAAAGAATAACTTTGCAAAATGGCGAAGTAGTTGCTAATTAATGTGCAATAAAGGATTTACTTTAATTGAAATGATATTTGTAATTTCAATTTTAAGCATGATTATGATGTTAACAATGTTCTTATCAATTAATGCAATCGATAAAGTTGATTTAACAAATGGAATATATGATTTAGAAACAAAGTTAGAGTATTTAGAAACAAAATCTATTGCTACAAAAAAGCCGATTTTAGTTTGGTTTAAACCTAATTCAGAGAAAATTTATTATCAAATAGAAAGAAATCAAATTCAGACACTTACTTTATATAAAGGAAATATTTCAAAAGATAATAAGTTTACTACGTTAGTATATGATGGTGAAGGAAATATCAATCAGTTTGGTACTTTGAAAATCATTTTTAACAACAAAAAATATAAAATTATATTTCGGATTGAGAAAGGGAGATATAGAATTGTTGAAGAATAATAACGGGTATGTTTTTATAGATTTTATGCTTTCGATATTTATTATCATGTTATTGAGTGGAACTTTATTACCATTAGTGACTTCTTTAAATAAAAATATTGAAAAAGAACATAATAAAATAAAACTATATCAGTTGTTATATCAAACGATTCAATCTCCCAGCGATGATTTTAAATATGATGTAAATCGATATAAATATTTAAATTTAAAAAATCAAATTTGCTTGGAAGATGAAATGAAAAATGAAAAAGTTTGTGTTAAAAAATAATAAAGGGTTTACTATGATCGAGATGTTGCTGTCTTTATCATTTTTATTAATTATACTCGCGCTTATACCTATATTAATTAAAAGTATTTATACTTTAAAAGATAATGCTATCGACCATACTAATTACGAATTAATCATGTTTAGAAAAGATTTATCTGAAGAAATTGAAGATTGTAAGGTTATCATCGATTATTCAAACACGAGGATAAAATGTATTCGCAATAAAAACTCAACAGAATACACTTTATTAAATTCAAAAATTTTTAAAAGTATAAACGGTAAAGGTAATATTACATTACTAAATAATGTTGAAAGATTGAATATACAGCAATTACATCAAAATACCCTCAAATTAGATTTACTGATTAGGAAGGGTGACAAAAAAGTTCATGAAGAAATTTATATTTAAAAATGAAGGATTTATTCTGCCTTTTGTACTAGGGATATTATTTATTTATTCAGCTTTTCTATCATTTTATTTAGTTCAATATAGTTATAAATTAAATATTTATCATAATTTAGAGCAGTACTATCAACGAGAAATAAAAATAATTTTAAATAATAAATAATATTAGACTTTTTATTTTCTGAATAATGAGATAGAATAAAGTTTAAGTTGAAATGTAACAACTAAGGAGTAGATTTAATGTCGATAGTGTTAGTTGGTTTTATGGGTGTTGGCAAAACAACGATAGGTAAATTGTTAAGTGAACATTATGACAGGCCTTTAGTAGATATAGATACTTATATCGTTGAAATTACACAATTACCAATTCCACAAATATTTGAAAATTTTGGTGAAGCATATTTTAGAGATTTAGAATATAAAGCTTTGCACAAATGGATTGGTAAAGATGTTATTATTTCAACTGGTGGTGGTATTATAGAATCTGAACTTTCGAAAGATATTTTGAAAGATAATTTGAATACATTCTGGTTAAAATGTGATATTGAAATACTATTTAATAGAATTAATCATGATAATAATAGACCGAATGCAAGAGGTAAATCTTTAAATGAATTAAAAACCTTGTATTCAAAACGAGAATTAAGTTATAATGAAATCGCATACAAACATATTGATGCAAGCAGACCTGAAGAAGTAGTTGCAAGTGAGATTATTGAATCTTTATAAGCATATATAATTGCGAATGATCAAAGTTAGAGAGAGTGAATGTTATATTCATCGCCGAAGGAGCAAACCATTTTTGAGTGAATCTCTCAGGCAAAAGGATAACTTTGTGACGCATTCCTGAAGAGTACTTCAACAGGGTAGCGAAAGCTACCCTGTTTTTTTATTATACATATTTAGAAGGGGAGAGGTATGATGACTACAGAATTAAAGAAAACACCTTTATATCAAACATATATCGATCAAGGTGCTAAAGTTATTGATTTTTCTGGTTGGGCATTACCAGTTCAATTTTCAAGTATTAAAGAGGAACATAATGCTGTAAGAACAAAAGTTGGCATCTTTGATGTTAGCCATATGGGTGAAATTATTGTTACTGGTGAAGAAGCAGATCAATTTGTTCAATATGCTTTAACAAACGATTCTTCAATTTTAAATGAAACGAAAGCACAATATACAACACTTTGTAACGAAAAAGGTGGGGTTGTTGATGATTTAGTTATATATAAATTGGATGAATCAGTTTATTTCTTAGTTGTTAATGCTGGTAATACTGATATAGATTTTGAATGGTTACAAAAAATTGAAGGATTTAATGTAAACATTGAAAATAAATCTTCAGAATATGGTCAATTAGCTATTCAAGGACCAGAAGCTCGCGATTTAGTTCAAAAATTAGTAGATGTAAATGTAAGTGAAATGAAAATGTTTGAGTTTCAACAAAAAGTTAGTTTATTTGGTAAAGAAGTTATTTTGTCACAATCAGGTTATACAGGTGAAGATGGTTTTGAAGTATATTGTCAATCTGAAGACACTAAAGAAATTTGGGATGGTTTCATAAGTGAAGGCGTCGTGCCTTGTGGTTTAGGCGCTCGCGATACACTAAGATTAGAAGCTGCTCTACCGCTACATGGTCAAGACTTATCTGAACAAATCACACCTTATGAAGCAGGTATTGGATTTGCAGTCAAACCGTTAATTGAGGCAGATTTTATTGGTAAGTCTGTACTTAAAGACCAGAAAGAAAATGGTGCAGAAAGAAAATCAATTGGTATTGAAGTGATTGATAAAGGCATACCTAGAACGGATTATAAAATTTTAGATGTTGATAGTAATGAAATTGGATATGTCACATCAGGCACTCAATCGCCATCAACTGGAAAAGCAATAGCGATGGGATTAATCAAGAAAGAAGCGTTTGAACTAGATAAAGACATTTTAATTCAAGTAAGAAAAAGACAAGTAAAAGCTAAAATTGTAAAAAAATCATCATTTAAATCATAGGAGTGAATAAAATGGGTCACCGCTATATACCTTTAACTGAAAAAGATAAATCAGAAATGTTAGATTTCATAGGTATTAAATCTGTAGATGAATTGTTTACTGATATACCTGAATCTGTAAGATTTAATAAAACACTGAATATTAAAGAGAAAAAACCAGAAACTACATTATTAAGAGAATTATCACAAATTGCTAATAAGAATATTACGAGTGAAACACATGCGTCATTTTTAGGAGCAGGTGTTTATGATCACTATATACCGACTGTAGTAGATCATGTCATCTCTCGTTCTGAATTTTATACTGCATATACACCATATCAACCTGAAATTTCTCAAGGTGAATTACAAGCTATATTTGAATTCCAAACATTAATATGTGAATTAACAGGAATGGATGTAGCAAATTCGTCAATGTATGATGGAGGTACTGCTTTTGCAGAAGCTGCAGTACTTGCTGCAGGACACACAAAAAAGAAAAAAGTAATTGTATCTAAGTCAGTACATTACCAGTCTATAGAAGTGCTTAAAACATATACTAAAGCCCAAGATATTGAAGTTGTCGAAGTTGACTTAGACGGCACAGTAACTGATTTGGATAAATTAAAAGAAGTTATCGATGATGATACTGCAGCTGTTTGTGTTCAATATCCGAACTTCTTTGGTTCATTAGAAGATTTAGAAGCAATTAAACAATTGATTGAAGATAAAAAGGCATTGTTTATCGTTTCTAGTAATCCATTAGCACTAGGTTTAATTACACCTCCTGGAGAATTTGGAGCAGATATCGTCGTTGGGGATGCTCAAGTATTCGGTATTCCAGCCCAATACGGTGGCCCACATTGTGGTTATTTTGCATCTACTAAGAAATTAATGCGAAAACTACCAGGTCGTTTAGTTGGTCAAACACAAGATGAAGATGGTAATAGAGGCTTTGTGCTAACACTACAAGCTCGTGAACAACATATAAGAAGAGATAAAGCTACTTCAAATATTTGTTCTAACCAAGCATTGAATGCTTTGGCTGCATCAGTATGCATGAGTGCATTAGGTAAAAATGGTGTATATGAAATGGCAAAACTAAATATGGAAAATACGACGTATATGAAACGTAAAATGCAAGAAGCAGGCTTTGAAGTACTAGAAAGTATTTCATTTAATGAATTTGTTGTTAAATTTAATAAATCTATTAGTGACATCAATAAAGATTTATTAGAAGAAGGTATAATAGGTGGTTTTGATTTAGGATTTATGAATGACGACTTTAAAAATCACATGCTAATTGCCGTAACTGAACTAAGAACTAAAGATGATATTGATACATTTATCCAAAAAGTAGGTGAATATAGTGCGTAAACCATCAAGTGAATTAATTTTTGAAAGATCTAGAAAAGATAGATTTGCATATTCATTACCAGAAAAAGAAGTTGAAACACAAAATGTTCAAGAAATACTAGGAGATAAATTTACTAGAAAACAAAAAGCCGAGTTGCCAGAGGTTAGTGAATTAGATTTAATGCGACACTATACAGAATTGTCGAATAAAAATCATGGTGTAGATACAGGTTTCTATCCTTTAGGTTCATGTACTATGAAATACAACCCTAAAATAAATGAAAAAGTAGCAAGAATGTCTGGATTTGCTAATGCACATCCATTACAAGATGTATCAACAGTACAAGGATCACTAGAAATAATATACGACTTACAAGAACATTTAAAAGAAATTACTGGAATGGATGAAGTAACATTACAACCTGCAGCCGGAGCTCATGGTGAATGGACTGCACTATTAATGATTAAAGCCTTCCACGAAGCAAATAATGATTTTAATAGAACTAAAGTAATCGTTCCAGATTCTGCACATGGTACGAATCCAGCATCAGCTAAAGTAGCAGGATTTGATACTGTTACAGTTAAATCAAATGAAAAAGGGTTAGTAGATATAGAAGATTTAAAACGAGTTGTAGGTGATGACACTGCTGCAATTATGTTAACAAATCCAAATACATTAGGTTTATTTGAAGAAGATATTGTAGAAATTAGAGAAATCGTCCATCAAGCTGGTGGTAAACTTTATTATGATGGTGCAAATCTAAATGCCATAATGAGTAAAGTAAGACCAGGAGACATGGGGTTTGATGCAGTACATTTAAACTTACACAAAACGTTTACTGGACCACATGGTGGCGGTGGACCTGGATCTGGACCTGTTGGCGTTAAATCAGATTTAATACCATATTTACCTAAACCAACAGTTGTGAAAGAAAATGATTCTTACAAATTCGAACATGATATGCCAAATTCTATTGGTCGAGTTAAGCCATTCTTCGGTAATTTTGGCATTTACTTAAGAGCCTACACTTACATTAGAACGATGGGGCCAGATGGATTAAAAGCTGTTTCTGAAACAGCAGTTCTAAATGCGAATTACATGTTGAGAAGATTACAAGATCATTTCGATACGCCATATACGCAACATTGTAAACATGAATTTGTAATAAGTGGTTCTAGACAGAAAAAACTTGGTGTAAGAACATTGGATATTGCAAAACGACTATTAGATTTCAATTTCCATCCACCTACAATCTACTTCCCAATAAATGTGGAAGAATGTATGATGATAGAACCAACAGAAACTGAATCAAAAGAAACTTTAGATGCTTTTTGTGATACTTTAATACAAATTGCAAAAGAAGCGGAAGAGAATCCAGAAACAGTCTTAGATGCACCACATACTACTGTTATAGGACGTTTAGATGAAACACAAGCAGCTAGAAAACCTGTTTTAAAATTTGAGTTGCTAAAAGAAGAAAAAAATTAATAAAAAAGGATGAATTCAATTAGAATTCATCCTTTTTTATTATTTAGACTTAACTTTCCCAGTCCATTTTTTATATCCGCCTTTAAGCATGTACAAGTTTGTATAACCTTTTTTCTTCATCATTCTTGCAGCTCTGGAACTTGCTACACCATTTGCATCACAAAAATAAATAGGTTGGTCTTTACGTAACCCTTGGTATCTTGTACGAAAGACACTCATTGGTATGTTTCTTGCCCCGATGATATGACCATATTCAAAATCAGCCTTTTCACGTAAGTCGATAACTTGTGCCTTCCTTAAACCCTTGTGAAACTCATTTTGATCTAATTCTTTAACTGCGCGCTTATTCAATGAATAGTTAATTGCCATATAAATGATAATCAAGACTAGGACTATGAGCGCGATGTACCAATAATTCATGGTCTAATTCCTCCCAATTCAAGTCGATACTACTATTATAAGATTTCTTGTGAGATTTATCAAAATTTTTTTGCTAAAATAGACAAGTATATAGAATTAATTGAATAGGAGTTTTTAATTGTGAAAGAAACTTGGCACTTTATAAACACAAAATCAAATGATCCATACTATAATATGGCAGTAGATGAAGCACTCATGAACTTCGTAAGCAGAGGAGAAATAGACCCTGTAATCAGGTTTTATACATGGAACCCTGCAACATTATCTATAGGGTATTTTCAAAAACTAACTAAAGAAATAGATATTGAGAAAGTTAAAGAAAAAGGTTATGGACTTGTTAGACGTGCAACAGGTGGTAGAGGCGTCTTACACGACAAAGAACTGACATATAGTGTTATCGTTCCAGAATCGCATCCAAATATGCCTAAAACAGTTACAGAAGCATATAGAGTAATATCAGAAGGATTATTAGAAGGATTTAAATCATTAGGCTTTGATGCTTATTTTTCTATTCCTAAGACAAAAGAAGCAAGAGATAAATTAAAGACACCTCGGAGTTCAGTTTGTTTTGATGCACCAAGTTGGTATGAACTTGTAGTAGAGGGTAGAAAAATAGCAGGGAGTGCTCAAACGAGACAAAAGGGTGTTATTTTACAACATGGATCTATTTTACAAGATATAGATGTAGACGAATTATTTGATATGTTCATATATAGAAATGATAGATTGAAAGATAAAATGAAAGCAGCATTCGTGGATAAAGCAGTGGCCATAAATGATTTAGCTGACAGACATATTACTATTGAAGAAATGGAACAAGCATTTCATGATGGATTTAAAAAAGGGTTAGATATAGAATATAAGCCTTTGAACTTTACGGATGAACAACTAACAGAGATTAAACAATTAGAAGAAAAATATAAATCAGAAGAATGGACGTATAGAAAATAAAGGACATATTAATATTCATATTCTTACATTGCGCATTAGTCGAATAGTAAAAAAAAGAGACCACAGAGGTCTCTTTCAGTTTGTTTTTTGTTTTAATAAGTATGTTTTATTAAATTTAAGCTTAAACTGCGTTTAAACTAGGCTGTTCTTTTGCATCGCCAAATCGTCTTTCTACTGTTTGACTTCTTAATTTATATGCTTTTTTAATTGTATCTATAAATCTTAAATCTTCGATTATGTCTAAATCATCTTGCCAAACATGTCTACGGATTTCTCTAATATAGGTTTTGTTTTCCGTACATTTATTTAACATAGAATCAACTCCTAAATTAAATTTCATCTATATTATAAAATAATTTGTTAATATTTGGCATTTTTTTGCGCTGACTCCTGCGGGAAAAGCATGATTCGAAGACTACAGGCTGAGAACATGCCCGCGGAAAGCATGCGCATAAAAAAATGCCGGCAAAGTCTAAGACTTTGTCGACACTCTGAAAAGAGACCACAGAGGTCTCTTTTTTTATCTATTTCTACGCTTTTGTTTACGCATAGCTTTCTTATATTTTCTTTGATCTGGTGTTAAGAAGAAGAAATAGTAAATCAAATAAATGATTAACCCAAATATTATGAGTGAAATAATCATTCTAATAAATCCCATTATAAAGAAATCAAGGTTCATAATTAACCCGAATAGTGCCACTGCAATAATTAAATAAAATAAAACATTTTTCATAGAATCTCACCTTAATTTGTTAGTCTATTAAATATAGCACAAATCAACTTTGTACTCACTTAATTTGTCCTATTTCTTTGTCTAAATTATTTAACTGATTGATTGATTTTTCTACTGCTTTTTTATCTTTCTTATTATAAGCTTCATTTAAATCTTTAAATACTTTTTCGATTCCATTGGATAATTTTAGCATACTTTTATGCAAATCTTTATAATCTTCCGGGATAGATTTCCCTTTCATTTCGTCTTTATATTTATTTGTAATAGTCTTTTGATCATTATATATGTTATCAAGTTCACTTTTTGTATCTTCATCATTAAACTTAGTTGTTACATCTTTTTTGATTTTGTTGTAACTCGAGATATTTGTCTTAGTTTCATTCACAAAACGAGTTGATGATTTTAAATATTGAGTTGTAAATTGTTTGGTAGATTGTTTTTTAGTTTGTTTTATTGAGCTTTCTATACTCGATTCTTTTTGTTTATATGTTTTGTTTTTATCTTCTAAATCTAGAACTTCTTGTTTATGTTTTCTATTATCGCTTTTTAATGTTGATTTCTTTTCTTCTAGTTGTTGAACTTTATCATTACCACACGCTGATAATACAACTGAACTTGCCATGATTGCTATTATTGTTTTTCTCATGTTTATTAACTCCCAATGTTTTACTGTGAAAAATTTATTGTATGTATGCTATTATTTTAATGTATATAGATTTATTGTACAAATAGAAAGGGGATAAATATGAAAATTAATAAATTGAGACAAGTTATGAATCAAAAAGGATTAGATGCAGTAGTCATACTTTCACCATATAACTGTAGATATCTTTCTGGATTTACTGGTACTAGTGGTAGTCTGTTAATTACACAAGATGATTCCCAATTAATTACAGATTTTAGATATATTCAACAAGCAAATGATCAAGCTAAAGATTTTGAAGTTATAAATCAAGAAGGTCCAATGTTAGCAAAAATAAATGAATTAATTGAACAAGGTAAGTATAAAAAAGTTGGTGTTGAAGCTGATTTAATAACTTATAATAATTATCAATCATTGAATACAGAAAATGTTGAGCTTTCTTCTATTGAAGGTGTAATTGAAACGATTAGAATGATTAAAGATGAATTTGAAATTAAACAAATTCAAAAAGCTGCTGATATAGTAGATGAAACATATGAACATATCCTTAAATGGATTAAACCAGGGATGACTGAAAATGAAGTAAACAATGAAATGGAAATGTTTATGAGAAGTAAAGGGGCTACTTGTTCATCATTTGATACAATAGTTGCTTCAGGTCATCGTGGTGCACTACCTCATGGTGTAGCAAGTAATAAAGTAATTGAACATGGTGACATGATTACATTAGATTATGGTGCACTATATGAAGGATATGTAAGTGATGTGACGAGAACATTTGCGATAGGTGAACCGAAAAAAGAAATGAAAAAAATATATAATATTGTATTAGAAGCTCAATTAGCTGCTTTAGAGCAAATTAAACCAGGTATGACAGGTAAAGAGGCAGATTCAATTGCGAGAGATATTATTAAAGGATATGGTTATGGAGATGCGTTTGGTCACTCTCTAGGGCATGGAATTGGCTTAGAGGTGCATGAAGGACCTGGACTATCCCAAAAATCAGATATTGTACTTGAAGAAAATATGTGTATAACATTAGAACCAGGTATATATATAGATGGATTAGGTGGAGTTAGAATAGAAGATGATGTATTAGTTACAAAAAATGGCTTACAACGCTTTACTAAAACTTCAAAAGACCTTATTATTTTATAAGAAGGTATAAATAGGAGGAAAATGAATGATTTCAGTTAATGATTTTAAAACAGGTTTAACAATTAAAGTTGAAAATGGGATTTGGAAAGTATTAGATTTCCAACACGTAAAACCAGGCAAAGGTGCAGCTTTTGTTCGTTCTAAATTAAGAAATTTAAGAACTGGTGCGATACAAGAAAAAACTTTCAGAGCTGGCGAAAAAGTAGAAAAAGCTCAAATTGAAAACAGTCGCATGCAATATTTATATGCAAATGGTGATAGCCATGTATTTATGGATAACGAAACTTATGATCAATTAGAATTACCAGAGGAAAGATTAGAATACGAACTTAAATTCATTAAAGAAAATATGGAAGTTCATATTCAATCTTATGAAGGCGAAACAATTGGTATTGAATTACCAAATACAGTAACATTACAAGTAACTGAAACTGAACCAGGTATCAAAGGTGATACTGCTACAGGTGCAACTAAACAAGCGACAGTAGAAACTGGTTACAGCTTAAATGTTCCTTTATTTGTTAATGAAGGAGATTTACTTGTTATAAACACTACTGATGGTAGTTACGTATCAAGAGGTTAATCAGAAAGAATAAATGATAAAATGATCAATAGATATAAATTCTATTGGTCATTTTTGATTAAATATTAAAATCTCTTGAATTGGTATGACCACTAAAGTAAAATGTATGAAGTGTAAAGAATTAGAATTTAAAAGGAGATTTTCAAATGAACTTAAAACAAATTAAAGAATTAGTTGATGTACTAGACAATTCTTCTTTAACTGAAATTGACATTAATGATAAAGATTTTAAATTAACTTTAAAAAAAGAAATTAAGCAAGAAATTATTTATAGCCAAGGTACTTCGAACGTAGTTGCTGAACAACCACAACAAATTTCTCAACCTTCTCCTCAACAAAATGTTGAAGCAGAGGCACCAAGTGGTTTAACTATTAATGCACCAATGGTAGGAACATTTTATAAATCCCCATCTCCAGACGAAGGTCCGTATGTACAAGTAGGCTCACATGTTGATGCTGATTCAACTGTTTGTATTTTAGAAGCTATGAAACTATTTAATGAAATACAAGCAGAGGTTTCTGGAGAAATCACTGAAATATTAGTTGAAGACGGACAAATGGTAGAGTATGGCCAACCGTTATTCAAGGTGAAATAATATGAAAAAAGTATTAATTGCTAATAGAGGGGAAATAGCTGTAAGAATCATTAGAGCTTGTAGAGAGCTAGACATACAAACAGTTGCAATTTATTCAGAAGCTGATAAAGATGCATTACATACTCAAATTGCAGATGAAGCTTATTGTGTAGGACCAACACAATCTAAAGATTCATACTTACATGTACCTAATATTATTTCAATAGCAAAATCAACAGGATGTGATGGCATCCATCCAGGATATGGTTTCTTAGCTGAAAATAGTGACTTCGCTGAAATGTGTGAAGCGTGCCAAATTAAATTTATTGGACCTAGTTACCAATCTATACAAAAAATGGGTATAAAAGATGTAGCTAAAGAAGAAATGATTAAAGCTGATGTACCTGTTGTACCTGGTAGTGAAGGTCTAGTAGATACAGTTAAAATTGCAAAAAGATGTGCTAAACAAATTGGATACCCTGTAATAATTAAAGCAACTGCCGGTGGTGGTGGTAAAGGTATACGAATAGCGCGAAATGAAGAAGAACTTGTAACTGGATTTAGAATGACTCAACAAGAAGCTGAAACAGCATTTGGTAATAAAGGGCTTTACTTAGAAAAATTCATCGAAAACTTTAGACATATAGAAATACAAGTAATGGGCGATTCGGAAGGTAATGTTATCCATCTAGGAGAACGTGATTGTACGATTCAAAGACGTATGCAAAAGTTAGTAGAAGAATCTCCTTCTCCAGTTCTTTCAGAAGTTATGAGAAAAGAAATGGGTGAAGCGGCAATTAGAGCAGCAAAAGCTGTTAATTATGAAAACGCAGGAACGATTGAGTTTATTTACGATTTAGATGCTGAAGCATTCTATTTTATGGAAATGAATACACGTATTCAAGTTGAACACCCAGTAACAGAGATGGTTACGGGTATGGATTTAGTTAAGTTACAACTTAAAGTTGCCAGTGGTGAAACTTTACCATTAACACAAGATGAAGTTACTTTAAATGGGCATGCAATCGAGTTTAGAATTAACGCTGAAAGTCCATTTAAGAAATTTATGCCTTCTCCAGGTAAAATTAATCAATATTTAACACCAGGAGGATTTGGTGTTCGAATAGATTCAGCTTGTTACACAGGTTATACAATCCCGCCATATTACGATTCAATGGTAGCTAAACTAATCGTGCATGGTAAAGACCGAACTGAAGCTATACAAATAGGTAAAAGAGCGTTAACAGAATTTTTAGTTGCAGGCATTGATACGACTATCCCATTCCATTTAAGATTGTTAGAAAACGATGTGTTTGAATCAGGTGATTTTAATACCAATTTCCTAGAGATTCATGATATTATAAATAATGAAGATAAATAGGGAGGGATTCAAGTGGCTAAAACAATTGAGAATGAAAAGCCTTCTTTAGGTAAAATCGAGATTGCACCAGAAGTAATTGAGGTAATAGCGAGTATTGCTACTACTGATATTAAAGGTGTATCTCATATGCAATCCGTTTTTAATAAGAATTCCCTAGAAAAATTCGGGAAAAAGAATTTTGGTAAAGGTATAAAAGTCGATATAAAAGATGAAGGCATCTATATTAATGTTTATTGTACATTTGATTATGGTACAAAAATTTCTGAAACTGCACGAAAAGTTCAATCAGAAATTAAACAAGCATTAAATACGATGACTGCATTAACTCCTAAAGAAGTTAATGTTCATATCGTTAATATACATTTCCAATAATAAAAAATGATTAATTAAGAGGATGCGTGCATCCTCTTATTCTTTGAAGGAGAAGAATATGAAAAGAACAGAATTAAGAGAACTTGTCTTTAAAACACTATATCAATTAGAAAATAATAAAACAGAATTAACGGTAGAAGAAGCAATTAACTACTTAGTTGATGATTTCAAAGGTGAACAATATTTATATGTTAAGAATTTTGTTAATGAAGTCACTGACAAAAAAGAAGAGCTTGATGAAATATTCAAACCTCATTTGAAAAATTGGACATTAGAACGTCTGCTTAAAACAGATCGTATCATTTTAAGAATGGCATCATATGAATTAAATTATACAGATACACCGCAGAAGGTAATTTTTAATGAAGCAGTTGAAATTGCCAAAATATACAGTGATGACGATCATTATAAATTTATAAACGGTGTATTAAGCAGTTTATCAAAATAATAAAGAGTGATATAAATGGATAAATATTTATCAGTTACAGCTATAACAAAATATATCAAATATAAATTTGATCAAGATCCGCATTTACAAAATGTATTTATAAAGGGTGAAATATCAAATTTCAAAAGACATTCAAGTGGACACCTTTATTTTGCTTTAAAAGACGATAAAGGTGTATTAAGTGCGATGATGTTTAAGTCAAATGCTAATCAACTGTCATTTGAACCTAAAGAAGGCGACCAAGTGTTAATTGAAGGACGTATTGGTATATATGAATCTAGAGGATCGTATCAAATATATGTTCAATCGATGCAATTAGATGGTGTTGGTCTTTTATATGAGAAATTTGAAGCGCTAAAAAAAGAATTAATGGAAAAAGGATATTTTAATAGCGAACATAAACTAAATATTCCTAAGTATCCTAGAAAAATAGCTGTATTAACTGCGTCTACTGGGGCAGCAATTAGAGATATTTGTTCTACCTTAGACAAACGCTATCCTCTTGCTGAGCAAGTATTGATTAGCACACTAGTACAAGGTAAAGAAGCTAAGGATAATATCATTAACAATATACAACAAGCTGACGCAATGGACGTTGATGTTATTATCGTTGGTCGTGGTGGTGGATCTATTGAAGATTTGTGGAGTTTTAATGAAAGGGAAGTTGTAGAAGCAATTTATAACTGTTCCACACCTATTATTTCTGCTGTAGGTCATGAAACAGATACCACTTTAAGTGATTTTGTAAGTGATGTTAGAGCAGCTACACCAACACAAGCAGCTGTGATAGCGACACCAGATATTAATGCACTATATCAACTAATTGCTAATGCTCGTCAATATTTAACAAAACATGTTACTCAAAGTATTCAACAAGATAAACAAAAACTAAAGCAGCTCTCATCATATTATAAATTGAAGACACCTTCATTATTATATGATCAAGAAACACAGAAATTAGACGATTATCAAAAACAATTAACTAGAAATTTAGAACAAACTATTTTACAAAATAAACATAAAATAGATCTATTGCAAAATAAATTGAGAATAGCTCCAATCTATAATAAAACAACACAATATAGACAGGATTATGACAGATTAAATATTATGCAAAATCAGCTTATCAACAGGATTATTACACAGAAAATGCAAATACTTAAAAGCAAGTTGGCCCAATTAGATGCACTGAGTCCAACGCAAATTATGCTTAGAGGTTATTCAATAATTAAAAAAAATGATAAAATCATTACAAGTAAAGATGATTTAAATGTAGAAGATGACATTACTATCAATTTAAAAGATGGTAAAATAGAAGCTAATGTAAAAGAAATTAGGTGACAATGTGGCTAAAGAACAAACTTTTGAAGAAATGATGGTTGAATTAGAAAAAGTCGTAGGTAAACTAGATGAAGAAAATATTTCATTAGAAGAATCTATTGAACTTTATCAACGTGGAATCGAATTAAGTAGTAAATGTGAATTGAAACTTAAAGAAGCTGAAGAAAAAGTAAATAAACTTGTTCAAAAAGAAGGTGATTCAGATGAGTCAGATCATGAATAATTATGTAGACAAATTTAATGAAGCTATAAAATCTACAAAGCTTAATCCAGTAGTTGAAACTAAGCTAGAAGAAAGCATGAGATATTCATTATCAGCTGGTGGTAAACGTATAAGACCTGTTTTACTTTTAATGACATTATCGATGCTTAAAATTGATATCAAAAAAGGTATGGAAACTGCGAAAGCACTAGAAATGATACATACTTATTCTCTAATACATGATGATTTACCTGCTATGGATAATGATAATTTCAGACGTGGTATGAAGACAAATCATAAAGTTTATGGAGATGCTACTGCAATACTTGCTGGAGATGCATTATTAACTAAAGCATTCGAACTTATTACTAAAGATATATATTTAGGCTCAGAAGAAAAAGTTAAAATTATTAGATTGCTTTCAGAATCAGCTGGTCATCAAGGAATGGTTGGTGGTCAAGTACTAGATATGGATAGTGAAGATAAAGAAATATCACTAGATACTCTACGTAAAATTCATAGATATAAAACTGGCGCACTCATACGTTTCTCTGTAGTTGCTGCTTGTACAATAGCAAAAGTTAATAGCAAAACATTTTTATTACTAGATTCTTTTAGCCAAGAGTTAGGTTTGATCTTTCAAATTAAAGATGATTTATTAGATATTGAAGGTGACTTTGATAAAATCGGTAAATCAGTTGGAAGCGATGAAAATAATAATAAAAGTACTTATGTTTCACTCTTAGGTAAGACAAATACTAAAGTTGCTTTAGAACAACACGTAAATCAAGCATTGTATTTACTTGAACAATTAGAAGATAAATATAATATTGATGAACTGAAATCACTTACTCAATTATTTGCAAATAGAGAAAATTAAAAACAGTAAACTAAAGCGTTAGATCGTTTCGTAAGAAATAGTGCTGAAGGTGGTTAAACAATGGATGTATCTAGCATAAAAAATCCATCCTTTATCAAAGATTTATCTAATCAAGAACTTGAACAGTTAAGCAGTGAAATTAGAAAATTTTTAATAGAAACATGTTCAATAACTGGTGGACATATTGGAGCTAACTTAGGTGTGGTTGAATTAACGCTTAGTTTGCATAAACATTTTAATAGTCCTATAGATAAAATTATATGGGATGTTGGACACCAATCTTATATTCATAAAATTTTAACTGGTAGAGGTCATGAATTCAATTCTTTAAGACAATATAAAGGTTTATGTGGATTTCCTAAAACGAAAGAGTCTCGGCATGATGTATGGGAAGCTGGGCATAGCTCTACTTCATTATCAGCTGCTATGGGGATGGCAAAAGCACGTGATATTTTAGGAAACACAAATCATGTTGTACCTGTTATTGGTGATGGTGCTTTGACAGGTGGGATGGCACTTGAAGCACTGAACCATATAGGACATGACAAAACTAATTTAACGATTATATTAAACGATAATGAAATGAGTATAGCGCCTAATGTAGGTGCTATGCATAATATGTTTGGAAGAATTAGAACAAATCACAACTACAATAGGTTTAAGTTTGATGCTGAAAGTTTTATGAATAGACTTCCTGGTGGAGATCGTTTAAGAGTTTCAGCAGACAAAATAAAGGATAGTTTAAAGTATTTAGTTGTTGATGGTATATTTTTTGAAGAATTAGGCATTAAATATATCGGACCAGTCGATGGCCATAATTTCAAAGAATTAGATGAAGCTATCAATACCTCTAAACAAATAAATAAACCTGTGTTAATACATGTTGTAACTAAAAAAGGTAAAGGCTATAAACCTGCTGAAGTAGATACTATTGGTACTTGGCATGGTCTTGGACCCTATAAACTTGAAACTGGTGAGGTTATTAAAGGTAATGAAGAAGGACCAGCTTGGAGTGCATTAATGAGTAATCAAGTTCTAGAGTACGCTAAACAAGACAAACGTGTTGTTGCTATTACACCTGCAATGCCAGTAGGTTCAAAACTAACTAAGTTCCAGCAAGAATTACCAGATCAATTTTTTGATGTTGGTATTGCCGAGCAACACGCCGTTACGATGGCAGCTGGATTAGCAACTCAAGGTATGAAACCGTATGTAGCGATTTATTCAACATTTATGCAACGTGCGTATGATCAATTATTACATGATGTAGATAGACAGAATTTAAACGTATTATTTGGTGTTGATAGAGCAGGTCTTGTAGGTGCGGATGGTGAAACACATCAAGGTGTGTTCGATGTTGGATTTTTAAGTCAATTTCCGAATTTTACTATTATGATGCCTAAAGACGGTAATGAAGCAATTGATATGGTAAATACAGCATTTAAAACAGATCATGGTCCTATGGCTATAAGATATCCTCGTGGAAATGCTCCTATGCTAAGGGATACTAAAGAACATGAAATTTTAGACATTGGCACATGGACGTATGAACGAAAAGGAAGTAATTTATCTTTAATTAGTTATGGTCCAACTGTTAATTTCATTTCTGATATTGCAGATGAATTATTAAAAGAAGGTATTAATGTTAATGTCATTAATGCACGATTTATTAAGCCTATGGACTTTGAAATGCTACATGAATTAGGTAAAGAGTCTATGCCTATTATTACGATAGAAGAATCAATGTTAACAGGTGGATTGGGTAGCCAAATAGCAACTTTCTTAAAAGATCATGATTATAAGAATGTATTACGTAGAATTGGTATTGATAATGAATATATCGAACATGGTGATGTAGATTTATTATTAGAAGATATAGGTATCTCTAAAGCAAAAATTAAATCACTTGCAAAATCTTTAATAAAATAATATTTATAAACATATGAATAATTATATTGAAAGTGACGCTTTAGTAGTTCTAAAGCGTCTTTTAATATATTAATAGCGCTTACATTACTATTTTTGTTAATTTTATGCTATTATAAGTGTATAAATATTCATTAACAGAGGTGTATGAAATGGCGAACAAAACAATGCGTCAAATTAAGATAAGAGAAATAATTTCTAACGAACAAATAGAAACTCAAGAAGAGCTCGTAAAGCGATTAAATGAATACGAATTGAATATTACACAAGCTACGATTTCTCGTGATATAAAAGAATTACAACTAATAAAAGTTCCAGCTCCTTCTGGTCAATACATTTATAGTTTACCTAGAGATAGAAAATATCATCCGATTGATAAATTAGGTAGATATTTAATGGATTCATTCGTTAAAATTGATGGTGCGGATAATTTATTAGTATTAAAGACATTACCAGGCAATGCTCAATCAATTGGGGCAATCATTGATCAAATTGATTGGACAGAAGTTATTGGTACTATTTGTGGAGATGATACTTGTCTTATCATATGTAAAGATACAGATGCTGCTGAAGTTATCACTGATAGAATTTTTAATATGCTTTAAAGGAGATTTTAAATACTATGTTACAAGCACTTACGATTAAACAATTCGCTATAATTGAATCTTTAGAAATAAATTTTTCAGATGGACTAACTGTATTAAGTGGTGAAACAGGCGCTGGTAAATCTATCATTATAGATGCAATCGGCCAATTAGTAGGTGCAAGAGCATCGCAAAGCTTTGTAAGACATGGTGAGCAAAAGGCGACTATAGAAGGCGTATTTGATATTGATAATGTACCAAACGTAAATAAAATCTTAAATGAGTTAGATATTGATTACGATGAAGATTTTTTGTTTGTAAAAAGAGAAATCTTCTCATCTGGTAAAAGTATTTGTAAATTAAATAATCAAAATGTTACTTTATCTGATTTAAAAACCGTCATGCAAGAATTATTGGATATACACGGACAACATGAGACGCAAGTATTATTAAAGCCTAAGTATCACTTATCTCTGCTTGATGATTTTGCGGATGGGACTTATCAATCAGAAATTGATCAATTTGAAAAAGCTTTTCATTCTTATCGTTCGAAAAAGCAAGAATTAGAAAAATTAGAATCTCAAGATCAAGCATTACTACAACGATTAGATTTAATAAAATTCCAACGTGATGAATTACAAGATGCAGACTTAAAAGAAGATGAAATTGACTTTTTAAATAAAGAAATTAAAATGCTTCAAAATCATGAAAAGATTAACGAAAGTCTTAATAAAGCACATTTCTTACTGAGCAGTGAAGAGAACATTACGGATAAAATATATGAACTCAATCAAGAGATTCAACATATTAATGATATTATTCCAGATAAATATACATCGTTTAGTGAAGAACTAGATCAAATGTATTATACTTTGGAAGACTACAAACATGAGTTATATAATGAATTAACATCAAATGATTTTGATGAGTCATTATTAAATGATTATGAATCACGTTTAAATGTACTCACAGATTTAAATCGTAAATATGGTAAGAGTATAGCCGAATTAATAAAATATAGAGATAAAATTGATGATGAAATATTTAAAATTGAAAATTATGAACAAAGTACAACGCAGTTAAGAGATGAAATAAATAATTTATATGATGATGTAATGAAATATGGTCAAGTGCTTTCAACAAAGAGAAGACAAGTTGCTTTGAAGTTAAGAGATAGATTAGTAGAAGAAGTTCAAAATCTACATATGCAAGATGCAAATATAGAGATAACTTTCACTAAAACTAAACCTAGCGCTTATGGATTAGAAGAAGTTGAATTTTTAATTAGTCCAAACAAAGGTGAACCACTAAAAAGTCTAAATAAAATAGCTTCTGGTGGTGAACTATCTAGGATTATGCTTGCATTAAAAAGTATATTTGTATCATCAAAAGGACAAACTGCAATATTATTTGATGAAGTTGATACTGGTGTATCTGGTAGAGTAGCTCAAAAAATGGCAGAAAAGATGCATCAAATTTCGCAATCTTTACAAGTAATTTGTATATCACATTTACCACAAGTGGCTGCAATATGTGATAATCATTTATATATAACTAAAGAAACAGTAAACGATCGAACAACTACTTCAATCAAACAATTAAATGGTGAAGATAAAATAGATGAAATAGCAAGAATGATTTCAGGTGTTGAAGTTACAGAATTAACTAAACAACATGCTAAAGAAATGATTTTACAAAATAAAAATTTAAAATAAAATGATTTGATAGGGTGTTAGCATGGTAATTAAGGTAGCAATTATAGAAGACTCGAAAGCATATGTAAGTGAAATGGCTCAGTATCTAAAAAATCATGATATTGAGATAGTTAATATTGGATACAATGGTAAAGAAGCTCTTGATATTTTAAGTGGAGAAGCTTTCGATGTTCTTCTACTAGACTTAATCTTGCCACATATTGATGGTATGACTTTGCTTAAAAAATATATTAACCCAAATAAACAATATAAAGTAATATGTATGAGCGCATTCGTAAGCGATGATGTATTAAAAGAATCTGTTTCATTAGGTGTAGATTACTTTCTAATTAAGCCTATTGAATTTGATGTCTTACTAAATACAATACAACGCGTATTAAATACAAGTGAAACAAATATTTCTGAAATAGACGCTTTAGATTTATTACTTGAAAAGATAGGCTTTTCATATAATTTGAACGGTTATAAATATATTAAATGTGGTGTTCATTTAATGCTTAAACATACACACAAAATGCAATTAACTAAAGAATTATACCCACTTATTTCAGATTATTATGACGTTCAAGCTAATAATGTAGAGCGTTCAATCAGACATGCAATTAAATTAGCTTGGGAAAAAGAATTAAAAACGTATTGGTATAATAGTGAAAAATCTTACTTAAGACCAACAAATGGTGAGTTGATTACGCATCTTTACAAAAAGTATAAAGAAACACAAAATGAAAAAAACTGATAAATCAAATTATGATTTATCAGTTTTTTTTGTATTATTTTTTTTCATAAAGTGTTCTTGCGCTCTTTTATTTTTCTTTTCACGATGTAAAATATATCCACCAATAAAAATAACACCGAATACGAAAAATATGAATCCTAAGAAAAATTGCAGCCAGATAAATTGTAATTGTGGAACAAGTTCACCAAAAACTGCGTCTCTCATCCACTTAATACCTAATCCTGCTATTATTCCTGGTATTACTAAAATGAGTAATGCAATGTACTTTTGCATAAGTTAAAACTCCTATTGATTAATAACTTATATTATATATGAGATAATGATTAAAAGTAAACATTGAAAAAATGGAATAATCATCAAAATTTGATTATGATATTAGAAGGAGGGGATTAAATGCAATTTAAAGATATGATAAATCAAGGTCAAAATATTTCAGCAACAATTGCAGTTTGTAAATCAAATGATGAAGGGGTTATTAAAGCAATAGTTAAAGCTATAAAATACACTCAAGCGAATTTTATATTATTTGATGAACAGCCGCAAGATGAGTTGATTAGATCATTCAATTTAACCCATGATGAATTAAATAGAATTAAAATTATACAAACAGATGATGAAGCACATACTGTTTCTGAGTGCGTTAAATCAGTAGATGAAGGACAAGCTGATTTAATAATGAAAGGTCTAATAGATACTTCTACTTTATTAAAAGAAGTGTTAAATAATAAATATAAATTAAAAACAACAGATAGAATGAGTCATATTGCATTATTTAATATTCCTGAATATCATAAAATGCTAACTGTATCAGATGTTGCGATGAATATTGAACCTAATGTAGAACAAAAAATAGATATTACGACGAATTTAATAACATGTCTACAAAAAATAGGTATTCAATCTCCAAAAATAGCAGTTTTATCTGCAATTGAAAAAGTGAATCCTAAAATGAAGTCCTCGGTAGATGCTGATGCAGTTGTTTCAGGAATTCGAAATAAAATGGCAAATCTAGAAATTGAAGGCCCAATGGCATTTGATGCTGCAATCAATAAAAGAGCTTCGATTATTAAAAATATAGATTCTGAAATTTCTGGTAATGTTGACGGTGTTGTAGTGCCGCAAATTGAAAGTGGTAATATTTTATATAAATCGCTCGTGTATTTATCAAAAGCAGATGTAGCTTCTGTGATTATTGGTGCAAAAATACCAATAATTTTAACGTCCCGTTCAGATTCTTCTCGAGATAAATTCCATTCGATTTGTAGTGCTTTAATGCTTATTTAGTATATTATAATAATAAATAAATAACTATACTCCATTAAAGTGTTAAATGGAAGTGTTTACATTGCTTTTATATCAATTTATTTTGAATTTTCTAAAAATTTTTACTTCTTGAAAGCGCTATCATTTTTCGTTAATTTATTTGATAAATAAAACATTTGATGTAAAATTAGATTTAGAGTTAATATATTAAAGGATGAAAAGGGGATTATTATGTTATTTGAAACGATTGAGAAATATGACTATGAACAAATTGTATTTTGTCACGATAAAAGTTCAGGATTAAAAGCGATTATTGCGATACATGATACAACATTAGGGCCAGCACTTGGTGGTTGCAGAATGTGGCCATATGAAAATGAAGAAGAAGCAATCAATGACGCATTACGCCTTTCAAGAGGTATGACATATAAAAACGCTGCTGCAGGATTAAATCTTGGTGGAGGTAAGACAGTAATCATCGGAGATCCTAAAAAAGATAAATCAGAAGCTTTATTTAGAGCTTTAGGTAGATATGTAGAAAGTTTAAATGGCAGATACATAACAGCTGAAGACGTAGGTACAACTGAAGATGATATGGATATCATTTTTGAAGAGACTGATTATGTAGTTGGCCTATCTGAAAGTCATCAATCAAGTGGTAATCCGAGTCCAAAAACATCTTTAGGTGTATTTGTTTCAATGAAACGTGCTGCTAAAGAAGCGTTTGGTACAGATGAATTAGATGGAAAAACTGTTGCAGTACAAGGTGTAGGACATGTTGCTTATGATTTATGTCGCTATTTACATGAAGCTGGTGCTAAATTAGTTGTTACAGATATTAATCAAGAAGCTATAGATAGAGTTTTAAATGATTTTAATGCTACAAGTGTAGGTATTAACGATATCTATGACGTAGATGCAGATATATTTGCACCATGTGCACTTGGTGGCGTATTAAATGATGATACAATTAATCGTTTAAAAGTTAAAGCTGTTTGTGGTAGTGCAAATAATCAATTACAAGATATTGATAAACACGGTGCTCAATTAGAAGAAAAAGGTATTGTATATGCACCAGATTTCGTAGCTAACTCTGGTGGTGTTATTAATGTAGCAGATGAATTAGATGGCTATAATGAAACACGTGCTATTTCAAATATTGAAAAAATCTATGATCAAATGGATAAAGTATTTGAAATTAGTAAAAGAGATAACATTACTACAGCTCGCGCTGCAGAAATTTTAGCAGAAGAACGTATTGATCAGTTGATGAAAGTAAGAAGTAATTTCTTAAAAACGGAAAGATCAATTATATCTAGAGGTAAAAACTAATGAAAAAAATTCTTGTACTTAATTTAGGAAGCACATCATCTAAAGTTGCAGTATTTTCTGATTATGATATGTTATTTGAAGATGTTATAAGACATAATGTCGATCAAACAAATCTTCCGTTAATTGATCAAGTCCCATTTAGACTTGAAAGTATCAAGAAATCATTAGAACAACACCAAATAACTCTACAAGCTATAGATGCTATAGCTTGTAGAGGCGGTGTTTTAAAGCCGATAGAAGGTGGCACTTATTTAATAAATAACATAATGTATCATGATTTAAAATCATTTAAATATGGGTTTCATGCGTCTAATTTAAGTGGTGTTATAGGATATGAACTATCTCAAGAACTCAATATAGATTCTTATATTGTAGATCCTGTTGTAGTAGATGAATTACTTCCTGAAGCAAGGATAACTGGAATAAAAGGTATTGAAAGAAGAAGTATTTTCCATGCACTAAATCAGAAGTCCGTTGCTAAACAATATGCAGATGGAATTGGTAAAAATTACGAAGATATAAATGTCATCGTAGCTCATCTTGGTGGTGGTATAAGTATAGGCGCTCACAGAAAAGGTAGAGTTATTGAAGTAAATGATGGTTTATTAGGTGAAGGACCACTTAGTCCTGAAAGGGCAGGTTCTATACCAAATGATGCGCTATTAAAATGGGCGATTGACCATGACTACAACTCTATAGAAGCAAATAATGAACTGAGTAAAAATTCTGGCTTATTATCATACTTTGGTACTAATGATTGTCTTAAAGTTGAACAATTAATGGAAAATGGCGATAAAGCAGCGAAATTAGTATTAGATGCTATGTGTTACCAAATTTCGAAATCAATCGGTTCTTGTGCAGTTGTACTTGAAGGTCAAGTGGATCAAATTATTATTACAGGTGGCTTAAGTTATTCAAAATATATAATAAATAAAGTAAAACAATATGTATCTTGGCTACAAAATGTTACTATATATGAAGGTGAAAAAGAAATGCATGCCCTAAATGTTGGTGTTTTGGACCTCTTTTACGGTAAAATTAGTACCAAGTCATATGAATAAGGAGTAATACTATGTCTAAAGAATATGATTTAGTAATTCTTGGTGGAGGAACTGCAGGTTATGTATCTGCAATACGTGCTTCTCAACTTGGAAAAAAAGTAGCAATAGTAGAGAAATACAAAATTGGTGGGACATGTTTGCATAAAGGTTGCATTCCGACGAAATCGTATTTAAAAACAGCTGAAATTTTAAGATATATTAACCATTCGAATGAATATGGTATAAAAACAGCTTCAGCAGATTTTGAAATGACAGATATCGTTGCGAAAAAAGATGAAACAGTTTCAACTATGTACAGTGGTGTTCAAAGCCTGATGAAGAAATATAAAATAGATATTTATGAAGGGAATGGCACAATACTAGGACCTTCACTGTTTTCACCTCAAGCTGGAACAGTTTCCGTTGAGTTTGAAAATGGAGAATCAGAACTTCTTGTGAACAATAATGTGCTTATAGCAACTGGATCTCGACCTGTTGAATTACCATTTTTAAAATTTAATCATCATACAGTCGTTTCTAGTGACGATATGATGCAATTAGAAAGTTTACCTCATAATATTTTAATTATAGGTGGTGGTGTAATTGGTCTTGAATTTGCTTCATTATTGAATGATTTAGGAGTAGTAGTTACTGTCATTGAAGCAGGTGATTCTATCATTCCTAATGAGCAACAAGAAATTAGTAAGACAATTAAACGCTCATTTGAAGAGAATGGTATTAAAATATATGAAAAATTGCCATTGTCAGAAGAAAATATTCTTGTCCAAGATAATCATGTTGAAGTTCAGATTCAAGATAGTAACGAAACCTTTGATAAAGTATTGGTCGCTGTTGGTAGAACACCAAACACTGAAGAGCTTAGCTTAAACAATACTAAAATAAAAACTGATGATAAAGGCTATATAATTACGAATGATGTTTATCAAACTGATGATAAACATATTTATGCTGTTGGAGATGTAATTGGTAATTACCAATTAGCCCACGTTGCAACAAAAGAAGGGACAATTGCGATTGAACATATGTTCGATCAAAATCCAATTTTGTTAGACTATTTAACAATACCTAGATGTATTTATACAAATCCAGAGGTGGCTTCAATTGGCATGACTGAACAAGATGCTAAAAATGAAAACATTTCTTTTAAAAAATTTAAAGTGCCATTTAAAGCTATTGGCAAATCTGTAATTGAGAACAATGGATTAGGTGAATGTATTTTAATTAAAGATATTGAAAATGAAAAAGTGCTCGGTATTCATATGATTGGTGCTAAAGTAACAGAATTGATTAATGAAGCAGCTCTATTTACATTTATGAATGGCTCAACTGAAGAATTAGCAACTACTGTACATGCACATCCATCTATAGGAGAAGTGCTTATGGAATTAGGACTAAAATCTGAGAATCGTGCTATTCACGTCTAAAGAGGAGAGATTAGATGTTAGATTATAAGACTGTCGGATTAACGCATGAAGACTTAAAAGAAATTTATAAATGGATGTTATTAGGAAGAAAAATTGACGAAAGAATGTGGTTACTAAACCGTGCGGGTAAATTGCCATTCGTCATTAGTTGCCAAGGTCAAGAAGCAACTCAAATTGGTACATATTTTGCTTTGAAAGATGAAGATGTATTAGCACCTTACTATAGAGATTTAGCTCTAGTAACTGCGCGTGGTATTTCAGCTGAAGAATCTATGTTAGCTGCATTTGCAAAACAAGGTGATACGTCAAGTGGTGGTAAGCAAATGCCTTCACACTTCAGTAAAAAAGATTTAAATATCCTAACACAAGGATCATGTGTTACTACACAAGTGCTGCATGCAGTTGGAGCAAGTTTGTCATTAAAAATGGATGGCAAAAAAAGTATTGCTCTTGCGACTCTTGGTGAAGGTAGTACGAGTCAAGGTGATTTTCATGAAGCTATGAATTTTGCAGGTGTCCATAAATTACCTTATATTTGTATCATTGAAAATAATAAATACGCTATCTCAGTACCAAGTCACTTGCAATATGCGACAGATGACCTGTCGTCAAGAGCAGCAGGTTATGGTGCTTTTGGAGAACAAGTTGATGGTAATGACCCAATAGCTGTTTATGAAGCTGTTAAGCGTGCAAGAGAACGTGCAATAAATGGTGAAGGACCAACCTTGATTGAAGCTCTATGTAGTAGGTTGACGCCTCACTCATCAGATGATGATGATAATTATCGTCCTTCAGATGAAATGAAACTTGAAAAAGAAAATGACTGTATGATTAAATTCAAAGAATATTTAGTTGAAAATGAAGTTGCTAATGATGCGTGGTTTAATCAAATTGAAGAAGAAATTAAACAGGAAATAAATACTGCTACAAAAAATGCTGAAAAAGCACCTTATCCACTACCTGAAGAAGCTTTAACACATGTATATGATCAAGGAGGCGAAAAAAATGCCTAAGTTATCTTATCTTGATGCAATTAATCAAGCAATGGACCAAGCAATGGAAAAAGACAATAATGTATTTGTAATTGGAGAAGACGTTGGCCTTAAAGGTGGCGTATTTGGTGCTACTAAAAATCTATATAATAAATACGGTAATGGCAGAGTGTTAGATTCACCATTAGCAGAATCTAATATTGTGGGTGCTTCAATTGGAGCGGCTATGATGGGAAAAAGACCTGTAGCAGAAATTCAATTTGCTGAGTATATCGTTCCAGCGACTAATCAAATCATTAATGAAGCTGCAAAAATTAGATATAGATCAAATAATGATTGGGATTGTCCGCTTACGATAAGAAGTCCTTTTGGTGGAGGAATTCACGGTGCGCTTTATCATTCCCAAAGTATTGAAAGTATATTTTGTTCAACTCCAGGTTTAAGAGTTGTTATTCCATCAAGTCCATATGATGCTAAAGGCCTATTACTTGCATCAATAGAAGACAACGATCCTGTATTGTATTTTGAACATAAAAAAGCTTATCGATTATTAAAAGAAGAAGTACCTGAAGAATACTATACTGTGCCATTAGATAAAGCGGATGTTAAACGAGAAGGATCTGATATTACAGTGTTTACGTATGGTTTATGTGTAAACTATGCACTTCAAGCAGCTGAAATATTATCAACAGAAGGTATCGATGCTGAAATTGTGGATTTACGTTCAATATATCCATTAGATAAAGAAACTATTATTAATTGTGCGAAAAAGACTGGTAAAGTATTGGTTGTTACAGAAGACAATTTAGAAGGTAGTGTTATAAGTGAAGTTTCAGCTATAATAGCTGAAAACTGTTTGTTTGACTTAGATGCGCCAATAGCAAGACTTGCAGGTCCAGACGTACCAGCTATGCCATTTTCACCGCCAATGGAAGACTTCTTTATGATGAATCCAGAGAAAATAGAACAAAAAATGAGAACATTAGCTGAATTTTAGGAGGTTAAATTATGGACGTAAAGATGCCGAAACTTGGAGAAAGTGTTCATGAAGGTACAATCGAACAATGGTTAGTTAAACCCGGAGATACGATTGAAGAATATGATGCATTATGTGAAGTGATTACAGATAAGGTTACAGCTGAAGTACCTTCAACATATAGTGGTACAATTAAAGAAATCGTTGTCGAAGCAGGCGAAACTGTTGATGTTGGGACTGTTATTTGTCGTATGGAAGTAGAAGGCGATATTCCAACAGATGAAAATGTTGGTTCTTCTGAAGTAGTTCATGATAGCTTACAAGTAGCAGAAACTGATCAAGAAGATAATGTTGCTAACAAAAATAATTCAGATAATAAATTAAATAATGGTCAATATTCACCTGTTGTATTTAAATTAGCAAGTGAAAACAACATTAATTTAGAGAATGTAAAAGGTACTGGCAACCTAGGTAGAGTGACAAAGAAAGATATTTTAAATGCGATTGAAAATGGTACGGTTGATGTATCTAACACTCAACAAAATGTTGAAGAAAAAACGACTGAAGTATCCAATGCGAGTTTCCAAAACGTATCAAACGAAAGTACAAATATACCTGGAGATTCTGTTCCTATAAATGGCGTAAGAAGAGCAATAGCTAATAAAATGGTTCAAAGTGTTAATGAAATTCCACATGCTTGGATGATGGTTGAAGTAGACGCTACAGATCTTGTTAAAACAAGACAGCATCATAAAACTTCCTTCAAGCAAAATGAAGGTTATAATTTAACATTTTTCGCATTTTTTGTTAAAGCTGTAGCAGAAGGTTTGAAAAAATATCCAATGCTTAATAGTACTTGGGCGAATGATGAAATTAAAATTCATAAAGATATAAACGTTTCTATAGCAGTTGCAAGTGAAGATAAATTATACGTTCCAGTTATTAAAAATGCAGATGATAAATCTATTAAAGGTATTGCAAAAGAAATAAATGATTTAGCTACTAGAGGTAGAAAACATCAACTCACTTCTCAAGATATGCAAGGTGGAACTTTCACTGTGAATAATACAGGTTCATTTGGATCTGTTTCTTCTATGGGAATTATTAATTACCCTCAAGCAGCTATTTTACAAGTAGAATCAATAGTAAAAAGACCAGTCGTTGTAAATGATATGATTGGCATACGCGATATGGTCAATTTATCTTTATCAATTGATCATAGAATATTAGATGGTTTAATGGCTGGTGAATTTTTGAAATATGTAAAAGAAAGAATACAAAGCATGACTGTTGAGAACACTTCTATATATTAATGAAACCTTGTCATTGTTTTAACTTTAATTCTCCTGTAAAATAGACTTATCTATTATTACAGGAGGCTTTTTATATGGAAATGGATTTCAATTTATATATGAATGATGTAGTCAGTTCTGCTCGAAATGAGATTGAATCAGCAGGTTACAAACAATTAACATCAAAAGAAGAAGTTGAAGAAACTTTTAATAAACCAGGAACAACATTTGTGATGGTAAATTCAGTTTGTGGATGTGCAGGTGGTATAGCTAGACCAGCAGCTCAACACGCACTACACTATGATAAATTACCTGATCAATTAGTTACAGTATTCGCTGGTCAAGATAAAGAAGCTACAGAAACTGCTAGAGATTACTTTGAAGGTTATCCACCATCAAGTCCATCATTTGCATTTCTTAAAGATGGAAAAATTGTTAAAATGATTGAAAGACATGAAATTGAAGGACATGATCCAATGAGTGTTATTACAAACATTCAAGCATTATTTGAAGAACATTGTGCAGAATTATAAAGGATTGGTTAATTTCCTATGCAAATAAAACCGTATAGAATTGGTTATAGAACTTTAAAGACTGCCTTAGGGATGACATTAGCTGTCATCCTTTCTCAGTTAATAGGATTAGATAATTACGCTTCAAGTGCAATTCTCGTTGTACTTTGCATTAAAGATACAAGGATCAAGTCTTTTGAAGCAGCTATATATCGTTTTATAGCGTGTTTCATAGCGATAATGATAGGATCTGTATTTTTCACATATTTAGGTAGCACACCTATAATATTAGGGATAATGGTTTTATTATTTATTCCAGTCACAGTTATGGTAGGCGTTCAAGAAGGAATTGTAACGAGTTGTGTTATAATTTTACATTTATACATGGCTAAAACAATTGATTTTCACTTAATCATAAATGAAATTTTATTACTAATTATAGGTATCGGTATTGCATTAATCATGAATATGTTTATGCCTAGTTTAGATCATAAACTCAATCAATATAAAAGAAAAATTGAAGATGACTTTATTATTATTACTTTTGTATTTAGTGAATCCTTAAAAGACCCTAACAAAAAAATAAATACACCTTCATTTGATCAAGTATCTCAAAATATTAAAAAAGCTAAATCATTAGCGTTCAGAGAAGTTAAAAATCATTTTGTTAGAAATGAAAATTCTTACTATCATTATTTTGATATGAGACAAGAACAACTCTCATTATTGAAACGCATGAAAAATTTGATTGAATCAATGCAACACAGTAATCACGCTCATTATTTATGTAGTGAATTAATGCTTGATGTTTCTCAGAATGTTCAAAGTAAAGATTACTCATTAATGAGATTGCATAGTTTATACGAAATAAAAATTAAATTACAATCTATAGACTTACCTAGAACTCATGAAGAACTCGAAAGTATAGCAGCACTCATTCAATTATTAAATGAAGTTGAGGAATATTTATTAATCAAATCACAATTTGGTAGTTTGAAAAAATAGTAAGTTTATAAGTTAATATTTTAAAAAAATCACCCAATCCGAAAATGAATTCAATGGATTGGGTGATTTATTTTGAGAAAGATAATTATATCTCGCTATTTTTAGTTTATGATAGTAGAAATGGCAAAACACCAGATAGTACTAATGCTGCAACTATTGCTACTAACATTACTATGATGACTATTTTACGAACTTTCTTGTTTAGCATGGAAACCCTCACTTTGAACAATAATTTTGTATATATTTATTAACTATTATACACTAGTTAATGAGATATTTAAATAAATGAAATGAGGGACCATCATGATCAATGAAGAAAGATTACTTAATACATTCTTAGAATTAATAAAAGTTGATTCTGAAACTAAAAATGAAAGAAAAATTGCTGACTTACTTAAACAAAAATTTACTGAACTAGGTTTAGAAGTTAAAGAAGATGATTCAGCAACTGAAACGGGTTATGGGGCAGGAAACCTAATATGTAAATTAAAAGGTCAGGATAGTAGCAAAACTCCAATTTATTTTACAAGCCATATGGACACAGTAACTCCTGGGAATAATATTGAACCGGAACTACGTGAAGATGGTTATATATATTCAAAGGGTGAAACAATCTTAGGATCAGATGACAAAGCTGGATTGGCAGCGATATTAGAAGCAATCAAAGTTATGCAAGATGACAATATCAAGCATGGAGATATTGAATTTATCATTACTGTTGGCGAAGAATCAGGACTAGTAGGTGCTAAAGCATTAAACCCTGAAGACATAAATGCTAAATTTGGTTATGCAATTGATGCTCCTGGTAAAGTTGGAACAACAGTTGTTGCAGCTCCAACTCAAGCTAAAATTGAAACAATTATTAAAGGAAAAACTGCTCATGCTGGATTAGAACCAGAAAAAGGAGTATCTGCAATAAATATTGCTGCTAAAGCTATTAGTCATATGAGTTTAGGAAGAATTGATGAAGAAACGACTGCTAATATTGGTAGATTTGAAGGTGGTACAGCTACTAATATCGTTAGTGACCACGTATATATACTTGCAGAAGCTAGATCATTAAATGACGAAAAAATGAATCAACAAGTATCACATATGAAAGAAGCTTTTGAAAAAACAGCAGAAGAATTTGGTTGTACTGCTGAAGTAAATGTACAAATCATGTACCCAAGCTTTAATTTATCTGAAAAAGATGAAGTTGTAAAATTAGCTATTAAAGCGTCAGAAAAAATAGGTCGTCAACCAGAACTTGTAAAATTAGGTGGCGGTTCAGATGGTAATATTATAAGTGGATTTGGAATACCTACTGTAGTATTAGGTGTTGGATACGAATATATTCATACTAAAAATGAACGTATGCCAGTTGAAGAATTACAAAAAATTACAGAGCAAATAGTCGCAATATCTGAATTAGCATAAAAAACACTAATGTAAACGTATTCATTTAATTTTAAGGTGCTATAAGACGCGAAACCAATTCAAATTATGTTAAAATATACTAGAAAATGAAAAAAAGTGAGGTTAATTTCATGACACAACAAATAGGCGTAGTTGGTTTAGCTGTAATGGGTAAAAACTTGGCTTGGAATATTGAATCACGTGGCTACTCAGTCTCAGTATATAACCGTTCTAAAGAAAAAGTCGACCAAATGGTTGAAGAATCAAAAGGCAAAAATATACATCCGAACTATTCTATTGAAGAATTCGTAGATTCATTAGAGAAACCAAGAAAAATTTTACTTATGGTAAAAGCTGGTGAAGCAACAGATAAAACGATTGATAGCTTATTACCATTATTAGATAAAGGCGATATTCTTATTGATGGTGGAAACACGAACTATTTAGATACTATTCGTAGAAATCAATTCTTAGACGAGAGTGGAATAAACTTCATCGGTACTGGCGTTTCAGGTGGAGAAGAAGGTGCATTAACTGGACCTTCAATCATGCCTGGTGGACAGAAAGAAGCTTATGATTTGGTAGCACCAATTTTAGAAAGTATTTCTGCAAAAGCATCTGACGGATCACCATGTGTGACATACGTTGGACCAGATGGTGCGGGACACTATGTAAAAATGGTGCATAACGGTATTGAATATGCCGATATGCAATTAATTGCAGAAAGTTATGACTTAATGAAACGTGTATTACACATGGATCATAAAGAAATTGCAGAAACATTTAAGTCATGGAATACTGGTGAATTAGAAAGTTATCTTATCGAAATTACTGGTGAAATCTTTAACAAATTAGATGAAGATGGAACACCATTAGTTGAAAAAATTATGGATAAAGCTGGACAAAAAGGTACTGGTAAATGGACTTCAATTAATGCTTTAGAATTAGGAATTCCATTGACTATTATTACTGAATCAGTATTTGCTAGATTTATTTCATCATTTAAAGATGAAAGAGTTAAAGCAAGCACTGCATTTAATCCAGAAGTTACAGAATTCGATGGAGATAAAGAGGCATTCTTAGAACAAATCAGACAAGCACTTTATATGAGTAAAATTTGTGGTTATGCTCAAGGGTTTGCTCAAATGAAAACTGCGAGTGAAACAAATAACTGGGACTTGAAATTAGGCGAATTAGCTATGATTTGGAGAGAAGGTTGTATCATTCGTGCTCAATTCTTACAAAAAATCAAAGAAGCTTATGATAATGATAAAGATTTAACAAACTTATTATTAGATCCATACTTCAATGATATTGTTGCTAAATATCAAGGTTCATTAAGAGAAGTGTCAGCAACAGCTATAAAAGCTGGTATTGCAACACCAGGTTTCTCTTCAGCTATAAACTATTTCGATAGTTATAGATCAGAAGATTTACCAGCCAACTTAATTCAAGCACAACGTGATTACTTTGGTGCACATACTTATGAGCGCAAAGATAAAGAAGGTATTTTCCACACTGAGTGGACTAAATAATTAGAGCTTGGAACATATTTCCTAACTCAAAATAAATAAGCATATCACTAAACTGATTTTTTAAAGTTTACAGTGATATGCTTATTTTTTATAAAATCTTTCGATTTTGTTCGTGCATTTGCCAGAGGGTATGGTTCGAGCCTGTAGTCTCTCACGCATACTATTCCCTCAGGCGTCCGCACTTTACAAAATCGTTGTTCATATTTATTTTTATACAAAAAAAGCACTTTCGTATAATTTAATTAATAATAATAAAAACTAAATTAACGAAGTGCTTTCACTTATCATTTTGATTAATTCAATCTTTTATGATCGATTGGAACCCATAGTTGTACTTTTGATATTTCCTGATTAAAGTTAACATCTAATGGGTAAACTTCTACGTAAAAGTCATCATGCAAATAGGGCATTTTAAGTTGCCATTGATTTTCAATATGGTGCCAAGCTTCACTTACTACAAAATCTAATTCACCTTGTAAATTAAATGTTGCGAAGTGATGTCCAGGTAAATAGTAATTATCTAAATGACCTGGGTAGCGATCACTAGGAACACCCACAAATACTTCTAGTCCATCTATAAGTGGTCTTCTAACAATAAATAATTGATGGGGTTTTACATCATTATATTTAATGAAATCTTCGATATATTTATTTTCTAATAACATTTCTAATAAATCAGGTATTAAAAAATGATTATCTAATTCGTTTGAATGATAATGATGATTCTTACCAACTAATTTTAAATCATCTTTATACTGTAATGAATAATTTAAAGGTTCCGTCTCAGTTGCTGTTAACTTTATAGATACACGTTTTTTGATTTTTAACATAGATTGATGTGTCTTAGTTTGTAAAGGACTTATACCATGATATTCATTATAATCATGTGCGAAAGTGTTAGCGTCTTTATAGCCATACTTAAGTGCAATATCTAGTATTCTTGAGTGACCACCAAGTATATCAAAAGCCGCTTCTGTCATTTTTCTCGCATTTTGATATTCAATAGGCGTCATACCAATCACCATTGTAAATGTTTGATTCAAATGAAATGGTGATTTGTCTACATGTTCACTTAAAGTTTGCAAATCAATATTGCTCAGTAAATGGTCTTCTATGTACACAATCGCTCTCTGTAAAACTTTAATTACTTCCAATGTTCAGTCACTCCTGTTGGTAGAAAGATTAGTTAATATCGTCCCACCATTTAAATCCATCAATAGACAATAATAGCTGACTTTTTATTGGTCCATTAGTGCCAGCTCTATAATTTGGGAATGGTGCTTTATCATTGTCCCACACATTTTGTATTACATCTACATATTTCCATGTAGCTTTTAGTTCTTCCCAATGAGTGAAGTTGGTAGCATCGCCTTTAAGACAATCAAATATTAGATTCTCATATGCATCTACGGTGTTCATCTTATCTTGAGCACTCATTGAATATGATAATTGTACTGGTTCAGTTTCAATGCCTTGAACTTGTTTTTTAGCATTTAAATGTAATGATAAACCTTCATTAGGTTGGATGTTGATAACTAATAAATTTGATTCTAATTCTGAATCACGGTCATAATATAAGTTCATAGGTACTTCTTTAAATTCAACAATAACTTGAATACCTTTTTTCTTCATTCTTTTACCAGTTCTAATAAAGAATGGTACGCCAGCCCATCTAAAGTTATCGATTAATAATTTACCTGCAACGAAAGTAGGTGTGTTAGAATCATCAGCCACTTTCTCTTCTTCTCTATAACTTTTAACTTGTTCTCCGTCAATTTGACCTTTGTCATATTGTCCTCTAACAAAGTTTTGTTTTACTTCTGATTCATTTAGAGGTCTTATAGAACGTAAAACTTTTACTTTTTCATTTCTAACGTCTTCACTATTTAAACTAATAGGGGGTTCCATTGCTAATAAAGCTACCATTTGTAACATGTGATTTTGGAACATATCTTTAAGTGCGCCACTATTTTCATAATAGCCTCCACGATCTTCGACACCTAAAATTTCAGATGAAGTTACTTGTACGTTTGAAATGTATTTATTATTCCATAATGGTTCAAACATAGCATTAGCAAATCTTAACACTTCAATGTTCTGAACCATATCTTTGCCTAAGTAGTGGTCTATTCTATATATTTCTTCTTCTTTAAATGAACGTCTTATTTGTATATTTAATTCTTCTGCAGATGCTAAATCAGTACCAAAAGGTTTTTCTATAATTAATCTTTTAAAACCATCAGTCTCAGTTAAGCCAGATGATTTTAAGAAGTCAGTTACAGTTCCGAAAAATTGAGGTGCCATAGCTAGATAAAATAATCTATTGCCTTCTAATTGATATTTAGAATTTAATTCATTTGAAAAAGTTAATAACGCTTCATAACTAGAAGGGTCACTCACATCATGTGATTGATAAAATACATGTTCCATAAATTCATCTAATTTATCTGTATCTTGAACATGCTTTTCTACTGAAATTTTAATTTCATTTCTGAATTTTTCAGTAGACCAATCTCTTCGTCCAACACCAATAATTGCAATGTGGTCATCTAGTTGGTTTTGTTGATATAAATGAAAAATAGATGGGAATAATTTACGATGACTTAAATCACCTGTTGCCCCAAATATTGTAATTAAACATGGGATATTTTTAGTTTCGGTTGTCATTTATTTACCTCGATTCTCTAACTTTGTTGCTTTTTACAATATCATTTATTATAACATGTTACTAATTGATATTCTTCAATTTAAACTGTTAATTTTCAATTTATTCAGTAATTTGTATAATAACAGGTTTATTTATGTATTTTTATAAATCACAGTTAAGAACATGTTATAATAATTTCGTAAGGAGGAAGACGATGGAACTAACATTTTTAGGCACAAGTGCCGGACTGCCGACTAAAGAAAGAAATACACAATCTATTGCCTTTAATTGCCTTCCACATGAAAATCAAATTTGGTTATTTGATGTAGGAGAAGCAACTCAGCACAGAATATTGCATACAGGCATAAAGCTGGGTAAGGTAAGTCACATATTTATAACGCACTTACATGGTGATCATATATTTGGATTACCTGGATTATTAACGAGTCGTTCCTTCCAAGGTGGTAAAGATAAACCGTTAACGATAATAGGGCCAAAAGGAATTGCAAAATTTATTCATACGGCTCTAGAAATATCACAATCAAATTTAAATTATCAAATTACAGTAAATGAGTTTAATACAGAAACTGAATTAAATGTAGATAGTTTTCATATTCAAGCTTTGCCTTTAAAGCATGGTATTTTATCTGTTGGTTATAGAATTACAGCACCAGACATAGAAGGTAAATTAGATGTAGAAAAGCTTAAGGCTTTAGGTATTGAACCTGGCCCAAAATATCAAGATGTTAAAGCTAATGAAACATTCGAATATAATAATCAAACTTATCAATCAAAAGATTTCAAGGGACCAAAGAAGAAAGGTAAAGTTATCACGATATTTGGAGATACTATGCCTTGTCAAAATGAACTAATTCTAGCTAAAGATGCAGACGTAATAGTGCATGAAACGACATATATAGAAGGCGATAAAAATTTAGCTAATTCTTATTTTCATAGTCATATTGATGATGTATTTCAATTAATGAGAGATGAAAACGTTAAAAAAGGATTGTTCACACATTTATCTAATCGATATGAACTAGAAGATATAAAAGAAATAGAACAATCCTTAATAAAAAATACAGATCAAGAATTTTACTTTGTAAAAGATTATGATCATTTTCAAATATAAATAAGAAGTCTTCTATAAATATGTAGTAATAACTATTGAGATAAAAACAGATTAGGCTTAATCGAAAAAAAGATGAAAGTATCGTATTGATACTTTCATCTTTTTTATTAATCTTCTTCAGCTTCAGCAAGCTCGATACTTCTTTTTACAGCAGCATTCAAACAATCTAAGAAAACAGCTTCGATATCATGATTACTTAAAGCATTTAATCCTGCTTGTGTTGTACCACCTTTAGATGTAATGTTTTTACGTAATTGATCCATTTTTAAATCTGAACGTTCGATCATTTTACCTGTACCAATAATTAATTCTTTTATAGACTCTTCAACTTGTGATTGTTCGATACCAAGTTTAGTACCAGCATTTACATATTGTTCAAATACGTGGTATAGAAATGCAGGACCACTACCTGTAATGGCAGTTACTTGATGTAAATGGTCTTCTTTTACTTCTAAAGCAGTACCAAATGCTTCGATAAGCGTTAATACTTCTTGTTTAGAATTTGGACCAAAGTTAGTTGAGAAGCTAATTCCTGTAACAGAATGCCCAACGTGTGCATTTGTATTCGGCATAATTCGTGCTATTGGATTTTCAACTTGCAAATTCTCTCTAATATAACTAATTGGTAAACCAGCCATAATTGAAATGAATTTGTTGTCTTTTGTGATGTAAGGTTTAATACGTTCAGCTAATTTTAAAAAGTCATAAGGCTTAGTACTTAAGAAAACATAATCAGCATCTTTTAATAATTCTTCATCATCATAGCTATAACTCACGCCTAATGTGTCATGATAACCTTCTAATTTTTCCAGATTAGATTTGTTTGTTAAAAAAATTCTTTCAGGCTCAATTGATTTACTGTTTACTATTCCTGTAAAAATTGCATTTGCCATATTACCAGATCCATAAAAAACTATTTTCATAATAAAACCACTCACTTCCATAAGAATTCATTTTAATTATAAAGTAATTAAAACTTATGTCAAAAGTGCTTGTATATAATTTAGCAGTTAGAAAAATTTGTGATACATTAAATATAATAAGCAAAAAAGGATGATTGTAATGCTAGGTAAACATTATATGCTAACAGGAGCAACGGGTTCATTAGGAGAAAATATAATTCAAGCTCTCAATAAACATGGAGCATATGTATCAATAATTGTTAGAAACAAAGAAAAAGCAAATAAGTTAAAAGCTAAATATAAAAATATATTAGATGTATATATACTAAATATGAATGATTTAACTCAAATTGAATCTTTTATAGTATCAGAAAATATAAAATATGATGGCATTATTAATAATGCAGGGTTAGGTTATTTTAAATCAAACGAAGCGCATACTACTGAAGAAATTAAGGAAATATATAATATCAACCTCATAAATCTTATTATTTTAATAAATAAAATTATGCCTAATTTAAAAAGAGGTTCCTCAATAGTGAACATTTCGTCTATTTCTGCAAAGGTAACAACGCCATACGGAAGTCATTATGCGGCATCTAAAGCAGCTTTAAGTAGTTTTACGAACGCACTTAGATTAGAAAGAGAAGATTTGCATGTTCTAACAGTTCATCCGGGTCCATTTAAGTCTCAATTTCATTTAAAAGCGGATCCTACAGGAACATTTCAAAAACTTACAAAAAATATTCAACTTGATGTCGATGAATTAGCAGAAAATATTGTTAGAGGAATGATAAAAAAGAAAATAGAAATTAATGAACCACAGTGGATGGATTTTGGTTTGAGATTTTATCAATTAGCGCCAAGAACATTCGAAAAGATATTTAAAAAAGGGTTTTTAAGCAAAAAAATATAAAACACGCCCAATCCAAAATAAATGAATTTGGATTGAGCGTGTTTTGTTTGTCTTAAATTTTATGATAAGTGATTTGTATACTCTAGATTCTTAACGATTGCTCTTGCATGTTTGATTTCTTTTTCTGTTAATGATTGGTTATAGTTTTGAATACTATCTTTAAGTTGATCTGGTGAGCTTGCACCTGTAATAATTGACCCGAGTGCATTGAAAGACTTCAAATAATTGAAAGTGACTGCTGACAAATTATCATATTCTTTATTGAGCTGAGAAATCGTGTCTGAAAGATCATTATAATTGTATTCTAATAAACCATCTTTGAATTTTTTATTTAGTATTTCAGTGGATTTGCCTGTTAATAAACCTTTGGATACTGGGCCTCTCGCTAATATTTTTACATCATGTTGATCTATTTTTTCTAATAAATCTTCTGGTCTATTATCTAAAAGACTAAATTGCATCATGATTGTCTCAATATTACTATTTTCTAAATAATAATCAATGACGTTTGGTCGGATAGAAGAAATACCATATGCTTTAATTAAACCTTCTTCTTTCAATCTTTCAAATGCTTCGATTGATTCGTCTTTATTATCTTCAATTGTACCACCATGTAACATATATAAATCTAATTGTTCAATGTTTAATCTTTGTAATGATGCTTTAATGCTATTCATTATATGCTCTTTAGAAGGATCCCAAAAGTGTTCTTTTGTTTCTTTGTTAAAATGATTTCCAACTTTCGAACCTATAACAATACCATTTTGATCTTGATATTTCTTTAAAATTTTTCCTACTATTTTTTCATTTTCACCGAAATCATATAAGTCTGCTGTATCAAAATAAGTGATACCTTGTTGAATGGCTTCATCTATAATTGTTTCAGCATGATTTGAATCTGTGCCTAAACTCATACAACCTAAGCCAACTTCTGAAATTTCAATGCCACTTTTTAATATATTTTTTTGCATATTGAAGCTCCTTTCGCTACACTTTATATATTAAGTTTAGCAGATAAATTATTTAAATGAAAAGAGGGGCACTTGAATGAAATTAACAGAAGAAACGATATCGAAAGAAAATATATATAATGGAAGAATTATCAACCTTGAAAAGCATAAAGTTAAATTACCAAATGGTAAAACAAGTGAACGTGAAATTGTTTTACATAATGGGGCAGTTTCAGTACTAGCAATAACACCAGAAAATGAAGTTATTGTTGTAGAGCAGTTTAGAAAAGCTATGGAGAAAACTTTGATTGAAATACCAGCCGGTAAATTAGAAGTTGGAGAAGAAAGAGAAAGTGCTGCTTTACGTGAATTAGAAGAAGAAACAGGTTATATAGCTGATAAATTAGAACTTATAGGTGAAGTTTATGGGTGCCCAGGATTTTGTAACGAAAAAGTGAGTATATATATCGCTAAAGATTTAACGGAAGGAAAAGTTAATTTAGACGAAGACGAATTTCTACACTTAAGTAAAATACCAGTAGAAAAAATTAAATCACTTTTATTGTCACAAGAGATTGAAGATGCTAAGACAATGATCGCATTTCAATACTTATTACTAAATTATAATCATTCTAAATAAAAGGGCATTTTCTCTTGCTTTTTAATCATATTATTGGTATTTTAGTATACGAATACAATTCTAATTGATAATGATTTTATTTAAGAAAGAAGGTGTCAAGTTGGAAGAACGTATACAACGTGTGAAAGAACAATTACACAAAGCTTCCTACAAACTAACGCCGCAAAGAGAAGCGACAGTTAGAGTACTACTTGAGAATGAAGCCGATCATTTAAGTGCGGAAGATGTTTACTTAAAAGTTAAAGATAAGGCACCTGAGATTGGATTAGCAACTGTTTATCGAACACTTGAACTTTTAGCTGAACTAAAAGTAGTTGATAAAATTAACTTTGGTGATGGCGTTGCAAGATTTGATTTGAGAAAAGAAGGTGCAAAACATTTCCATCATCATATGGTATGTATGGAATGTGGAGCAGTTGATGAAATTGAAGAAGATTTATTAGAAGACGTTGAACGTCGTGTTGAGAAAGAATTTAACTTTAAAATTTTGGACCATCGATTGACTTTCCATGGTGTTTGTCATAGATGTCGTGAAGAATAAATCTATATATTTTGACGTTACTAAAAGAAGTTACATACTGATTTTAGTGATGTCTTTTTTTATGGTAAAATAGTGACAATAACGAGGTGAGTATATGGATCAAATCATAAATGAATTCATAGATTTTATAAGATTAGAAAAAGGGTTAAGTCAAAATACAATTCAATCTTATAAACGAGATTTAACACAATATAATAAATATATAAATGAGCATAAAGTTAGTCACATTGATAATATAGACCGTATTGTTATTCAAAAATATTTTGCTCATTTAAAAGAAGAAGGAAAATCTTCTAAAACAATTGCTAGATTAGCAGCTACTATAAGAAGCTTTCACCAGTTTGCAATTAGAGAAAAGTATGCTGTAAAAGATCCAACAATTCTTATTGAAACACCGAAATACGAACAAAAACTTCCAGATGTCTTAAGTGAAGAAGAAGTTAACCAGTTACTTACATTTACGCATATCACAAACGAGAGAGACGAACGTGATAGAGCAATGCTTGAATTACTTTATGGTACAGGCGTAAGGGTAACAGAGCTCATTCAATTAAAAGTAGAAGATGTAAATTTGACAATGGGATTTATAAGAGTATTTGGTAAAGGGAATAAAGAAAGAATTGTACCTCTTGGTGATCATTTAATGGCTGTGTTGAAACGTTATATACAAGAAGTGAGACCGAATTTATTGAAGAAACAAATAACAGATGTATTATTTTTAAATGCTAGAGGTACAGCTTTAACTCGTCAAGGATTTTGGAAAATATTAAAAAAAATCGGATTTGAAAAAGGTATTACTAAAACTTTAACGCCACATACTTTACGGCATTCGTTTGCAACACATTTGTTAGAAAATGGAGCAGACCTTAGAGCTGTTCAAGAAATGTTAGGACACTCTGACATTTCAACAACTCAGCTCTACACACATATTTCTAAAAAACAAATAAGAGATATGTACTTGAATTACCATCCGAGAGCAAAAAAGGAGATTAAGCATGAAGAATAATAAATCACAAAATAATGAAACGAAAAAATATAGAACATTAGCTGTTCTATTAACTTTTGCAATAGTGTGGGGATTTGTTTATTGGTTATTTATAGTTTAGAATGACGTTGGTTGTAAGCTGAATTTCTGCTTTCTATAACTTCCGTACGGTCACGAAGCAGATGATGATGCTTAATATAATCTGATACATCTTTATTATAGTTAAAATCAAAGTCATCATAAGTACTTTCTAAAGCTTGGTAACATGCTTTAGTTAATGGAAGCTGTATATTGCGATATACTTTACCTTGATCAATTCGCATGATTTGCGACTTAATAATTGATACATAAGGTGTCTTTTCAATACCTAAGTGGTGAAATTCATCATTAGCCTCTGCGATTTGCAAAGATTTTTTATATGTTTTAAGTGCGCCAGTAATATTTCCACGTCTATAGTGATAACAAGCAGTAGAAAATAATATTAAACTAACTATTGAGTCGTTTTTACTAAAATTCTCATATTCTTTCCAATGTTCTTCTAAAATATCGTGACATTCAAAGTAATGTCTTAAGACATGGAAATGATAATGAAATGACATAACTTGTGTTTCCATTTTAAATCCCTCTTAGCATAGAATCTTTATATGTAATCATGGTATAATAATTTTTAGGTTTATGCACGTAAAAGGAATAGAAATGAGGAAGTTTTAAATGTATGAAGTAAAACTTGATGCCTTTGAAGGACCTTTGGATTTATTACTTCATTTAATACAGAAATACGAAATTGATATTTATGATATACCAATGAAGGAACTTACAGAACAATATTTAAGTTATATACATCAAATGAAGATATTAGAAATTAATGTGGCAAGTGAGTATTTAGTTATGGCATCAGAATTGTTAATGATAAAAAGTAAATTATTATTGCCTACACAACCTTCTGACATTGATGAATTTGAAGATGATCCAAGGGAAGATTTAGTTAAACAGTTAATAGAATATCAAAATTATAAAGAATATGCAGAATTGTTAAATGTTAAAAAGAATGATAGAGAACATATATTTATTAAAAAACCTGCAGATTTGTCCAAATTTGAAGCGGTACACGATAAACGTGCACCATTAGATTTAGATATGACGGATTTAATTATTGCATATCAACGAACAAAGAGAAGACAGAGATTTAATAAACCACAGCATGTAACTGTGAGTGAAGATAGTTATACAATTGAGATGGCTACTGCAAATGTTAAAGATCAACTCTCGCGTTGTAAAAGTTTTAATTTTTTCGAAACTTTACCACCTGATTTGAATACAAATGTTTTAGTAACAATGTTTTTAGCAATATTAGAAATGATGAAATTAAGACAAATTGATGTTTTTCAACAATATCAATTTGGAGAAATAACTATAAATCGAGGCGTGAACTATGTCAGTGAGTAAATTAGGATTATTAGAAGGATTATTATATTCATTAGGTGATGAAGGAATTGAAACAAACCAATTATGCGAATTGCTGGAAATTACACCATCACAATTGAAAGATTTAGCCGCTGAATATGAAAGAGAAACATTGCAAATTATATTTTATGGTAACAAGTGTATTTTAACTGCTAAACCAGTTATGCATGCATATCTTGAAAAGTTAATGATAGACAATATGAATACTAAGTTATCGCAAGCAGCTTTAGAAACTTTATCAATTATTGCATATAATCAACCTGTTACAAGAAGTGATATTGAAGTAATTAGAGGCGTGAATTCCGACGCTTCTGTAAAAACATTAATTGCTAAAGGTGTAGTAGAATCAAAACATAATGAACAATCTAGAAGTCAATTACTTTATACAACTGATTACTTTTTAAATGTTTTTGGTCTTACTTCTTTAGACGATTTACCTAAATCAACGAACGAAGAAAATGAACAAGAAGAAATGGATTTGTTTTTTAGTAGCATGAATGAAAAACAAAATAATGAGGAGCAATAAATATGAGCGAAGAATTAGAAAGATTACAAAAAGTAATCGCAAAAAGTGGATATACTTCACGTAGAAAAGCTGAAAAATTAATCGAAGAAGGACTTGTATATGTCAATCATAAACAAGTTAAAGAACTAGGTACTAAAGTGAGAGATTCAGATTATATAGAAGTTGAAGGTATTCCTTTAGAAATGCCTGATAAATTATATATATTATTCCATAAACCAACAAAAGTAATCACAAGCGTATCTGATGATAAAGGTAGAACAGTTGTAACAGATTTTTTCAAAGAAATTAAAGCAAGAATTTTTCCTGTTGGTCGTTTAGATTATGATACTTCTGGATTACTAATTTTAACAAATGATGGGGAATTCACTAATTTAATGACACATCCTCGTTATAAAATTCAAAAAAAATATGTAGCGAAATTAAAAGGCTATTTATTGAGAGAAGAAGTTAAACAACTAGAAAAAGGGATACAACTTGAAGATGGTTTAACACAACCAGCAATCGTTAAAGTGAAAAGTCAGGATAAAGAACGCAATGTAACACATGTTGAAATTACGATTACTGAAGGTAGAAATCGACAAGTTAGAAGAATGTTTAGTCACTTTGGACATGAAGTTGTGAAACTATCACGAGTTGAATATGGACCTTTAAATTTAAAAGGGTTAAATGCAGGTCAAGGTAGAACAATGTCACCACATGAAATAAAAGTATTAAGACATTTAGCACAAGATGGTAAATAAACTGTAAACGTTCACAATAATGCCACTAATCTGCTTTTTAGTCATGATATACTATACAAAACACCATAACATTTTACATGTATGGTTTTTTTATTGTGTTAGGGAGGATAATAATAAATGAAGAAAAAACAGAAGACTATACTCCAAATTGTTATTACGGCGGTTATTCTTCTCGCAATTATATTTACAGTATGGTCTAGCCTTACTAAAGATAATGATAAAATTGCTCAAGTAGGAGATGAGGCTCCTCTATTTGAACTTGAAACTGTTGATGGAAAAAAAGTTAACTTAAAAGATTTTCGTGGAAAAGGCGTATTAATAAATTTCTGGGGAACATGGTGTGAACCTTGTAAACGTGAAATGCCTGAACTTGAAAGACAATACCAAAACTATAAAGATAACGGCGTAGAAGTCATTGCTATACATGTAAGAAATAATCCACAACAAATTAAACAATATTTAAGTTCATTAAAAGAAACACCATCATTTAATGTTGCGATGGATAATGATAATTTGGTCACTGATGCATATGGAGTAAACCCATTACCTACAACTATTACTGTTGATAAAGATGGTAAAGTTAAGTCTAAGCATACTGGTGAACTTTCTAAAAAACAAATCATCAAAGAAATGGAAATGGTCAAAGTGAAATAGAGGGGGATTTAAGGTGAGTAACAAGCAAATTATTTGTGAGTGTGGGCATAAAAACCCTGAAGGTACTCAACTCTGCTTAAACTGTGGTCGTTTAATAAATGACGACTACGATAAGAAAAAAACAACTGACGTTATGCGTTATGATGGCCAAGCAATACGTTCAAAGACTAAGAATAGAACAATTTTAGATCGTGTCTGGAATTTCTTTGCTTCAATTAAAACTGGGGTTACATTACTTATAATAACTGTTGTAGCAGCATCAATAGGTACTATATTCCCGCAAGAATATTTCATTCCTATGAATGTTAATCCAGAACAATATTATTATGAACATTACGGATCGTTAGGATTGTTATACTACAAATTAGGATTTCATAATTTATATACTTCATGGTGGTTTTTAATTTTACTTGGCTTAGTTGCCTTTTCAATTATTACATCTAGTATAGATAGAGGTATACCATTACATAAGTCTTTGAAAAATCAAAGAACAAAAAAACACAGCACATTTTATAAACGTCAAAGATTAAACATGTCTACTAGAAGTGAAGTTGACTTAGATAGTATTGGTAAATCATTTAAAGAAAAAAGATACAAAGTAAAACAAGAAGACAATCATTTGTTACTTGAAAAAGGTCGCTTATCTAGATATGGTCCTTACATTAATCATACAGGACTTATTATATTGTTATTCGGTGCTATGCTTAGATTTTTACCAGGCTTTTATTTAGATGAAATGGTTTATGTTAAAGAAGGTGAAACTAAACCTGTTCCTGGAACTGATAGAGCATATTATATAAAAAACAATGACTTTATATACGAAGAGTATGATCAAAAGTCTCAATCTAATACAAATGCGGAATCAATCGATCCAAGTTTAAATAAAATTGCTAAAAATTATGAGACTAAAGCTACGTTATACAAGAATGATCAACAAGATGTTATAGGTTCGAAAGCAAACTTAAAAGAAGTAGTTACAGATTCTATAAAAGTAAATCATCCATTAACATATGACAATTTGCAATTTTATCAAAGTAGCTTTGATAATTCTTTATTAAAAGATATGACTTTTAACTTAAAAACGAAAGACGGAAAATCTTTAGGTGAATCATTTACTGTTAATTTGGAAAGTCCTAAAAAGGAATATAAACTTACTGATGATTTAACAGTAAAATTAAGAAGTTATGCACCAGACTATGAAAAAATAGAAAATGGTGTATTAGCTACTAAATCACCAAATCCAAATAATCCTGCTTTTGTGTTTGAAGTTACTAAAAAGGGTGAGAAACCTGAATTTAGTTTCTTGAGAATTAAAGAATCAGAAGATATATCAAAAGGCAATCAATATGATGTGAAGTTCGCTAATGCTACGAATCAATGGGCAACTGTGTTAGCAGTTAAAAAAGATTTAACATTACCAATATTATTTACTGGATTTGTCATTTTCTTAATTGGCCTAGCAGTTGGTTCATATATTAATCACAGACGTATTTGGATTAATAGTGACAATGGTGAATTTAATATTGCAGCCCATACAAATAAGAATTACTATGGATTTAGTAAAGAGATCAATCAAGTATTAGATAAACATCAAATTTCACATATCAAAGATACAAAAGAAGATATTCACGAAAGCAAGGAGGCAAATAATGGATAAAGATTTATTTTTAAATATTAGTAATATTAGTTTATATTCGGCATTTATACTATATTTAATAGCAATTGTGCCATTTTCTTTTTCAGTTCGTTCATCTAAAAAAAGAGCTGAAAAAATTGGAATTATTTTAACAGTTGTTGGTTTCGTATTACAAATTATTTACTTTCTTACGAGATGGATTGCTGCTGGTCATGCACCAGTTAGTAATATGTATGAATTTTTAACGATGTTTGGAATCATGATGGTAGGAGGATTCCTTGTTATTTATTCAATTTACAAAACACCAATTCTTGCACTATTCGTACTACCAATTGCAATGTTACTAATTGCATATGCAAGTATGTTTTCTAGAGATGTATCACCATTAATACCTGCATTACAATCTAGTTGGTTAGCAATACATGTAATCACAGTAACGATTTCTTACGGTATATTATCTATTAGTTGTGTTGCTGGTTTAATATATTTATTTGCAGCAGTTGATCCAAAAGAAAAAACGATACATAGCTTCTTTGTTGAAGTGATTATGTATTTCGTTGTAATCATCATAGGTTTTATTTTAACAACTGTAATCATGAAAGATATTGTTGGATATGATGACACATTCTTCTTTATTGATAAAAACGACAGTAATTCTGTACAACATTACCATTTACCTGCATTTGTGACACAGCAAGACAGCTTGCTTGTTGATCATGTTTCAGGAAGTGATTATGAACCAATTGAAAGAAACGATATATTGAGCTGGATTAAAATTGAATTACCAGCCGTAATCAATGCTCAGAAACTCAATACAGTAATATGGTCAATTGTGATTGGTTCTATCTTGTATGGTATACTGAGATTGATTTTAAAAGGAAAAACATTGTTCAGTCTAATGAAACCATTGACGAAAAAAGTCAATCTATCCTTAATGGATGAAATAGGATATCGAGCAGTTATAATAGGATTTCCTTTATTTGCTCTGGGTGGTATTTTATTCGCGAGCATTTGGGCTCAAATGGCATGGAGTAGATATTGGGGATGGGATCCTAAAGAAGTATGGGCACTCATCACATTCTTGTACTATGCGATATTCCTACACTTAAGATTAGGGAAAGGTTGGGAAGGTCGCAAATCAGCATGGTTAGCTGTTGGTGGTCTTGCAATTATCCTATTTAATGTTATTGCAGTTAACTTAATTGTAGCTGGTTTACATTCTTATGCTTAAAAATTGCTAGAAGGGAGTTAAGCAAGTATGACAGATCGTATTTTAGTTGTAGATGATGAAGATAGAATTCGCAAGTTAGTAAAAATGTATCTTGAAAGAGAAGGTTATGAAACAGATGAAGCTGAAAATGGACAAATTGCGTTAGATAAAGCTTTAAACGAAGATTATGACTGTATATTATTAGACTTAATGTTACCCGAAATAGATGGGATTGAAGTATGTAAAAGAGTTAGAGAAACAAAATCAACACCTATTATTATGCTTACTGCAAAAGGAGAAGAAAATAATAGAGTAGAAGGTTTTGAAATTGGAGCAGATGACTATATTGTAAAGCCATTTTCTCCAAGAGAAGTTGTATTACGTGTTAAAGCTCTGTTAAGACGTACAACTAATCATTCTGTTGTTAATCAGACAAGTACTGCTAAAGATTTAATTGTATTTGAAAATCTAGTGATTGATAATGACGCACATCGTGTGCTAGCTGATCACAAAGAAGTAAATTTAACGCCTAAAGAATATGAATTATTATTGTACTTAGCAAAATCACCAGATAAAGTATTTGATAGAGAACAACTTTTAAAAGAAGTATGGCATTATGAGTTCTACGGAGATTTAAGAACTGTTGATACTCATGTAAAAAGGTTACGAGAAAAGTTAAATCGCGTTTCAGAAGAAGCAGCTCAAATGATTCATACTGTTTGGGGCGTTGGCTATAAATTTGAGGTTCCTGAATAATGAATCGGTTAAATAGTGTGGTTGTAAAACTGTGGTTATCTATTATTTTAATAGTAACGACAGTTTTACTTTTATTAAGCGCCTTTCTTATAACTTTTTTGCAATCATATAATACTTCAACAACCGGTGAAAACTTATACAATAATGCCAGTAAAATTGAACGTTTACTTCTTAACTCACATGAGAAGGAATCTGTAATTGATTATGCTAAAGAATTAGTAGAAGATCCTGCTGGACTGATTATAATTAAAAACAAACAAGATTTAACTAAACAATCAGAAGATCCACTAAAAGATGTCATGATTGATGAAATAAGAACAAATCAATCTTTTGATAAAGTTTTTAACAATGATGAACACGTTTTAAAAGAAATTAAACTATCATATAAAGGTGAAAAACATCAATACATCTTATTAGGTTATCCATCTCAAGCTTTCCAAGAAGATGAGGCAGGTATATTTTTATTTCAAGATATTAATTCCATAAAAGAAGCTCAAAACGTAGTAACACTTAGTATATTAGTCTCTGCAATTATATTGTTAATAGTCAGTACAGTATTTGCCTTTTTCTTATCTAATAGAATTACTAAGCCACTTATACAACTTAAACATGCAGCATTTAAAGTTGCAAAAGGACATTATACAGAGAAAGTTCCTATCTATACTCGTGATGAAATAGGTGAACTTGGATTAGCATTTAATAAAATGAGTAAAGATATAAGAACAAACATTGATGACGTTAAGTCAAAAAATAATATCCAAGAAAAATTGATTAATTCTATGATAGATGGCGTGCTCGGGATAAACGATAAAAATGAAATAATTATCTCAAATTCGAAAGCAGATACATTTTTACAGGAAATTAGAGAATATGCACATGTTGATATATCTACTCAAAGAAATGAAACATTTAAAGATAAAAACACTCAATTCTTTGAATACGAATTAGGACATAAATATTATGTTGTTATATCAACATATATTGATAGCATTCAAAATGATGGTTCATCAGGAATTGTTGTTATTATTCGTGATATGACTGATGAACACCATATGGATCAAATGAAAAAAGACTTTATAGCGAGTGTTTCTCATGAGTTAAGAACACCTATTTCTATGCTACAAGGTTATACAGAAGCAATAGTTGATGGTATCGTGACAGAACAAAAAGATATAGATGATTTTCTTTATATCATTTTAGATGAATCTAAAAGATTGAGCAGATTAATTAATGAACTTTTAGAAGTTGCTAAAATGGATGCTGAAGGGATTAAAGTCAATTTAGAAGCATTTAATATTTCAACACTTATTAATAAAATTGACACTAAATTTTTACCACAAGCAAAAGAAAATGGACTAAATTTATCATTTGAACATCTTGGTGATGCTACAAATTGGTATGGTGATAGCGATAGAATCGAACAAATTTTAACAAATTTAATAGATAATGCTATGAGGTATACTCATCAGAACGATTCAATTGAAGTGATTTTTGATGATACACAAGAAGAAGACTTTGTTATTATTGTTAACGATACTGGAGTAGGTATTGCAAAAGAGCACTTAGAGCAAATATTTGATCGATTTTATAAAGTGGATGCATCTCGTACGAGAGGTAAACATGGTACAGGACTTGGCTTATTTATTGTACAAAAGATTATTGATGCTCATGATGGTACGATTAATGTTAAAAGTGAAGAAGGTAAAGGAACTCAATTTACAATTACTTTACCGAAATAAAATGATTGTGAGTAATTTTGATGAAAATTGTTTAGTAATGTGCTAATATATGAATCATAAAAATAAAATTTAATAAAATTCATCTTCGGGGTTTGGTGTAATTCCATACCGGCGGTTATAGCCCGCGACCTGATACGTAAATATTTATGTATTGGCTGACTTAGTGAAAATCTAAGGCCGACAGTTAAAGTCTGGATGGGAGAAGATGGAGGAAAAATCTAGTTAATACTAGGTTTATTTAGCTATTGCTTTCCTCCTATTCTTACGAGATGAATAGGAGGAGTTTATATGTCTAACGATAACAAAACAAAGCGCTTACTCACTGTAAGTATGCTTATTGCAATTAGCTTTATTTTAATGTTTATAAAATTTCCATTGCCATTTTTACCGCCATATTTAACTATGGACTTTAGTGATGTACCAGTACTTGTTGCAACATTTGCTTTTGGTCCTGTATCGGGTATTTTGGTTGCATTATTCAAGAACGTATTGAACTTTTTAATTGTATCTCATGAACCTATAGGTAACACGGCAAACTTTCTAGCTTCAATCTGTTTAATTATACCAACATACTATTTTTACCGTATTAAAAAAAATAAATTGTTTATGGGCTATGGCTTATTAACAGGAACAATTTTAATGACGATATTTATGAGTTTAATGAACTATTTTGTTTTATTACCTTTATATGGTCAAATTATGAATTTAGCAGACTTAACACATAATTTAAAATTAATTGTCTCAGCAGGGATCATCCCATTTAACTTAATAAAAGGTATCGTGATTTCTATTATATATATACTGATATTTGATAAACTTAAAACGATTATAAAGTAAATGAAATTCAAATAGAACACCCAATCCAAAATTGATTGCAATGGATTGGGTGTTTTTTTATAATGTTATTAAATAAAAAAAGAGTAGAAACCATTTGTTCAATGAATTTCTACTCCCTTATGTGTAAAGATTGTTATATTCTAAAATCTTAATTTAATCTATATTATTCGAATTTAAGTGCGTCTCCGTCAAACGATTCATCTGCTATTTTAATTGAATCTGTAGGACAACCTTCGAAAGCATCTTCCATATCTTCGAGTAACTCTTCAGGAACAGCTTCGATTCCCTTATTGTCGTCTAATATTACGTAGGCGATTCCCTCGTCGTCATAATCATATATATCGGGGGCAGCTGCTCCACATGCACCACATGCGATACATGTATCCATATCTACTATTGTGTATTTAGCCAAAATTTTCGCCTCCTTTAAAAAACATGCTACACTTATTATACATACTTATTTTAGTGATAACACTTATATTTTTCAACATTTTTATATTAATTGAGGTGATTTATTTGAAAGAATTAATTTTGAAAGCCCTTTCTATGAAACATGAAAATAAAACGCATAAAAGTATTTATAATATTTTAATTGGAAAGAAAACACATCAGACCTATTTTGATGCTAGTATTGAGCATTTAAAATTATATTATGGATGTCTACCAAATTTAAAATACAATGATTTCGAAATGATAGTTGAACAAGAACCAATAAAAAATCAAAATCCTATTGTAGGTAATTTTTTCTATCAACAAGCTATTCAAGCAGTAGGCACTATATTATTGTTAATACAAATGATTAGCCAGAGAAAACATGAGCATTTCTCTTACCAACCTATTATTAATGATAAAACAATTCAATTCAAAGCAAAAGAATTATACATATCTATTAACAATCATCACGAAGAAGAATTTATAAAAGAAGTTAATCAATTATTTGAAGATATAGATCATTATTTTAGTGGAATTTATGTTCATTATTTATTAGCTGGTTATCGTGAAACACCATATACAACAGAACAAATATCACAGATTGAAGAAATATCCATAATCGAATTAAAAGAACGCTTAGTAGAAGAATATCAGTTGATACAAATTACAATACAAAATCAAGAAAGATATCCAATTTTATCACAAATTAAATTTCAACCTAAATTACATCAGCAAACTTTGTCGACATATCAATTGTTAAATCAAACATACGATATCGAACAATTAGCTATTATGAAAAATGTTAAAACTCATACAATTCACGATCATATAATAGAAATGTATATTAAAGGCTATTTAACTGATATGAACATGTACATAGATGACATTAAATATTCAAAATTTGTAAATGTCTTTGAAGATAAACCAAATCAAAATTTAAAATATTATTATGAAACTTTAGGCGAATTTACTTATTTTGAAATTAAATTAATGTATGTTTGCTTTGCAATGGAGGGATTAAATGCTACAAGAAGAACTTAAAAAGTATTTTGGATATGAAACATTTAGAAGTGGCCAACAAGAAACAGTTCAAAATATATTAGATGGTCACGATGTACTAAGTATCCTTTCAACAGGTGCTGGAAAAAGTTTGTGTTACCAACTACCAGCATATATCACGGGAGGTAGAGTACTGATAATATCACCTTTAATTTCATTAATGGATGATCAAGTTGTTCAAATGAAATTAAATGGAGAAAAGAATGCAGTCGCAATACATTCTGCTTTATCGATGGATGAGAAACAAGACATATTTAAACATTTAGAGAATTATCAATTTATATTTTGTAGTCCAGAATTTATTTATGAAGAGCATAACTTCAAATATTTTAAATCAATAAATTTAAAATATATTGTATTGGATGAAGCACATTGTCTGAGTGAGTGGGGATTTGATTTCCGACCACACTATGCATTGATTTCAAAAGTGACGCAACACTTTCTTCATTCTCAAGTTATTGCTTTAACTGCTACTTTAACCAAAAAAATGATAATAGACATTCAAGAAATAACAAAAAGACAATTTGAAATACATAAAGAAGGTTTAAATCGTTCAAATATTATGTATCATCATTTTAATTTTGAAAGTGAAGAAGAAAAAGATAAATTTTTATTAAATGAAATTAAAGAGACGGGACCAACAATAATTTATGTATCTTCCAAAAAAAAGTGTCATGAACTAGCTGATATGATTTATAAAGAAGGATATTTAACGGGTATTTATCATGGCGATTTAGATTATCAAGAGAGAACTACAGTTCAAACACAATTTATTAATAATGACATTAAGATAATCGTCGCAACGAGTGCTTTTGGAATGGGCATAAACAAACAAGATGTTAGAACAGTTATTCATTATCATTTACCAACTTCACCATCTAAATTTGTTCAAGAAGTTGGTAGAGCAGGTCGAGATGGAGAACAGTCACAAGCAATCAGTTTATTTACACCACGTGATTTACTTATACTTAATCATTTAGCTAATGATCATGGAATTGATATAGATATGCTTAATTTATATGAACAAGGGTATCAGTTAAATGAGGAGGTTACGATGAATATAAAGTTCCTTCTTGAGCTATATCCTATCAATAAATTAAAAGCTAAAATACAAGCTGAGCAAGATCAAAAAAGTTATGCATTTAATTACATGAAAAATTATGCTCAAATTGATAGTTGTAGAAGGCTTTATTTAATGCAATATTTTAACGAGAAAGTCATGCAAAATGAGAACTGCTGCGATAATTGTAACAATGCAAATTTAATAAAATTGCCTAATATTAAAGAAGTAAAGAGAAAAACAACATATCAAATTAGATTAAATGCAATATTTTAATAGGATTGCTTTACTTGATAAGTTGAACAGGGATATAATAAAGTGTAATTCAATATAATTGAAATCAATAAGTTAATGATGAGGTGAGTTTATTGTCTAAAGATAATTTTAAAGACGAATTTGAAAAGAGTCGTCAACCGATAGAACGACCTGAAGACAAGGTAAAGAAAGAAGAAATAAACAACGAAGAGACGAACAATAATAGTCAATCTAATCGGAAAGAAGTAGAAGATTCAAAACAAGATAATAAGCAACAAAGTAAAAAAGAACAGCATTATCCTCCAAGAGGTGCATTAAGAAGACAACGAAGAAAAGAAGAAGCAAATAAACAGAGTTCAACTTCAGATACTCCGAAAGAACAAGAAACTAAAGAAGAACCTACAACATCTAATAAAGCTGCAGTTGGAGCAACTGGTGCAGATTCAGGCGTTTCAAATAATAATGTTAGTAAGAAACGTCCGAAAAAATCTTTAACTGACAAACCTGAACAACAACAGAAACCAGAAAATGATAAAAATAGCAAAAAAGGTGCTGCCGCAGCTGCCGGTGCAGGAGCAGTTGGAGCTGGAGTAGCAGCCTCAGCAAAAAATAAAGACAATCAAAATCAAGAAAAGCAAGATGATAATAAACATGCTGAAAATGATAAGTCTAGTAAGAAAAAAGGTGCTGCCGCAGCTGCTGGAACAGGTGCAGTTGGAGCAGGAGTAGCAGGTTCAGCAAAAAATAAAGACAATCAAAATCAAGAAAAGCAAGATGATAATAAACATGTTGAAAATGATAAGTCTAATAAGAAAAAAGGCGCTGCCGCAGCTGCTGGAGCAGGAGCAGTTGGAGCTGGAGTAGCAGCCTCAGCAAAAAATAAAGACAACAAAAATCAAAATAAACAAGATAGTAATAAACACGCTGAAAATGATAAGGCTGGTAAGAAAAAAGGTGCTGCCGCAGCTGCCGGTGCAGGAGTAGCTGGAGCTGGAGCTTCTGGTGGAGGAACGCCTCCTAATGGTGGTAACAACGGTCAAAGTGGTCATAATGGAGACGATGGTAATTCTAATAAATTTAAAAAAGCTTTAATACCTATTATTGCGGCTATTCTTATTTTAGGTGCCCTAGCTCTATTCCTTGGCATGTATTTAAATGGTGCAAATAAAGATAATGGTAAAGAGCTTGCTGAAAAAACTGAACAAACAAACAGTGATACTAAGAAAAAAGCAGATGAACAAACCGAAAAAGACCGAGCTAAAAAAGAAGATGAGAAAAAATCTGAAAACAATGATAAAAAATCAAGTGATTCAGATAAAGATAGTAACTCAAATGCTTCTAGTGATTCTGCAAACAATTCATCAAACAACACAAATGAAAACAATTCTGATGAACAAAATAACCAAGCTAATCAAGACCAAAGTCAAAACAGCGACAATAGTATGAATCAATACAACGAAAGTGCTGAAAATGAAGATGTACAAAATGCCGCACAAGATGCAGCAAATAATCAAGCAAATCAAAACACGCAAAATAATCAAAGTCAATCGCAAGAAGCTCATACAGTAACAGGAAAAGAAAACTTATACCGTATAGCTATTCAATATTATGGAAGTGGTTCACCTGAAAATGTAGAGAAAATTAGACAAGCAAATGGTATTTCTGGCAATGAAATATCACAAGGTCAGAACTTAGTAATACCATAGACATATACAAAAGGGGATGGATTTATGTATTTAACGAATATAATGATACCGAAAGAAAAATGTTACATTGCTCATCCAAAAGATACGATTCACTCAGCTCTCGATAAGTTGGAACATCACGGGATTGATGGCTTACCAGTTGTAGCTGATGGAAAGTATATAGGAATGATCACAAGATATAGTATTTTTAGACATTATTTCTTTAAAAAAGAAAATGTATCTAGAGATAACTTTATAGCGGATACATTAATCGAAGAAATCTTAACATTAGATTTACACTCATTAAATGAAAATCTTGTAGTTGAAGAGTCACTACTTAATTTGCAAGATTTTCCGATTCTTGCAGTAGTAAATGATGAAAAAGATTTTCTTGGGGTAGTTACAAGATATGATGTTATGGAACAATTTAAGTCAGCTTTCGGTATGAAACAAAAAGGGGTTAGAATTGCTATTACATCAGTTGAAGCTGAAGGTAGAATTAAGCGATTATCAAGTATTATAGCTAAATATAAATTAAATACGATTTCATTTGTAACATTTGATGAAACGGATAAGATGTATCGTAGAATGATTATTAAAGTTGAAAAATCAAATAATATTAATAAGTTTATCAAGTACTTATCTAAAAATGGATTTAAAGTTCTAGATGTAACTGAAGACAATTAATATCAGCAGCCAACAATGAGTAATTTTGTTGGCTGTTTTTTTTATTTAATTCTTTATAAATTGTTTGTTTACCTGTGTTCTTTGTTTAATTTAGAAACAATTTATTTTAATAATCTCTCTTTATTGATATAATGATTGAGGATATTATAAGGAGTGAAGGTACATGCAAGAATATGAAAGTTTAATAATCGGTGGAGGTCCATGTGGATTAAGTGCGGCAATCGAACAAAAAAGAAGAGGTATTAATACAGTTGTAATTGAAAAAGGTAATGTAGTAGATGCAATTTATAATTACCCAACTCATCAAACCTTCTTTTCTTCAAGTGATAAACTTGGAATCGGGGATGTACCCTTTATCGTAGAAGACTTAAAACCTAAAAGAAATCAAGCACTTGTTTATTATAGAGAAGTCGTTAAACATCATCAGCTTGATGTTAGAACATTTGAAGAAGTGTTAGCAGTTAAAAAAGTGGATAATAGATTTTTAGTCTCTACAACTAAACAAACCTACAAAGTTAGATTTTTAACAATTGCAACTGGATATTATGGGCAACCTAATTCATTAGAAGTAGAAGGGCAAGAGTTAAGTAAAGTTATGCACTACTTTAAAGAAGCTCATCCTTATTTTAATCAAGATGTCGTTATAATTGGTGGAAAAAATTCTGCAGTAGATGCTGCAATTGAATTAGAGAAAGCTGGAGCAAAAGTAACAGTTCTATATCGTGGTTCAGAATATTCTAAGAGTATTAAACCATGGATATTGCCTAACTTCGAATCGCTTGCAAACCACGAAAAAATTACAATGCATTTTAACAGTGAAGTAGAACGCATCGATGAAGAAACATTAACTTTCTCTAAAGAGGGAAAATCTCACACTATTAAAAATGATTTTGTATTTGCGATGATCGGTTATCATCCAGATTATAAGTTTCTAGAATCATGTGGCGTTGAAACCATTACAAACGAATTTGGAACAGCTCCATCATTTAATAAAGATACGATGGAATCCAATGTTGAGAATTTATATATAGCTGGAGTTATTGCAGCTGGAAATGATGCTAATACTATTTTCATAGAAAATGGGAAGTATCATGGTGGTACAATCGCACAAGACATAGATAGAAAAAAACAAACACCACTAGAATCATAAAAAAACACCCTGTTATTGGTATTAAACCTTATAACAGGGTGTTTTTTTATGAGAAATATTGAACGAGTTCTTCTTTTGTTAAATTATTACTTAGTCCTACTAAAAGTTTCAATCTTGCTTTTTGGCCATTTAACCCATTCGACAAAATAATGCCCATTTGCTGTAGTTGATATCCGCCACCTTCATATGCGTATATACCACCAACAATTCCGTTAAATGATCGAGAAACCATCACTACAGGTATTTCCGCTTCTATTAAGCTTTTTATACCTTCTAATGCTGTAGGAGGCATATTACCTTGCCCAAGTGCTTCTATAACTAATCCGTCATATTTATAGTCGACGAAGAAATTGAATAGGTCACTAGATATATCCATATGTGCTTTTACAATACCTATTTTCATATCAGGATTAATTTCTGTATATTTCTTATTAAGAAATGGCTGGTGATGAAATATTACATGCGTTTTTGTGACACTTCCTATTGGTCCATAGTTTGGACTTTGGAAAGTACTCGTATTTGATGTGTGTGTCTTTGTAACGTTTTTAGCTGTATGGATTTCGTCATTAAATACTACCATTACGCCTTTATTTTTAGCATCATCAGTTGATGCTACTTTCAATCCTGAAACATAATTATATAAACCGTCAGAACCTATTTCATTGGAAGATCTCATAGCACCTGTTAAAATTATAGGTAACTGAGTATCTATTGTTAAATCTAATAAATATGCAGTTTCTTCTAACGTATCAGTACCATGAGTAATAACAAAAGCATCATATTCATCATTCTTGATAGATTCGCATATGATATTTTTCAATTTAATAATATATTGATTGTTCATATGTGGAGAAGGTACTTGAAATGGGTTGATTTCTGTAATATCACCTAAAGATTGTATAAACTCTTGATGTCTGTGCATTGGATGTTCTGAATTTGTTTCTACTTTACCTGTATCTTTGTCTTCTGACATACTTATTGTTCCACCTGTATGTATAACTAATATTCTCTTCATTTCTTTCCTCCTATTCATATGATTATAGTTTATGATAAAATATATAGGATTAAAGAACAAGAGAGGTTAATACAAATGAAGAAAATAAATATTGCAATAGATGGTCCAGCTGCTGCTGGTAAAAGTACAATCGCTAAATTAGTAGCGCAAAAATTTAATATGATTTATGTAGATACTGGTGCTATGTACAGAGCAATAACACTATATTACATTGAACAAGAAACTGAAGATTTTGACCGACTTGTTAAAGAGATTGATTTGAAAATAGTTTTAGATAATGGTCAGAGAGTTATTTTAAATGGTGAAGATGTCTCAGAAAGAATAAGACAAAATGATGTAACGCAAAAAGTTTCTTACGTTGCTTCTAAAGAACCAGTCAGAACATTTTTAGTTAATGAACAACAAAAGTTAGCAAATGAAAAGAATGTTGTAATGGATGGTAGAGATGTAGGAACTACGGTATTACCAGATGCAGAGCTTAAAATATATATGATTGCATCTGTTGAAGAACGTGCTTTAAGACGTTTGAAAGACAATGAATTAAGAGGGATTGAATCAGATTTAGAATCTTTAAAATTAGATATCGAACGTCGTGATCAATATGATATGAATCGTGAAATCTCACCTTTAGTTAAAGCTGAAGATGCTATAAGTATTGATACAACCGGATTAACTATAGAAGAAGTGACAAATAAAATTTCAGAATTAGCAAAAAGTAAAATGAACTAAATAGTTCGAATTTCTTGACAATTTAGCTTCTTTATAAGAAGTTATTATTATGATATTTATTTAAAGGAGGCAATTTTGATGACGGAAGAATTCAACGAATCCATGATAAATGAAGTGCAAGAAGGTGACAAAGTAAAAGGTACTGTACAACAAATAGAAGATAAACAAGTAGTTGTACACATAGAGGGTGGTAAGTTTGATGGCATCATTCCAATAAGCCAACTGTCAACTCAACACATCGAAACAGCCAACGAAGTCGTCAATATTGGTGATGAAATCGAAGCGTTTGTAACTAAGATTGAACAAACCGAAGATAGTGGTCATTATATATTATCAAAACGTAAATTAGACGAGAACTTATCATACGAGAAACTACAAAAAATCCTTGATGAAGATGGAACAATCGAAGCTGAAGTAACAGAAGTTGTAAAAGGCGGTTTAGTTGTAGATGCAGGTATTCGCGGTTTCATACCCGCTTCATTAATATCAGTTAACTACATTGAAGATTTTTCAAATTATTTAGGTAAAGTATTAACACTTAAAATTGAAGAATTAGATCAAACTAACAACAGAGTTATTTTAAGTCATAAAAAAATTGAACAAGAGTCTTTAAGCTCACAAAAAGAAGATTTCTTAAACAATTTATCTCAAGGTGATGTATTAGAAGGTAAAGTAGCAAGAATAGCTAACTTTGGGGCTTTTATTGATTTAGGTGGAATAGATGGATTAGTACATGTTTCCGAATTATCACACGATCATGTTAAATCACCAGAAGAAGTAGTTACTGTTGGAGATACAGTTAAGGTTAAAGTTCGTGCTATTGATAGAGACGCTGAAAGAATTTCTTTATCAATCAAAGATACTTTACCAAGTCCGTTTGAACAAATAGATAATAATTTCTCAGTTGGAGATATAGTACCAGGTAAAGTAGTTCGATTAGCACAATTTGGCGCATTTGTGGAAATAGGTGCAGGTTTACAAGGTTTGGTACACATTTCACAAATCAGTCACGAACATATAGGTAAACCTGATGAAGTTTTAGAAAAAGGACAAGATGTACAAGTTAAAATTTTATCAATAGATAAGGATGAAGAAAGAATCTCTTTATCAATTAAAGATACAATTGAACAAGAAACAGATTATGATGAGTCTTATTTAAATCAAACAAATTCTGATGATGATAATCCAACATTGGGTGATGTCTTCGGAGATAAATTAAAAGATTTTAAATTATAATCCTAAAAAGCCATTCAAATAAACTTTGAATGGCTTTTTTTAATTCCATAGGCTAAACTGTGATGATATGTTAAAATAAAAAGGATTATGAATGAGAGGAAGTAGGTTTATGACGAAACCCATTATAGCAATTGTAGGTAAACCAAATGTAGGGAAATCTACAATTTTTAATAGAATTGTTGGAGAAAGAGTATCAATTGTTGAAGATACACCAGGTATTACGAGAGACAGAATATATTCAAGTGGTGAGTGGTTAACACATGACTTTAATTTAATTGATACTGGTGGCATTGACTTAGGCGATGAGCCATTCCAAAAACAAATTAGAGCACAAGCAGAAGTAGCTATAGATGAAGCGGATGTAATTATCTTCATGGCAAATGGTCGTGAAGGTGTAACTCAAGCTGATGAAATGGTAGCTAAAATATTATACAAATCAAATAAACCTGTTGTATTAGCAGTTAATAAAATTGATAACCCTGAGATGAGAAGTGAAATTTATGACTTTTATTCATTAGGTTTCGGGGAACCATTCCCAATTTCAGGTTCACATGGTTTAGGATTAGGAGATTTACTAGATGAAGCAGCTAGACATTTTCCTGAAGATGACGAACCTGATTATGATGATGAAACAATTAGATTATCACTTATTGGACGACCAAATGTTGGTAAGTCTAGTTTGATAAATGCTATTTTAGGTGAAGAACGCGTTATTGTATCACCAATAGCAGGTACTACAAGAGATGCAATTGATACTTTATATACTTATGATGAACAAGAGTACGTATTAATTGATACTGCAGGAATGAGAAAAAAAGGTAAAGTGTATGAAAGTACAGAAAAATATTCTGTATTAAGAGCACTTAAAGCTATTGAAAGATCAAACGTTGTTCTTGTCGTAATTGATGCAGAAGAAGGTATTATTGAACAAGATAAAAAAGTTGCTGGCTATGCACATGAAGCTGGTAAAGCAATAGTTATAGTAGTAAATAAATGGGATACTGTAGAAAAAGACTCTAAAACGATGAAAAAATTCGAAGAAAAAGTTAGAGATAACTTCCAATTCTTAGATTATGCTCCAATTGCATTTGTTTCTGCTTTAGAGAAATCACGATTAAGAACATTATTCCCATTAATAACAATGGCAGATGAAAACCATCGTAAGCGTGTACAAAGTTCTACTTTAAATGAAGTTATTACAGATGCTGTTGCAATGAATCCAACACCTACAGATAATGGAAGAAGATTAAATATTTTTTATGCAACACAAGTTGCAATCCAACCTCCAACATTTGTAATATTCGTTAATGATGTTGAATTAATGCACTTTTCTTATAAACGTTTCTTAGAAAACCGCATAAGAGATGCATTCGGTTATGAAGGAACGCCAGTTCATTTAATATCTAGAAAAAGAAACTAAATTAAAGGATTGATAAATATGTCAAATATTACTGTGTTTGGTACAGGAAGTTGGGGAACTGCATTAGCTAACGTATTAGCTGACAATCAACATGATGTACTAATGTGGGGGAAAACTGAAAATACAATCAATGAAATTAATAAAGAACATACTAATTCAAAATATTTAAAAGAAATTACAATCAATGAAAACATTAAAGCTTCTACAAGTTTAAAAGATGCTGTTCATCATTCTTCAATATTTATTATTGCTGTTCCAACTAAAGCAATTCGTGAAGTTGCAGAAAATATAAATCAAATTGCTGATGGCAAGAAAGTATTTATACACGTGTCTAAAGGTATTGAACCTGTAACTTTTAAAAGAATCTCTGAAATGCTTGATGAATCAATTGATTCTAAATTAAATGGTGGAATTGCTGTATTATCAGGTCCTAGTCATGCTGAAGAAGTTGCAATTAAGCATCCTACGACAGTGTCAGTATCCTCAGAAAATGAAGAAGTAGCAAGACTTGCACAAGATTTATTTATGACGGATTATTTCCGTGTTTATACGAATAATGATTTGATCGGAATAGAAATTGGTGGCGCTTTGAAAAATATCATCGCTCTTGCTGCAGGTATTACTGATGGAATTGGATATGGGGATAATGCTAAAGCAGCACTTATTACTAGAGGTTTAGCAGAAATCACGCGTCTAGGTGTTAAAATGGGTGCAGATCCGATGACATTCCTTGGACTTGGAGGCATTGGTGACTTAATAGTAACGTGTACATCCGTACATTCAAGAAACTGGAAATGCGGTAACATGTTAGGCAAAGGTGCAACATTAGACGAAGCTTTAGAAGAAATGAATATGGTAGTTGAAGGTGTAAGAACAACTGAAGCTGCTTACAATTTAGCTAAAGAATATGATGTAGAAATGCCTATTACATCTGGTCTTTATAGAGTATTATTTGAAGATTATCCTGTTTCAGAAGGTGTTAAAGATCTTATGGAACGTGACAAAAAGTCAGAGAATATTTAAGCAAGTGGGGTAATGAAATGTTTGATATATCAAGAATGGATTTAATGTGGGTGTCTTTTTATTCGATAGGTTTTATGATTTTATCAATTATACTCGTATATTTATCAAGATTTAAATTTAAAAACAAAATAATTAGTGGAATTACTATGTTTCTAGCAGTTGTTTCTCTTATATTTGCTGGTATATTTATGATTGTTGTATTAGGTGGATCTAGCCATGCATAACTATAAAAAAATTACGATACTTATACTATGTTGTTCATTATTTTTAACTGCATGTGCATTTCCCGATAAAGAAAAAGAAGAAAATCAAGTTCCAGCTAATGATCAATTAAATATGGTTCAAACGGCAGTTGATGAATATCAGAAAGCAAGCAATGGATTATTACCGCTTAAAGAAAGAGATGACAGCTACTCAATTTATTTAAAACACCCAGTAGATTTTAATAAATTGAAGCCAAAGTTCTTATCACAATTACCTGGTAATTCATTTGAAAATGGTGGTATATATCAATATGTCATTATGGATGTCGATAAAGATCCAAAAGTACACTTAATTGATTTAAGAACATCTGAAGTATTGAAAGATCTTAGAATTAGAATTGATGCGAGTGGTGAACCGTTACAACTTGGCAAGAAAGTTGCACCAAACGTCTACGAAATTGATTACAAAAAGTATGGCTTTAAAAAAGCACCTACAGTTCCTAGTCCATATAGCAATGAAAGATTACCTGTTTATATGAACGGAGGGAATGATTTTGTAATTGATTACCGTTTAGATTTAGCAAAAGCTATAAAAAAAGAAAAATCACTACCTAAACCAGGTACAGACATTCGATACTTACTATATAAAGATACGCCTATACTACCGGCATATTCACCAGAATTTACAATAAATAACAAAAATGAGCCTGTTTTTAAATCAAATGTGAAAAAATATTAATAAAATTATAGAAAATATACATTTATGGCTTGTAAATCGTTGCAGTGGCACTGGTTGATGTGTTAAAGTCTTAACATAATGGTATTTATACATATCATTAGATAACCTTTTGGGAGGTGAAATTGAAATGAACAAAACAGAATTAATTAACTCAGTAAGTGAAAAAGCTAATTTAACTAAAAAAGAAGCTGGTCTTGCTGTAGACGCAGTGTTCGAATCAATTCAAAAATCTTTATCTGACGGTGAAAAAGTACAATTAATTGGTTTCGGTAACTTTGAAGTACGCGAAAGAGCTGCTCGTAAAGGACGTAACCCACAAACTGGTAAAGAAATTGATATCCCTGCAAGTAAAGTTCCAGCATTTAAAGCAGGTAAAGCATTAAAAGATGCAGTTAAATAATTGATTGTGTCAAAGCCCTTTTAAAGGGCTTTTTTTATTTGTCTTATTTCTTTAAATGAAATAAATATATGCATTTTCAATTACTTAAACTTAGTGTTAAGATATATAGGTGATAATGTTGAGGTGATAAGATGGATAAAATTGAAAATATTTATAATTATGAAATTTCTAATTTATTAAAAGGCGTTAAAAATAAAAATATACCTGCAGTTAATCCTATTATTGCAGATGTATTAAATGATATTAACATTGATATACATGCGAAATTAGCTACAATATCTATTGATGCCTCAATGCGCTTTTTAAACCGAATCGGTGAAGCAAATGTATCTAATCAAGATATCTTAATAGGAGATCTTGTTAGTGCATATTTCTATAAATGTGCTACATTAAATAAGGATTTAATATTTTTAGATACAATGACTAAAGCAATCAGCAAACAAAATGAATTAAAACAAACTTTAGCAAATGAAAATATGACACTTGATTCAACGAAAATAAAAGAAATTGAATCTATTTTCATTACAACTCTAATAGATTATTATGAAATCAATATGGATAAAGAACAATTAAAAGATGACATTTATGCATATTACTACTAAATAAAAATGACTATATTTTTAAACTTAAAGGAATGAATACTAAATGGATAATAAATCTAAATCAGAACATGTACATGATGTTTTCCAAAACATTTCAGGAAAGTATGATACATTAAATAATATTATAAGTTTTGAACAGCATAAAAGATGGCGTAAATACACGATGAAACAAATGAATGTTAAACCTGGATCTAAAGCTTTAGATGTATGTTGTGGAACAGCTGACTGGACTATACAACTTAGCCATGCTGTAGGCCCATACGGAGAAGTTGTAGGGCTAGACTTTAGTGAGAACATGTTAGAAGTAGGTAAGAAAAAAACGGATAATATGGCTAATATACATTTGATTCATGGTGATGCTATGAATTTACCATTTGAAGATAATGAATTTGATTATGTAACAATTGGATTTGGATTAAGAAATGTTCCAGATTACAAACATGTATTAAACGAACTTAAAAGAGTGGTAAAGCCTGGAGGTATGGTTGTATGTTTAGAAACGAGTCAACCAACAATGCCAGTATTTAAACAATTGTATAGATTCTATTTCAAGAATATCATGCCATTATTTGGGAAGCTATTTGCAAAGTCTTTACAAGAATACAATTGGTTACAAGAGTCTGCCGAAAATTTCCCTGGCAAAAAAGAATTAGCAGAAATGTTTGCGGATGTAGGATATGAAAGAATTAAAATTAAGAGCTTTACTGGTGGCGTTTCAGCGATGCATTTAGCTTATAAACCTAAATAACAAGGTGATTACATGTATGACAAAACAAAAATTCATATAAATAAAGAAGTAAAAGAAATAGAAAGACAATTGAATAATTATATAGATAGTGAGCAAACAACTATAAATGAAGCTTGCCAATATTTATTAACTTCTGGTGGTAAACGTATACGTCCGCTGTTTACTTTAATCGCAAGTCAATTTGGTGAGCAATATTCAAAAGATGTAATCACAGTAGCTACAACACTTGAGCTTATACATATGGCGAGTTTAGTTCACGATGATGTAATTGATAAAAGTGACAAACGAAGAGGTAAGCCTACAATTGCAAAGAAGTGGGATGTACAAACTGCAGTTATAACTGGTAATTACTTATTATCACAATCATTAAATGCTGTAAGTACGATTGAATATCCGAAACTTCACGAACAATTAGCACAAGGAATTATTGAAGTTTGTAGAGGTGAATTATTTCAATTTGAAGATCAATTTGTTTCAAACCAATCTATAACGAATTACTTGAGAAGGATAAAGCGCAAAACAGCATTGCTTATTTCATTGTCTACTGAATTAGGTGCATATGCTGCTAGAGCAGATGATGTAACTGTAAAAAAATTAACTAAAATTGGTTATTATATCGGTATGAGTTATCAAATTGTTGATGATATATTGGACTTTACAAGCACTGAGAAAAAGTTAGGTAAGCCAGTTGGTTCAGATTTAAGAAATGGACACCTTACTTTACCAGTATTATTAAGAATGAGAAATTCTTCTGAATTTAAAGAGCGTATTAATCAATTACATGTTGAGAGTCCAGCAGAAACCTTTGATTCATTAGTAGAAGAAATTATAGCATCTAATGAATTGCAAAAGGCAAAAGAAGTCAGCAATAATTATTTACTGAAAGCAGAAAATTTAATCAATACATTAAATAATGAATCAGGGAAAAAGATGCTTTTAGAAATAATTGTAAAAATAAGAGATAGAAACCATTAGAAAGCGCTTGCAACTCCTTGTAGTCAATGATAAACTTATCTTGGATTTACATAAAACAAAGGTAGGGATTACGCAATGGAAAGAACTTTTTTAATGATTAAACCTGATGCAGTACAAAGAAATTTAATTGGTCAAGTAGTTTCACGACTAGAACAAAAAGGATTAAAATTAGTTGCAGCAAAATTATATCAAGCTAATGAAGATTTAGCTAAAGAACATTATGCTGAACATGTTGAAAAACCTTTTTTCAATAAACTAGTGAGCTTTATTACATCTGGCCCAGTATTTGCAATGGTAGTTGAAGGTAATAATGTAGTTGAAGTTACAAGAACAATTGTTGGTGAAACAAACCCTGCTAAAGCAGCTCCAGGTACTATAAGAGGGGATTATGGTATTGATTTAGGAAGAAATATTATTCATGGTTCTGATTCAAATGAGTCAGCAGAACGTGAAATAGGTTTATGGTTTGATAAATCAGAACTTAATAATTATAAATTAAACAATGAAAATTGGGTATATGAAAAATAATTACGAGAAAGGAATCGTTTAACAAATTTTTGTTAAACGATTCCTTTCTTTTTTGTTAATTTAACGCGTTAAATATGATATGATTAATTTTATATTTAATTAACAGTAGGGAGAGATTATATGCGTTATTTAACATCTGGTGAATCACATGGACCGCAACTAACTGTAATTATAGAAGGTGTTCCAGCTAACTTAAAAATTGACGTAAATGAAATTAATGAAGAAATGTTCAAACGTCAAGGAGGTTATGGTCGCGGTCGTCGTATGCAAATTGAAAAAGATGCAGTAGAAATAGTTTCTGGTGTGAGACATGGTTATACTTTAGGTAGCCCTATTACGCTCATCGTGAAGAATGATGACTTTAAACACTGGAGAAAAATCATGGGTGCTGACGCATTAACTGAAGAAGAGTTAGATAATATGAAAAGAGTTATCACTAAACCTAGACCTGGTCACGCAGATCTCGTAGGTGGTATGAAATATAATCATAGAGATTTAAGAAATGTACTTGAACGTTCATCTGCGCGTGAAACTGCTGCAAGAGTTGCTGTTGGTGCAGTTTCAAAAATCTTACTAAAAGCCTTAGATATAGATATTTATTCTAGAGTTATTGAAATAGGTGGCGTAAAAGACGATTTTGAATATACGCTTGAAGAGGTTAAAGAAAACATTGACCATAACGATGTACGTTGTATTAATGATGAAGTAGCTGAAAAAATGAGAAACCGAATTGACAAAGCGAAAAAAGATGGAGACTCAATCGGTGGTATAGTCGAAGTAGTTGTTGAAAATATTCCTGCTGGTATCGGAAGTTATGTACATTATGATCGCAAACTTGATGGGCGTTTAGCTCAAGCTGTGGTTAGTATTAATGCCTTCAAAGGCGTAAGTTTTGGTGAAGGGTTTAAAGCTGCTGAGAAACCAGGTAGTGAAATTCAAGATGAAATTGCATACGATAATGAAAAAGGATACCACCGTTTATCAAATCACCTTGGCGGACTAGAAGGTGGTATGTCGAATGGTATGCCAATTGTTATAAACGGCGTAATGAAACCAATACCTACACTATATAAACCATTAAATTCTGTTGATATAGATACCAAAGATAGCTTTAAAGCAACAATTGAAAGATCAGATAGTTGTGCAGTCCCTGCAGCAAGCGTAGTTTGTGAACATGTCATTGCATTTGAAGTTGCTAAGGCAATTACGGAAGAATATCAATCAAATCATATTGACCAATTACAAGATGCAGTTAAAAATCATCGTAATTGGAATTTAAATTTCTAGGTGATGAAATGATTTTTGAAACTACTTACAATGACAACAACTATCCGATTATATTAAAGCAAAATGCACTTGCAGAGATAAATCATTTTTTAAAAGAAAACGAACAAAATATCGTTCTAATTGATCAAGATGTTTATAGATTCCATAAAGATTATATTAAAGCAAACCTTGAAAATCAGGAAATTAAATTTATAACTATTATGAGTGGTGAAGCTTGCAAACAAATGTCGTACTTCGAATCGATTAGCGAAAAAATATTGTCTTTAAATATTAATAGACAGTCACAATTGATTGCTATTGGTGGAGGAGCCACAGGAGACTTTGTTGGTTTTCTAGCAGCTACTTTATTACGTGGAATTGATTTTATACAAGTTCCTACCACATTACTTGCACATGATTCTGCAATTGGTGGCAAAGTTGGAATAAATGCTTCAGTCGGTAAGAATTTAATTGGCGCATTTCACAGACCTCGCGCTGTGATATATGACTTAAACTTCTTAAATACATTACCACATACAGAAATTAGAAGTGGTTTTGGAGAAGTATATAAACATGCTATTTTAAACAGTGAAACTGATACATGGCATTTAATGGATCAATATCCATCTATTAAAGAACTGTCACGTCTTGAGAATATAGATACCTTTTTAAAAATGGGTATAGAAACAAAATTAAAAATTGTCATTGAAGATGAGTTCGAAGGTGGCGTACGTAAACATTTAAATTTAGGACACACTTTTGGACATGGTTTAGAATATTTAACTAAAATTGCTCATGGTGAAGCTGTTATGATAGGTATTTTATTCCAAAAAATCATAAATAAAAATAGAAATCTCTTTGATAACCAAGAATCTATTCATATATTTATTAATTATTTAAAAGAACTTGGATATCCACTTAGCATCATAAATAATGCTAATATTGAGCTGATTTTTGACTATATGAAAAAAGACAAAAAGAATATTGGACAAACGATTCAAATGGTTTTACAAGAAGGCGAAGCTTCGTTTACAATTGAATCCGTTTCTAAAGATGAAGTATTAGATGCATTTATAGAACTTAAATCTCTAATAAATGAATAGAAGGAGTCCTTTAAATATGGAAGATGTATATAAAGTAATTGACGATATTCATATGAAAAATATCGAACAATTAGATGAGAAAGTAAATAGAGTTTTACAATCTGACGATCATGATGCTTTATTTATGTTAGGAGAAACATTATATAAATATGGAATAGTCGATCAAGGTGTAAAAATATTTGAAGAACTTTATTTACTTTATCCAGATGAAAATGAACTACTCGTTTATTATATAGAAGGTCTTATCGACCAAAATGACTTAGATAAAGCACATGAAGTTCTATATAATAGCCCCCATTCAACAGAAAAATTAATGCTAGAAGCTGATTTATATCAACAACAAGGATTATTCGAAGTTGGAATTGAAAAACTTATTGAAGCAAAAGAAATTGAACCAGATGACATCGTTATTACTTTTGCTTTAGCTGAAATGTATTATTATGACGGTCAATATTTAAAAGCAATGTCTAATTATGAAACGATTACGCAAACAGGTGAAGATATTATAAATGGTATATCTATTTATTCACGTATGGCTGATGCGAGTTTACAAAGTGGTGCATATGAAGAAGCGATTAAATATTATGAAAATGTTTCTGAAATGGATATGACTGCTGAAGATTATTTCAAACAAGCAATAAGTTATCAAAAAAATGACTTAACAAGAGAAGCAATTAAACAACTTGAGAAGCTTCTACAAAAAGATCCCGACTTTATGCAAGCTTACCATTACTTACTTCAAATTTACGAATCTGAAAAAGATTATGAAAAAGCAATTGAAATAGGTAAAGAAGGTCTTAGATTAAATGCATATTATAAAGAATTAATGACTGATACAGCTAGACTAATGTTAACAACAAATGACGAACATGGTGCAATTCTTTTACAAGATGCTTTAACAGTTGATCCATCTTATACAGAAGCTGCAATTATTCTTGCTGATTATTATCGTGAAAAAGATAACACAACTGGCTTAATTAACTTGCTAACTTATGTTGACCATGAAGACATCGATCCAATAGTAGCTTGGCATGTTGGGTATGCATTCGGAGAAGAAGAAAGAGATAAAGAAGCACAGCATTTTTACGAATTAGCTTATCCAGATTTAACACAAAACATTGACTTCTTAAATGACTATTACCATTATTTAATAGAAATTGGAAATGTAGAAACTGCTAAAAATATATTAGAGTCTGTTCGCAAACTCGATCCTGAGAATCCTTATTGGGACCAAGAATACGAAAGACTATTATAAGTAGGGTTAAATATGAATCATACATGGCTTAACTATGAAAAACAGCGGTTCATTGAATATATATTGTATCAATATGATTTTAAAATTGCTGAAAGTGTATGGATATTAAATTTACTTAAAAGTAGTCCAAAATATTTATCAAATATAACTTTTGTTAGTGAATTATCTAATAATCGAATTCTATCTATTAGTACTTCCCAATCTAAACAATTACCATTATTGTATTGTAAAGACCAATTTTGTATAGAAAATGGTCGACAAATCTTTCATGATATAAGATTGGATAATACAGAACTTAATGTCTTACTATATTTAAATAAAAATGACGATCGCTTAAATAGATTGCTGCTATTACAAATGTTAGTTGACTATTATGGAGAAGATAAAGATATACGTTCATTTAACAATAACAATAATTCACTTCATCATTGGGGACAACTAATCAGAAATGAGATTGATAAATCATTAGATAATAATGATCAAGACACATTTTTAGAGATGTCTAAAATATTGCAATTCATTAATGAGTTGGAGGAACATCAGTAATGTTATTTAATCACATTGACTTAAAAGAATTAAAAAACAACTTAGAATATATAGATACAGCAATTATTCCAGTTTCAAATATCGATATGAATCATCAATTATTAACTTCATGCGATAAAAATGAAACAGTACAATTAGTTGGAATGCTAGCAGAAAAACAATTTAAAGGTAGATTACTACTAACTCCTACATTTTTTACAAGTGGAAATCAATACGACCATGTAAATTCATTTGTGCAAAGCTTAAATGAATATGGACTTAACAATATAATCATTTTAAGTAGTGAAAAAATAAATATAAATTCTGAGATTGAATATTATACGGTTAACACAATCCCAATGAGTGATCTAGACGATGAAATGAAACGTACACTTATAGAAGATGAAGTTAAACAATTTATGAAATTCATCATAAAATCTTGGAATAAATCAAACTCTTAATTTTTGTAAATAATAAGCATATCACTCAACTGATATTTTCAGTTATGCAGTGATATGCTTTTTATTTTGAGTATGTCTTAGATAATTTTTTCAAAAAGTACTCTTCAAAAATCACTTTTATCGCCAAAAAATGTCCATAAAAATTAAAGCCTTTTCATATTTTTGAACTTTCTTAGTTAAAACCTTAATAAATAAAATATAAATTGTGACAAAGCGTTGACCGTCTTGAAATAATAGGCTAAAATTAAATTGTCCTAGTTATAAAAGAACGATTAATAGAGGGGGGAATCTGAATGAGCCAACGTGTCACACGACGCCAATTTTTAAACTATTCATTAATGGGTGTTGGGTCATTTATGGCTGCTGGTATGATTTTACCTATGGGTAGATTTGCGCTTGATCCTGTTTTCAAAGCGGATGCACAAGGCGATTTGATTGCTACAGGCGTAAAGGAGTCAGAACTTGGCAAAGAGCCTATAAAAGTGGACTTTAAATTCGAGCAAGAAGATGCTTGGTATACGAGTGAAGTTACAGAATTCGCTTGGGTATACAAAGATGGAAAGGAAATTGTAGCTTTATCACCTGTCTGTAAACATTTAGGATGTACAGTGACTTGGAATGGTGATGACTCAAATCCTAATCAATTCTATTGTCCATGTCATAACGGCCGTTACGAAAAGAATGGTAAAAACATTCCTGGTACGCCACCATTAGCACCACTTGATCAATACGAAGTAAAAGTTAAAGATGGCATTATTCAAATCGGCAAAAAACACGAAAACGAATTAGCTAAATAAGGAGGGATTAACAATGATAGATAAAATCTATGATTGGGTCGATGACAGACTTGATATTACACCAATTTGGCGAGATATTGCTGATCATGAAGTGCCAGAGCATGTTAACCCTGCTTATCACTTTTCAGCTTTCGTTTATTGTTTTGGTGGTCTAACGTTTTTCATTACTGTTATACAAGTTTTATCAGGCATGTTTTTAACGATGTATTATGTTCCAGATATCGTTAATGCTTGGAAATCAGTTTACTATCTACAACACGATGTAGCTGCTGGTGTTATCGTACGTGGTATGCACCATTGGGGAGCAAGTTTAGTAGTAGTAATGATGTTTTTACATACACTCCGTGTATTCTTCACAGGGTCTTACAAACAACCTAGAGAATTAAACTGGGTTGTAGGTGTTTTAATATTCTTCGTAATGCTTGGATTAAGTTTTACTGGATATTTATTACCTTGGGATATGAAAGCACTTTTCGCAACAAAAGTAGGTTTACAAATTGCAGAATCAGTTCCTATCATTGGGCCGTGGGTTAAGACATTACTAGCAGGGGATGCCGAAATAGTTGGTGCACAAACTCTAACTCGTTTCTTTGCGATACATGTATTCTTCCTACCAGCTGCACTATTCGCGTTACTGGCAGCACACTTTATAATGATCAGAAAACAAGGTATTTCAGGTCCACTATAAAAATAACGTGAATAAATGAAAAAGGAGGTCATGCGACATGCATCGCGGTAAAGGGATGAAGTTTGTTGGTGACTCAAGAATTAAGTCATACGACAAACCAAAGTTAAATAGAGATTACTCAGAATTTCCAGGTCGTACAGAAAGTTTCTGGCCTGACTTTCTATTAAAAGAATGGATGACTGGTGCAGTTTTCTTAATTGCATACTTATGTTTAACAGTTGCTCATCCATCGCCACTTGAACGTGTGGCAGATCCATCTGATACTGGTTACACACCATTACCAGACTGGTATTTCTTATTCTTATATCAAATACTTAAATATACATTCGCATCTGGTCCTTATAATACATTTGGGGCAATCGTCTTACCAGGTATTGCTTTTGGTGCTTTATTATTAGCTCCATGGTTAGATAGAGGCCCTGAACGTAAATGGACAAAGAGACCATTTGCTTCTGGTTTCATGTTAATTGCAATTGCTATCTTATTCTATACAACATGGGAATCAAGTTATTACCATGATTGGAAACAACAAGCTAAGCAAGGTGAAATCGTATTTTCTAACTTAGATAAATCCGATCCAGTCTACACAGACATTATCAAGTCAAACTGTACAAGTTGTCATGGTGGTGAATTGACTGGTGGACAAGGTCCAAACTTAGTAGAATCGAAATTACCAAAAGAGGGCGTACAAGGATTTGTAGAAAAAGGTGCAGGTAAAATGCCTAGCTTTAAAGATACACTTTCAAAAGATGAAATCGATAAAGTTTCTAAATACGTTGCTGATTTACACGAAACAGATGCGAACGGTAAAGAATTGAAAAAATAATTATTAAAGCCACCATTTTATGGTGGCTTTTTTCAAAGGAGTTACATAATGGCATTTTGGAGATACGTTATGGGACAAAAATCAGTGCTCATAACTCTATTTATTGCAAATCTACTCGGAACAATTTATGGATATATTTGGTATGGAGGACAATTGTTAGAAAGTAAATGGTATTTTTGGCCATTCATACCTGATAGTCCAACAGCAACATTCTTCCTAGTCATTGCCATTGCAGCTATTTATTTCAATAAACATTTAGGTTTATTTGAATGTTTAGCATTTGTGACATTAATTAAATATGGTGTATGGGCAGTGGTGATGAACTTATTTGTCATGATTCACTATGAACAACTTCTTCCTATGGCAATCATGCTAATGACATCTCACGGGCTTATGGCAATCCAAGCATTTATGTTTTATCCTACATTTAATATAAAAACTTGGCATATTGTAATAACGATGATATGGGTCTTTCATAACGATGTAATAGATTATGTGTATCATCAATATCCTGTATATAGCATGTTAAGTCAGTATGAATCACATATTGGATATTTTGCATTTTGGCTAAGTATAATCGCTTTTCTCCTTTTAATTTATTTACAAAAAAACATAAAAATACGTTCGAAATATTTGACGTAGGGGTCATCACTCCGTAATATAATAACTAACAGGGATATAAAGGAGGAAGTAATTTGTTTTCATTCATTATTTATTTTGTGATTATTATGCTTGTCCCTATGTACTTCCAATTTAAAGTAAAATCAACTTACAATAAATACTCAAGAGTACGTTCAACAAGCGGTAAAACGGGTAAACAAGTGGCTGAAGAAATACTAGCAGCTAATGGTATTCATGATGTAGAAGTATTACAAGGTGAAGGGTTCTTATCAGATCATTTTGACCCATCTAAAAAACGTGTAGTTTTATCACCATCAAACTATCAACAACCTAGCGTAGCAGGTACAGCGATTGCAGCTCACGAAGTAGGACATGCAATACAACATGCTCAAGGTTATGGTTTCTTAAAGTTTAGAACAGCTTTAGTACCACTTGCTAGTTTAGGTAGTTCGTTATCTTATATTATTATTTTAGCTGGTATCGTATTAACAGCAATGAGCAGTACATTCGGAACAACATTATTATGGGTTGGTATCGTATTTATGTCATTCGCTGTATTATTCTCAATCATTACATTGCCAGTCGAATTTGATGCAAGTAAACGGGCGATGCGCCAAATTGAAAAACTAAACATGGTCAATCAACAAGAATATAGACATGCTAAGAAAGTTTTATCAGCCGCTGCGATGACATATGTCGCTGCAACAGCAGTAGCAGTAGCCGAGTTAGCAAGATTTATTCTAATGGCACGTAACAGTTAATTCGTATTACTAACTACCGATTTAAGTTATAAACTTAAATCGGTAGTTTTTTATTTTCAATTTCATAATGAACTATAAATTTTAAAATTATATGCATCAAAATCTATAGTCAGTTTATAACATTGTCATTATGTACGTTAATCATATATAATTTTAATATGTGAGCACTTTTATAAATTAATATAAAAGATAAGTGAGGGGGATTTGTATGGATATGCAAGAAATGCAAAAAGAAGTAGATACTTATATTTCTCAATTTAAAACTGGCTATTTTTCACCATTAGCTAACTTAGCGAGATTAACAGAAGAAGTTGGAGAATTGGCTAGAGAAATCAACCATACTCATGGAGAAAAGAAAAAGAAATCTACTGAAGAAGAAAATACAATTGAAGCTGAATTAGGCGATAATTTATTTGTATTAATTTGTTTAGCAAATTCATTAAATATCGATTTAAATAAAAGTTTTGAAGATACTATGAATAAATTCAATGTAAGAGATAAAGATAGATTTGAACGAAAATAAGTTTTTATGGAGGCATAATATGAAAATCGGTATTACTTGTTATCCGTCAATGGGTGGTTCAGGTATAGTAGCTACTGAACTAGGATTGGAAATGGCAAAAAGAGGTCATGAAGTTCATTTTATTACTTCAAATATGCCTTTTAGAATGAGAGAACCTGTTCCAAATGTTACTTTTCATCAAGTTGATGTGAATCAATATTCTGTATTCCAATATCCACCATACGATATAACATTAAGCGCAAAAATTGCAGATGTAATAAATGATTACGATTTAGATATTTTACATATGCACTATGCCGTACCACATGCAATATGTGGTATTTTAGCTAGACAAATATCAGGAAAAGACGTAAAAATTATGACTACATTACATGGCACTGATATAACTGTATTAGGTTATGATACATCGTTGCAAAGTGCTATTCGCTTTGGAATTGAAAAAAGTGATGTCGTTACAAGTGTAAGTGATAGTTTAAAAGAAGAAACATACGAAGTGATAGGACCCGATAAACCAATTAAAACAATATACAACTTTGTACAAGAAGATAACTTTCCTCAAGTTTATAATACAGATTTAAGAAGTAGATACGGAATTGAAGAAGACGAGAAAGTTATTACTTTTGTATCAAATTTTAGAAAAGTTAAACGTGTTCATGACGTAGTAGATACTTTTTATAAAATAAACAAAAAGGTTAAATCTAAATTGCTTTTAATAGGGGATGGACCTGAACTACAAGTTGCTAGAGAACAAATCAAACATCTCAATATAGAAAATCATGTACTATTTTTAGGAAAACAAGATGAAGTCAATATATTCTATCAGATGTCAGACTTAACTTTGTTAATGAGTGAAAAAGAAAGCTTTGGCTTAGTACTGTTAGAAGCTATGCTAACTGGTGTCGTTCCTATTGGTACTAATGCTGGTGGTATTAAAGAAGTTATTAAAAATGGCGAAACAGGATACACTGTAGATGTTGGTGATACTGATAAAGCAAGTGAGCATGCAATTGAACTTTTAACTAATCATACACTTTATAAAAATATGCAAGAAGCTATGGTAGCAGATGTGAAGGAACGTTTCTCATCAAAAGTGATTGCTGATCAATATGAATCTTGTTACAACAATATGTTAGGAGATTAATATGAGCGCTAATCAAGTTTTTGAAGATGCCAAATGGATAATTGAAGCACTTGAAAATCAAGGCCATCATGCTTACTTTGTCGGAGGATCTGTAAGAGATTACTTAATGGATAAACATATTTCTGATGTAGATATAACAACAAGTGCTTTACCAGAAGAAGTGGAATCAATCTTTGATAAAACTTTACCAATTGGAAAAGAACACGGTACGATAATTGTATTAGGAAGTGGTCAACAATTCGAAGTAACCACGTTTAGAAAAGATGGAGATTATGTTGATCACAGAAGACCTACATCGGTACAATTTGTAACAGATTTATATGAAGATGTTGCAAGAAGAGATTTTACGATGAATGCAATTGCTATGGATAAATCATATCAACTGCATGATTATTTTAATGGATTGAAAGATATTAACAATAAAATAATAAAAGCTGTAGGTACACCTATTGATAGAATGGAAGAAGATGCTCTACGTATAATGAGAGGTGTAAGGTTTCAAGCTCAAACAGGATTTAATATTGATGATGAAACAAAAGAAGCTATGAGCCAATCAGCACATTTATTAGATAAAATTGCAATCGAAAGAATTGTCGTTGAATTAAAAAAGATGATTTCAGGCAATTATGTATACCATATTATTCAAACCATGAAAGACATGGCAATTTTTAAATATATACCATTTTTTAAAATTATCAATTTGGAAACAATTTTTATACCACAACATTCAAATTTCGAACTATGGATTGCTTCATTATGCTATATATATCATTTAGAACTTTCGAGTTTAAATCATTTGAAAATAAGTAATAAAGAGAAACATGAAATAATTTCTTATTATAATCTATTTAATGAATTTGAAAATAGAAACATTTCAAAAGTTGAAATGACTAGTATGATTTATAATTATGGCAACAATAAAGTAAACAAAGTCATACAATTTATATATGAAAATAATCAATCACTTAATATACAATTTCATCCTACAATAATGAATACTATTTTAGTAAATGAAATTTATGATAAACTACCTATATATGATAAGTCAGATTTAAGTATTAATGGTCAAATCATCATGAATGAATTTAATAAAAATGGTGGGCCATGGATAAAAGATATATTAAATAAAGTAGAGCAAGCAGTAATTTTAAATAAAGTGAATAATACACAAAATGAGTTAATAGAATGGGTGCGAGAGAATGTCGAAATATAAACGTGAAATTGTTAGTTATTTATATCAAAATGATGAATATTTATCAGGTCAACAAATTGCTGAGACTTTAAATTGTTCACGTGTTACTGTAAAAAAAGTAATTGATCAACTTAGAAAAGAAGGATTTCAAATTGAATCCATTTCAAATAAAGGTTATAAAATTGCGAGTATTCCTTCCATTTGGCAAGAAGACATTGTTAATATTGAACTTAAAGACAACGCATTGTTGAATCAAGCAATCGTTCAAACTCAAGTTGATTCTACTCAAATACTTGCTAAATCTTATATTAATGAGATAAATAATCATTTTGTAGTATTAAGCGATGAACAGACTAAAGGAAGAGGGAGATTTAATCGTGAATGGTCCTCTCTAAAAAGCAAAGGCCTGTGGATGTCAATCGTATTAAAACCTGACATAGCTATTCAAAAAATGTCGACATTCAATTTATTTATTAGTCTTGCAATTCAAGAAGTGATTGAACAACATTATAATATACAATGTAAAATAAAATGGCCAAATGATATTTATATTGGTAATAAAAAAGTATGTGGATTTTTGACAGAAATGATTGCCGATACGGATGGTGTTCATGCAATCATTTGTGGAATAGGTATAAATTTAAATCAGACTCAATTAGAATTTGATAAAGTAAATCAATCACGTGCAACGAGTTTAAATTTAGAGAATGGTAAGCCTATAGATCCTTATCAATTTCTAACATTACTAATTAAAGCAATTGAACAGAGATATGACCAATTCTTGAATTTACCATTTAGTGAAATTAAAGCATTATATAAAGAAAAAAGCATGATCTGGAATAAAACTTTAACTTATACTGAAGGTAAAAAACAAATCGTTGGGCGAGCAATAGATATACAAGATAATGGGTTCTTAACTGTGATATCTGAGGATGGCAATTTACATCAATTTATGAGCGCAGATATCGAAATATAGGAGAGATAATATGGCGCAAAGATACGCTGTCGTAGATTTAGAGACAACTGGAAACCAAATACAATATGATGAAATTATACAAATTGGTATTACATTTATAGAAGACCAACAAATTGTAGATACTTACCATACATATGTTAAAACTGATTTGGAAATTCCATCTTTCATCCAGGCATTAACAAATATAAATGAGTTAGATTTACAAGATGCGCCATATTTTGACGAGATTAGTAAATCTTTATTTGTAATGTTAAAAGACTGTGTGTTTGTAGCGCATAACGTTTTATTTGATTTGAACTTTTTAAAGGCTCATTTTGAAAAATATCAAATAGAATTTGAACCAAAATTAATAATAGATACGATGGAACTCTTTAAAATTGCTTTTCCAACTGAAGAAAGCTATCAGTTAAGTGAATTAAGCCAATCTTTAAAAGTCGATTTGAATCAAGCACATAGTGCAGATGAAGATGCTAAAGCAACAGCTTTATTGTTTATAAAAGCTATTCAAAAAATAAAAGATTTACCTATAGATACTGTTAAACAACTTTACTATTTATCAAAGTCACTGAAATATGACTTGAAAGATATTTTATTTGAAATTGTTAGAACTAGTCAAAATACAGTGACAAATTCAAGCAAAATAAAAAAATATCAAAATATCAACTACTTAAAGCAAACACCTATACGTAAATCGAAAAATAGTGAAATTATAACAATTGATGAAGCCTATGATAGAATTCTTAAAACATTTAATTTTGATTATCGTAAAGAACAATATCAATTAGTTCAACAATTATTTGATTCTTTAATGCATAATGAAAATGCGCTAATCGAAGCACCTCTTGGAAGTGGAAAATCGATGAGTTTTGTACTTGCTTCACTGCTTTACTATTTAGAAACAGGAGAACATATACTTGTTTCAACTCATACAAAATTATTACAAAATCAACTACTAGAGCAAGAGTTCAACAAAGTGTTGAATGCATTAGATCTTGATTTAAAGGCAATGATTATAAAAAGTAAAGATCATTACATTTCACTAGGCTTAATTTTAAACATTCTTCAAGATGATACTGATAATTATGAAGCAACGATTTTAAAAATGCAGTTATTAGTTTGGATTTTAGAGACTGAAACTGGAGATATTGAAGAGTTACATCTAAAAGGAGGACAAAAAGTATTCTTTGACCAAAAAAGAACAACTTATGTTCCATTTAAAAATGACATTCATTATTATCAATTTATTAAAGAGAGTGCTCAAAGTGTTGAGATAGGTATTACGAATCATGCGCATTTATTGCAACATAGTACTGAAGACACTGTTTATCAATTGTTTAAACATATAATTGTAGACGAAGCACACCGTATACAAGACTATGCACTTAACCAAGTTACTGATAATTTAAGTTATCAACATATTAAATATCACCTTGGTTTATTAGGTAAAAATGAACAAGAAAAATTATTTAGAAGATTAGATAAATTAGAAAACAGAAGAATTATAGAGCAATACCCAATAGATCCCATTGATATTTATCAATTAAAAAAAGATATCGAATTATTACATGAACAAAATGAAAATTTATTCGATGAATTAATGGATCAAATCAATCAAAAGCATAAATCTCAAAATGATGACGAACAACAAATTCATTATATCTATGATATCGATGTTACGAAGCTATCTGAAATATTCAAACTACAAATCGGTACGATTAATCAAATTTTATCTAGATTCAAATCTTTTACACATGCTCATGTGAAAGCATTCAAAAAAGAATTGATTTATATATATCATCAGTATACTAAGATATATAACGTTATTAAATCGGGGCAAGTACCATACGTATCAATTAAAAAGTTAACTCAAAAATCTACACTTTCTCTTTTTGTTAAAAAAGAAGAAGTTAAAGATTTACTTAATCAAGTATTTATTGAGCAATTTAATAGTAATGTTTTCATTTCAGGAACATTAACTGTAAATGAGTCGTTTACATCGTTTAAATCTATGTTTCCTAAAAATATTGAATTCAATACATACTATTTGAATGATATTTATGATTTGAAAAATCAAGCAGCATGTTTTGTTCCTAAAAATATGCCGAGTTATCAGTTCCATAATCAAGATGACTATATTGAAACAATTGTTCATTACTTATCTACATTTGTAAGTGAAACAAATCAAAAATGTTTAGTATTATTCACGAACTATTCAATGCTTTATCAAGCATACCGTTATATGGAAGAACTTGAAATATTTGATGACTATGTATTATTAATGCAACAACAGCATTCACATGTTTATAAAATTGTTCAACAATTTAATCAATTTGATAAAACAATTTTACTTGGGACATTATCTTTCTTTGAAGGTTTTGATTATCAATCTTCAGGAATTAAATGTGTCATGATGACTAAATTACCGTTCATTCATCAAGATGACCCTAGATACCATTTGATGAAAGATGAATTTGAAAATCCTTTTAAAGACTTTGTATTACCTGATGCCGTTACTAAATTTAGACAAGGTATCGGTAGATTAATTAGAAATAAAAATGATCAAGGATTGTTAGTATGTTTTGATAGAAGAATTTTAGATAGTAATTATAGTAAATTTTTCATAAATGCTTTAGGCGAAATACCGGTTATAGAAGGCGATATAAATAATTTCCAAGATAAATTAAGAAAATATCCAAACAGATAGCAGTTATATAGATAATTTGATAAAATGACTATAGGTAATTTATTTGAATAGGAGAAATATAAATGAATATTACGATTAAACAAGCAAAAGATTATGTCAATCAAGAAGTGACAATCGGTGCTTGGATTGCAAATAAGCGATCTAGTGGGAAAATAGCATTCTTACAATTAAGAGATGGTACAGGATTTATGCAAGGTGTTGTAGTAAAAGCAGAAGTATCAGAAGATATTTTTAAACTTGCTAAATCATTAACTCAAGAAACATCAGTATTTGTAACGGGAACAATTACAGAAGATGAGCGTTCTAAATTTGGATATGAAATGCAAGTAAGCTCAGTAGAAGTCATTTCAGAATCACACGATTATCCTATAACGCCTAAAAACCACGGAACAGAATTCTTAATGGACCATAGACATTTGTGGTTGCGTTCTAAACGTCAACACGCTGTTATGAAAATTAGAAATGAAATTATTCGTGCTACTTATGAATTCTTTAATGACAATGGATTCACTAAAATAGACCCACCAATTTTGACTGGTAGTGCACCTGAGGGTACGAGTGAACTATTCCATACAAAATATTTCGAAGAAGATGCATTCTTATCACAAAGTGGACAATTATACATGGAAGCTGCTGCTATGGCACATGGTCGAGTTTTCAGTTTCGGTCCAACATTTAGAGCTGAAAAATCTAAAACAAGACGTCATTTAATTGAGTTCTGGATGATTGAACCAGAAATGGCATTTATGAAACATGATCAAAGTTTAGAAGTTCAAGAAAATTATGTACATCATATTGTGAAATCAGTATTAGAAAATTGTACTTTAGAATTAGACTTACTTGAAAGAGATACTTCTAAATTAGAAGCCGTTTCAACACCATTCCCAAGAATCACTTATGATGATGCTGTTGAGTTCTTGCATAAAGAAGGCTTTGATGATATTGAATGGGGCGATGATTTTGGCGCACCACATGAAACAGCAATTGCAAATCATTATGATAAACCAGTATTTATTATCAATTATCCAACTAAGATTAAACCATTTTACATGGAACCAAATCCTGAAAATCCAGAAACAGTACTATGTGCTGACTTAATTGCACCTGAAGGTTACGGTGAAATTATTGGTGGTTCAGAAAGAATTAGTGACTTAGATTTAATTAATCAAAGAATTAAAGAACATGGATTAGATCCAGAATCATATAGCTATTACACGGATTTAAGAAAATATGGAAGTGTACCTCATAGTGGCTTTGGATTAGGTCTAGAAAGAACAGTAGCATGGTTAAGTGGAGTTGAACATGTTAGAGAAACTTCACCGTTCCCACGCTTATTAAATCGTTTATATCCATAATAATCAGGCTGGGACATATTAATTGTCTCAGCCTCTAATCATTTGGCATTATTTCAATCACAAAGTAGGTGAAAAGATGTATTCCAGCGAAATGTTAAAAGAAAAACCGGTCATTATTCAACGCGCTTTATTTAATCATTACGTAAAGTTAGGTTTAAATGAAAAACAATTTGTTATATTAGTAAAATTATTAGATCAAGAAAATGAGCGAAATTTGCAACCACCATTAGAAAATATTCAACAAGGAACAAGTTTGTCTATTCAAGAAGTAAGTCATGTCATTAATCAACTTTCACAGCTAAAATGTATTGACATTAAAATTGAAAAAGATGAGCAGCATAAATATAATGAATTCATATCGTTTGAACCATTATTTGAACAATTAGCTTTAATAATGAATGAAGTAAAGCAAGAAGATACTGTTGAAGATCAAAACAGTCAATTCAAAAAATTATTCCATGAATTTGAATCTACGTTTGGACGTCCTTTAACACCACTTGAAGTTCAAACATTAAATCATTGGATTGATACTGATCACCATTCTAATGAACTTATACAAAGTGCACTAAATGAAGCGCATAGTTTAGACAAGCTAAGCTTCAAATATATTGATAGAATTTTATTAAATTGGAAGAAGAAAAACATTACAACTGTTCAGTCTTCAAAAGAAGAAAGTGAGAAATTTAATCACAACAAAAAATTAAAACAAAATGTAAATTCAATACCGATTTTTGATTGGGTGAACGGGGAGAATCCTTATGATAAGTAAAAAAAGAGCATTAGAAATGATGGATGTCATAGATGAAATGTTTCCTGATGCTGAATGTGAGCTTGTACACGACAATCCTTTTGAACTAACAATTGCTGTATTGCTATCTGCACAATGTACAGATGTTTTAGTTAATAAAGTCACTAAGTCGCTTTTTCAAAAATATAAAACACCTGAAGACTACTTAAATGTGAGTTTAGAAGAATTACAAGATGATATTAGATCAATCGGACTATTTCGAAATAAAGCAAAAAACATTCAAAAATTATGTCAATCACTGTTGGATAATTATGACGGCATTGTACCTAGTACACATTTAGAGCTAGAATCTTTAGCAGGTGTTGGCCGTAAGACGGCAAACGTTGTAATGAGTGTTGCATTTGGAGAACCTTCTCTTGCGGTTGATACACATGTTGAAAGAGTTTCAAAACGTCTAGCAATATGTAGACAAAAGGATAATGTACGACAAGTAGAAGATCGCTTATGTAGTATTATACCAAGAGAAAGGTGGACTAAAAGCCATCATCAGTTAATTTTCTTTGGTAGATATCACTGTGTTGCACGCAAGCCTAAATGTGAAGCATGTCCATTGCTGGCTGATTGTAGAGAAGGTCAGAAAAGATTAAAAGCAGGACTAGTAAAGGTTGATGAAGCATGATAGAAAAGAATGATTTTATAATATTAGAAGAACAAATAGAACCACTTGTAAAAAACAAACAATTAAAAAGTAATGAAGCTCACGAACTCTTAGATCAATATTATGCACTTATCATAGCTTATATAGAACAAATCAACCAAATAGAGAAATTTGAAATAAAAGGTATCCATGACTATCCAGTTATACCAATGAACTTTGAAGAAAGATATCAATATATAAATGATAGAATTTATCACTTTATGGGTTATAGACAGATGGTAACGCTTAAAGATGAACTTATTAAGATGAATGCAAGACATCAACTTAAACTTAAAAGAGAAGCAAGATTAAAAGAAGATAAATAAAAGTATTTGATCATGTGGATTATTATATAAGCATATTACGTAACTGATTTTTTAAAGTTAACAGTGATATGCTTATTTTTTTATATCTTTTGATTTTGTTCGTGCATGCTTGCCTAGGGGTATGGTTCGAGCCTGTAGTCTCTCACGCATACTTTTCCCTCAGGCGTCAGCACTTACAAAATCGTCGTAATAACCATATTTATATAGAAAAATGGTAATTCTAAGAGTTAGCTAAATGATTATCATTAAAATACTAGGACATTTATGTCAAAGGTAATTAATCTTAAGTGTCTATATTTACATAAGTTGAGAGAAGTGTAAGCAAGGGTATCTATATTTACACAAGTCGAAAGAAGTGTAACTAAGGATACCTATGTTAACACAAGTCGAAAGAAGTGTAAGCAAGGATACCTATATTTACACAAGTCGAAAGAAGTGTAACTAAGGATGCCTATGTTAACACAAGTAGAGAAAAGTGTGAGCAAGGGTATCCATATTCACACAAGTCGAAAGAAGTGTAAGCATGTGGATAAAAAATAAGAGCAGAAATTCATTTTAATAATGAATTTCTGCTCTTATTTTTTAGTAGTCGTTAATCATTTTCAGCTTCTTTGGCGGCTTCTTTAGCTGCGCTCGAACTGGAACTGCTTGAACTATTATCACTAGAATCTTCGGAAGTAGGTGCTTCAGTTGTTTGTTCTTCTGTTGTTACTTCTTCAGTATTAGTTGATTGTTGTTGAGTTGTACTTTGTGTGTTAGATGATCTTGATGTATTTGAGTTTGTTTGTGGTTCATTTGTTGTTACATTATTATTATTGTTTGAGAAATTATAGTTATTTTGATTGTTATTGTTACTATCATTACTATTGTCAGTACTTGGTGCTGAGCTACTTGTTGTTTGGTTATCTTCATTACCTGCAACACTTAGGCTCTTACCACTACCTGTTACTGAATCAGGTTTTTCGAAGTCTGCACCATCATAACTTGATATTTGTGACATTACATCTTTAAATAACATTTGTGGTTTAATTTGTTCATCGTGTCCTAAGAATGAATTTTCACCGTAATCTTTAACTTTATTGAAGCCCATCCAAACGGACATTGTGTACTGAGGTGAATAACCTGTAATCCAAACATCTTTGGCTGCATTTTCAGGTAATTGATATTCATTATATACTTCATCACCATAAGTACCTGTACCAGTTTTAGCTGCTACATTTACTCCGTCAACGCCATAACCATAAGCAGAACCATATGCATCGAAAGTACCTTTAAGCATTTCAGTTAACATATATGCTGTGTAATCTTCCATTGCTTTATGACTATCACTTGAGAATTTAATTGTTTCATCATCTTGTGTTACAACTTTTCTAATTGATTTAGCTTCGTTATATGTTCCGCCATTACCCATACTTGCAAATGCTGAAGCGAGTTGAGTAGGGGAGAATTCAGATTGTGAACCACCTAGTACTTCTGAAGGTCCTATTTCTTCTTTATAATTTAAATTAACTTTAGATGCAAAATCTTTAACTGCTTTTTCACCAGCATTTTGATTTGTTTCTTGCCAAGCTTTCAGTGCTGGTATGTTATATGATCTTGCTAATGCATCTGCCATTGTCACTGATCCGTGGCCATTGCCATCATAGTTCTTAAATACACTACCATTAATGCTGTATTCTTTTTCATCTTGGAACTTATGATTTGTAGCATATTGCATATTTTCTATTGCTGGACCATAAGATAAAATTGGTTTTAATGACGAACCAGTTGGATGTAGGTCTGTTGCTTGGTTTCTATCTACAACATCTTTATAATCTTTACCACCGCTAATACCAACGAGTTTACCAGTTTTAGTATCTATAATGGATGAACCAGTAATTTGGTCTTTGTTTTTATAGAAAGTACCGTTATCTACAGCATCTTGTAATTTCTTTTGAACATCTTTATCCATGTTTGTGTAGATTTTATTTCCGTTTGTCATAATATCGTTTAAAGATTGTCCTTTAAATGCTTTATTCTCAGTAATTTCTTGTTTAACAAAATTAATATATGAAGCGTACTCGTTATCTGGTGTTTCTGTCATAGCTTCATTTCTTTCTTCTACCGTTCTTTGAACTAAGTTCTTATCGATAGGTGTATCTTGTGCTTCTTTCATTTCTTCCTTAGAAATTCTACCATGTCTTTCCATTAAATAAAGTACTGTGTCTTTACGTTTTTCAGCACCCTCAGGATTGTCATAAATATTATATTGGTTTGGAACTTGTGGTAAACCAGCTAAATATGCTGTTTCTGCTAAGTTTAAATCTTTTAGTTTTTTGTCAAAATAATACTTAGCTGCAGTTTGTGAACCATAAATACCATCTGAGTAATAGATTTTGTTTAAATACATTTCAAAAATTTCATCTTTTGAATATTCTTGTTCAAGTCTATATGAAAGGTATGCCTCTTGAGCTTTTCTTTCAATTGATTTCTTATCTGTTAAGAATGAACGTTTTACAACTTGTTGTGTAAGTGTTGAGGCACCTTGAGATCCAAATCCACCTGTAAAGTTTTTCAATACTGCGCCAGATAAACGTTTATAATCTAATGCACCATGATCATAAAACCGATTATCTTCAGTTGCTAGAACAGCATCTTTTAATTGGTCTGGAACTTCGTCAAATTTAACATGTTCTCTTTTTTGTCCCATATAAAGGGTTGTTACGAGTTCATTGTTTTTATCGTAAATTTTAGTTGGCAACTGGTCTTTAAGTGCACTTTCATTGAAAGCAGGAGCTTTCCAAGCATAATATGCAAATAAGAGAACACCTACTATTACCATTGCCAAGAATGCAAGTGCGAGAATACCAAACACCTTAATTATTGTTCTTTTAATATTCCTCTTTTTCTTAGGTTGTTCTTTGTTATTTTTACTATTAGAAGCTTTTGATTGACTCATTTGAGCGCCTCACTTTCTATTTTTATCAATTGATCAACTATTTTTATGTAGTTAATTCTTGGTCTAAATTGGATTGGAATTAAATATCCATCATTTTCAATTTCTTTAAGTGTAATGGACTTTTTCCCACCAGTTTTATATCTGTCCCAATATACCATAAATTCCCTAAAAGGCAATAAAAATACGCTATCATGATAGCTGAATTTTATCAATAAAAAACATATACCTTTTTGGTTTGAAACTTGTTCCATATGTGATACTTGATGGTCGTGAATATTATTTAATGGGAAACTTGTTTTATTTTTGGTTTCTTTAGCTTCAAAATCAATATAGTATCCATTATAAACACCATTGTAATCTGTTGTTGAAGGTTTTCTAAAATATGCTTCTTTAATGACAGCTTTTTGTCTTTTAGGATAATCTACATCAACAATTTGAATAGGTGTCGGTTTCTTATGGATAACAGCAATATTTTCTAATCTGAAATATTGATTTGATTTATCAATTTCCTCTTCTAAATTCATACCCCGTTTACCATATTTTATTTTACTATACTTTGTGGAGTCTTGACTTAAGACTTTAGAAGTATCTTTTGATACTTTTTTACCATTTGGGTAGTTCAAATTCATCACCTATCTTCATATCATAAAACTCTAAATATTATACCTTATTTCATTATAAGTTACAAAAGTTTTTTATGATACAAATATATTCTAGAACTTTTCTAGTTATGTTATCATTTTATCGTGGGGATTTTTAAAACACAAACTTCATTGATAGTAGGGATAATTATGTTATTAAATCTTATAAATAAATTGAATGATATGCAGCAAATATTTAAAAATGCTAAAGATGATCATGAATATGATTTTTATAATGATGTCGTCCCATTTGTTGAAGTGGTTGACGAGTTACTAGATAAACTTTCTTCGCAACAACAAGAAATTCTAAAATTACAGTATATGAACGAACAAAAGTTTTATTTACTAATTGATAACTATAAAGAATTATCAGTTGAATGTCATTATAAAAGAACGAGTAAAAAAATGTTTCTAGAGAAACATAAAGCAGTACAACACGATTTGAATTATATTCATACACATTTAGGTGATTTGTCATGACATCCATATACTTTACTGGCTATAAACCTTTTGAACTCAATATATTTAAAGATGATCAGCCTGAAGTTAAAGTGATCAAAGCATATATTAAGGAAATCATTGAACAAGAAATTGAGGAAGGTATGGAATGGGCAATAATATCTGGTCAGCTTGGCTTTGAATTGTGGGCAGCTGAAGTTACAATAGAAATGAAAAGTAAATATCCTCAATTGAAACTTGCAATTTTAACACCATTCTTGAATCATTTTAATAAATGGAATGAAACAAACCAACATAAATATCAAAGTATTGTTGCTCAAGCTGATTACGTAAATGCTATTCATCAAAATGAATACCAAGGAGCATTTCAATTCCAACAAGCAAATGATTTTATTTTGGATAATACCGACAAAACCATTTTATTCTATGATGACGAACAAGAAGCTTCACCAAAGTACTTCAAAAGTAAGTTAGTTGATTTTGCTGAAAAGACAAATTATACTTATAATGTTATTACGTTCATCGATTTACAAGACTTTATGGAATTTAATTATAATAATGAAAATGAATCTTATTAAATGAGGTGTAAATATGGCTGATGTAACATTAAAACTATCTGCTAAAGATATTTATGAAAAGGAATTCGAAAAAAGTTTAAGAGGCTTTAAAACTGAAGAAGTAGACGCTTTTTTAGATGACATTATTTCAGACTATCAAAAGATGGCTGACTTAAATAATGAAGTACTAAAGTTAACAGAAGAAAATTCTAAACTAAAAAAAGAAATCGAAGAGTTAAGATTGCGTGTTGCTTCAGGAAGACCACAAGGTTCACAACAATATAATTCTAATAATGTAGATATATTAAAGAGAATCTCTAATCTTGAAAAAGCTGTATTTGGTGAATAAATTATAGTTATTTTTCTCAGTTTATGCTATAATTCTAAGTCGAGTGGTATTTCGGATAATCGCTACATTATGTAGAGGAAAGTCCATGCTCACACATTCTGAGATGAATGTAGTGTTCGTGCTTGGCGAAACAATAAGCCAAGGCAATTAATTGACGGCAACGAAATAACCTAAGTTATTTATAATATGGTTAAAGTAGTTTGAAAGTGCCACAGTGACGTAGCTTCTACAGAAATGTAGAAGGTGGAACGCGGTAAACCCCTCGAGTGAGCAATCCAAAATTGGTAGGAGCACTTCTTTGACGGAAATGAACGGAATGAGAAGGTATGTAATCATACAGACAGATGATTATCACTGGCGTACGAGTGTAACTAGTACACGTTAGCAGTACTAAAGGACAAAACATGGCTTACAGATTTATCACTTACTAGTGTCGCTCTCCCAAGTAGGAGAGCTTTTTATTTGTAAATAATAATTTAAATATAAAGGAGTATATACATGTATCAATTACTCGCTACTAGTCCCATGGGATTAGAATCAATTGTTGCTAAAGAAGTTCAAGAATTAGGATATGAGACGACTGTAGAAAATGGTCGCGTATTATTCGAAGGTGACGAAAAAGCAATTGTTAAAGCAAATTTATGGTTAAGAACTGCTGATAGAGTCAAAATAGTAGTCGGAAGATTTAATGCAACAACTTTTGATGAACTATTCGAAAAGACAAAGTCACTACCATGGGAAAATGTTATTGGAGCTCAAGGCATGTTTCCAGTACAAGGCAAAAGCGTTAAATCTAAATTATTTAGTGTATCTGACTGCCAAGCAATCGTTAAAAAAGCGATAGTTGAAAGACTTAAACATGTATATAGCATTAAAGGTTGGATTGATGAATCTGGTAGTAAATATCAAGTAGAAGTATCATTGTTAAAAGACGAAGCGTTATTAACAATTGATACATCAGGTTCAGGACTTCATAAAAGAGGTTATCGCTTAGCACAAGGTGAAGCTCCAATGAAAGAAACGTTAGCAGCTGCACTCGTAAGATTAACAAACTGGAGTGGAGAAACACCATTTATAGATCCATTCTGTGGTTCAGGTACTCTTGCAATTGAAGCAGCTCTAATAGCTCAGAACATTGCACCAGGTTTCAATCGTAGCTTTGCAAGTGAAGAATGGGATATCATTCCAGAAGGCTTATATGATCAATTAAGACAAGAAGCAGATGAAGCAGCTTTATATGATAAAGAGATTGATATTGTGGCTAGCGATATAGACCCTAGAATGGTAGAAATAGCGAAAGCAAATGCTGTAGAAGTTGGACTAGGCGATATAATTAAATTTACTGTTCAAGATGTACATGATTTAGTAGTACCAGAAGGACCTGTTTCAATAATAGGGAATCCACCATACGGAGAACGTATAGGTGAACGAAGCGAAGTAGAAGCAATGTACAAACATTTAGGTGAAATATTAAACAAGAATAACCAAGTTTCATTATATATGTTAACGAGTTATAAAGAATTCGAACCTTTAGTAGGTACAAAAGCTACTAAGCGAAGAAAATTATTTAACGGTTATATCGAATGTACTTACTATCAATATTGGGGTAAGCGAAGTAAATAAAACATAAATAAAAAGATGAAACATCCAATTGTGGGTGTTTCATCTTTTTTGTATGAAGCGTACTTAATAAAATTTCAATTTACTTACCAAAGTTTACCTTCACCTAATCCTTTAGCGCCTGGTGGTGGATCTATAAACATTTGACCAATCGGAACTGTATAAGCTATTAGAATTAATAATACAGTAATGATGATTAGGAATCTCCAATTTTCGACAAGTTTAGTTACTGGTTGTTGCTCATCTAATGCTTCCGCAATTGGATATTCTTCTTCTCCTTTTGGTGATAAGAAAGTTAAGTGTATAAATATCATTACAACTAATATAATTGAAATAAATAGAATTGTTCCCCCAACGGCTTGTAAAACTTGATACGGGATCCACTCTGCCGCTTGTTTAGCGCCACCATATTCAGAAAAAGTCGATCTTCTTGGAGCACCTTTAAATAAACCTACATAGTGCATTGCACCACTCATAATTGTCATTCCGATAGCCCAAGTATAACCTTGTATAATTGCTAATTTATTAGTAAATTTAGTCAATTTTCTACCTGTACAATGAGGTATCAACCAGTACATTATGCCGAAGAAAGTTAATATAACAGCTGATGCGATTGTTAAATGGAAATGTCCAGTTACCCAAATCGTATTGTGTATAAGACCATTCATTTGTGCTGAAGCATTTACTAAGCCTCCAGCACCACCAGGTATAAATGCCAACATACCTAAGAAAGGTAATACAAATCTTGCATCGTTCCAAGGTAAAGATTTAAACCATGTAAATAATCCTTTATATCCTAAAGAACGCCCATGATGCTCGAAAGTTGCAAATAAACTAAATGCTGTCATAAATGAAGGTACTACTACCATAAATGTTAGAACTACTTGTAAATACTTCCATATATCATCAATTCCAGGTTCAACTAATTGGTGGTGTATCCCAACAGGAATACTGAAGAATAAGAAAAGCATAAATGACATTCTTGCTAAGTTATCTGAGAATGCTTTGCCGTTTATTACTTTCGGTACAATTGCATACCAACACATATAAGCTGGCAATAACCAGAAATAAACTAATGCATGTCCAAAATACCAAAATAATGTTCTACTTAAAGACACATCAACTCTTTCAACTAAACCTAAAGACCATGGTATTAATTGAAAAAGCACTGTTGCTGCAACCCCTAACGAACATACAATCCACATTACTCCATTTATTGCTACCATATAACTAAGTAAGGGAGATTTCTTACCTGGATAAGTTTTCTTAAATTCTCTATATTTCAAAATTTGGCCAATTACAGAAATCCAACTACCTACAACGACTAAAGCCATACCTACATAGAATATGACGTGTGCTTGTAATGGTGCATAAAAAGTATATAAAACTGTTGCCTTATTAAGTAACACCATTGTAGCAGCCATAAGCGTTCCAACAATCATAACAAAAAAGCCAATCCATCCTAATTTTCTTTGTACGGATGTTAAATGTCCACATGTTTTGGCTACTGCTGAATATTGAAACCCTAAAATAAAGAAAGTTGTAAGTACAAGTGCTAAAACAATACCGTGTACAGTCAAAATTTGATAATAAGAAATATTCTTAGGTAATTGTAATAAACCTGATCTTACGAAAGTTTGTAATAAACCTGCGAGTCCCCCTAGAATTAAACAACCAATTGCCACATACATATGTGCCATAACGAGTTTACTGTCTGACTTATTTAAACGTGTTATCATTTTTTATCCACAACCTTTATCATCGACTTCATATCTGCATGACCGACACCACAATATTCATTGCAGATGATCAAATATTCGCCTTTATCATTAAATGTCTTTGTATATTTACTAATGTGTCCTGGTTCAAGCATCATGTTAACGTTTGTTCCAGGTAAACTGAAGCCATGCAAAGTATCTTTACTTGTTGCAATGATTTTTACTTTCGAACCTTTAGGTATTTCTACTTTCCCAGGTTGATAATTAAAAGCTGAAGCGACTATTACTAGTTCATAGTCATAATCTTTATCATCCACTTTATTGAGACCCGGCTTATTAAAAGGTTCAATTTGATCGACTTTATCTGGATTTACATACTCTCTACCAGAAGCGGCTGGCTTATGTCCATTATGTAATCCAGTGATTATTAAAATTGCGAGAAACAATACTAAAGAAGCTGTTCCTATGGTTAACCATAACTTTTCATATTTATGCACAAATTTCACCCCTTACATTCTTATCAAAAATAAAATAAAACAAATCACCCATAATACTGCAAAAATTCCTCCCAATGTAAAAACTGAGTAGAGCGTGCCTCTTAGGTCGAGATCATCATGTGAATGGTCATCAGTTTTATTACTAAGGTCATTTTTTTGGACTGTCATATGATTCATCCTTTCTTATATTCTCTTCATTATTTATAATAGAATAGAGATAGAAAAAATAATGTGATGTAAATCACATTATTTAAATTATTTGTGCATAAATGAAGGGGAATTAAAATGGAAAGTAATCAAGAATCATTAGATTTACTCTATAAACTAAAAAAAGAAATTGAAAAATCATCAAATCAACAATTGATTAAACAAATCAATGAAATGATTAAGAAAGTATATAATGAACAATATACTGTTAGCTTTGTAGGTCATTTTTCAGCTGGAAAATCTACATTAATAAATAATGTTATCGGCCAAAGCATATTACCGAGTTCACCAGTGCCGACAACGAGTAATACCGCACAATTAATTTCATCAAATAAAAATAGTATTTCCGTCAATTTAAGTGATAACCAATATACAGTGGTGAATAACCAAGAAGATGTCAAAAGATTAAATACTGAAGATCGTAAGGTAGAATCAATCGAGATAGAGTTTACTTCTGATAAATTTAATAAAGGTTTCACTTTTCAAGATACGCCAGGTGTAGATTCTATGAGTGACAACCATAGAGAAAGTGCATTTCAATATTTACTGACTTCGAATTATGTTTTTTATACAGTAGACTATAACCACGTACAATCAGATATGAATTTCAATTTCATTAAGTCTCTTAACAAATTAGATATACCTGTTATTTTGCTAGTGAATCAAGTAGATAAACATGATGAAAATGAAATACCTTTTGATATATATAAACGTAGAGTTAATAAAGCAGTAACAGATTGGAAACTTAATTTAGAGAAAATATTCTATGTATCAAAGTATGAAACACCAAACAATGAAAAAGTTGAATTCAATGAATACATTCATCAACTTGATCAAAACAGAACTGAACATCAAGTATTTATTGAACGCGTAACAAATTATATTAAACAAGAGCAATTAGAATATATAAATCGTCATATGGAATCTATTCTTTCAGACATTGAATCAACTGAAGAAACATTTGATGAAGATTATCAAACATATAAAGAAAAATTCAACGTTCAAAATGAACAGTCTCTTATTCAAAATAAAGATCAATTCACATCAAATTTAAAAGAAAAGCGAAAAGAAATATTAGATAACGCTTATCTAATGCCTTACGAAATGAGAGAAACGATTCGTGTTTATTTAGAAACGACAGCTAAAGATTATAAAGTAAAAGGGTTATTCAACAAAGATAAGAAAAAAGAACTTATTCAAGAAGAAAAGTTAAATACGGTAAAAGAAGAATTAGATTTAAAAATACATGATGAAATAACAAAAGTATGGATTAAATCATTAGAACGTCTTAATAAATACATTAAAGATTCCAATCTTTTCGAAAAAATTATCAACCAACAATATACAATTTCTAAAGAAGAACTTGCTGAACATGTCCAAGAGCAAACGTCTATTACGAATGATTATGTAATTATATATACGAAAGGTATAGTAGATATCATCACTAGAAAAGTTCGTAATGATACAAATCAACTTATAGAAGAAATTGTGAATTCAAGTGAAGTGCATAATGAAACTAATGAAGATGCAAACCAGCTAAGTGAATATGAAGAATATATTGAATTCAAAAATTTAAAATCTTCTCTTATAACAAATAATTACCAGCACTACTATATTCATCTGGATGAATCTATTGATAAGTTAATTGATAGACATTTTGTACGTATTGAAGAAATAGATTTAGGAAATCAAATTGAGAAGAAACATCAATATAAAGTAGAAAGCTCAAAACAAAAAGAAAGTAATCTCGTTAATATAAATGAAAAATTAACAAAGTTGAAAAATCTTCCATTATTTGAAGGTGAAGTAGAAAACATTCATAACCAAGTTCAGCGTATAGAAAATAACATTACAAAAATCGCGGTATTTGGTACATTCAGTGCAGGGAAAAGTAGTTTAATTAATGCTATTTTAAGAAATCCTATATTATTAAGTTCACCAAACCCAACTACTGCAAGTATTACTGAAATTAGTTATGGAACAAAACAAGAAGTTACTTTTAAAACTTATTCTCAATTACTCGAAGAAATTAATCATATAACAGAATTTGCGAATAAAAATTATGATTCTATTGAGTCTTTTATAGAAGATAAAAATATAAAACAACATCCTTCTTTATCGAGTAATCATATAGCATTTTTTGAAGCTATTGAAACAAACTTCAAATATTATGAAGATACACTGAAAAAAGAGAAAGCCACTGAGTTTAAACTTGAAGAATTAGAAAAACTAACTGCAGATGATACGCACGCAGCATTTGTGCATAAAATTAATTTAAGACTTGAAGAAGAATGGTTAAAAGATAAAATTATTATCGATTCACCTGGATTAAATTCTAATAACCAAAGACACACGAGAGAAACTGAACAAATAATAGCTTCAAGTGATCTTATAATATATGTTAGCTATTACAACCATGCCTTTACAGATAAAGATGGCGAATTTTTAACTTATATGAGAGATATGAATAATTTGCAACAAACACAAGGATTAAAATTCGTTATTAATGCAATTGACTTAGCTGAATCCGAAGAAGATAAAAATGCAGTTATTTCATATGTCGAGTCCTCATTAGATGGATTAAACATTAAACCTGAATGTTATCCTGTATCTAGTAAACTCGCTATTAAAAATTATGACGACTATTTCAATAATTTCATGAACGCAATAGATCATTTTGTTAAAGTTGAAAGTAAAACTGTTCTACAATCTCAAGTAGAATCAAGAATTAATCAATTGATTAGTGAACTTGAAAGAATGGTCCATACGTATAGACAAGATAAAGCACAACTAGAAAAAAGAAATACTACATTACTTAAATATAAAGAAAAACAAAACTTCACTAATCAAATAGTTGTAAAATCGCATCATCAACTAGAAAAAGAAATTCATGATCAACTTTATTATTTGAAAGACCGATTAAATATACAACTAAACGATATTGTGAAAAAACATTTTAATACTTCTACTGTTACAGATGATTTTAAACAATCACTTCAAACAAGTACAAAACAATATGTCGATGATTTAAATCAAAAATTAAGTTTAGAAAGTTCACTCATAGTTGAAAGATTAAAGAACTTTTATTCAAGAACATTTGATGATTTGCTTACACCAACAATCGTTGAATTAAACGAAGCGTCAATATTAGTATCAAAGTTCAAACATGATTTTATCAATGAAATAAATCCAGAACCGATAAACATCAATATTCAAGACATCTCTAACCAAACAATTAGCTCCATTTCGAAAAAAGATTTGTTAAAAACATCTAAAGCTAAGGACGTACAAACATCAATATTAAATGATACAATGTCGTTATTAGATCAACCAATCGTCTACTTTAACAATGCTTTAACTAAAAATCTTGAAGGCTATGATAACTTAGCTGAACATTATATAGTAGATTACAACAAAGAAACGATTAAACTGATAGAATCATATTTATCTGTTAACATAGATAATAATGTCATAGAACAAATCGAAAAAGTCTTAAAAGAGATATAGAGGAGAACAAAATGGGAAATAAAATATTATTAATAGATGGAATGGCTTTATTATTTAGACATTTTTATGCTACAAGTATCCATAAGCAATTTATGAGAGATTCAAAAGGGATACCCACAAACGCGGTACAAGGTTTCGTTAGACATACGTATACAGTTATTAACGATATACAACCTTCACATGTTGCAGTATGTTGGGATATGGGTTCAAAAACATTTCGTAACGACATGTTTGAAGCTTATAAGTCTAACCGAGTTGCACCACCAGAAGAGATGATACCTCAATTTGATAGAGCGAAAGAGATTGCTGAAAAATTAGGAATGTTTAACTTAGGTATAACTAATTATGAAGCGGATGATGTTATCGGTACGATTAGTAAGAAGGCACAAGAAAAAGGGTACGAAACATACGTAGTAAGTGGTGACCGTGATTTATTGCAATGTATTGATACAAACGTTAACATCTGGCTAACAAAAAAAGGATTCAATATATATAATAAATATGATATCCATAAATTTAGAGAAGAATATGGTCTTGAGCCACATCAATTAGTAGATGTAAAAGCATTTATGGGTGACACTGCTGACGGATATCCAGGTGTTAAAGGAATAGGTGAGAAGACTGCAATAAAACTTATTCAACAATATCAATCAGTTGAAAATGTTATAGAAAATATTGATGAATTAACTGCAGGACAACAAAATAAAATCATCACATATAGAGATGATTTAGCCATGTCCAAACGACTAGCTCAAATTCATACAGATGTACCACTTGAAACAGAAGACTTATTAAATAAAATGACATACAACCATCATATAGAAAATTCTATTAATATTTGTAATGAACATGAACTGTTTGTTTCAAGTAAATATTTAATGAATAACTTTTCATAATAATAACCGCCAACAATGTAGTTGGCGGTTATTATTTTTTATTTCGTTTTTTCAAATGCTTTCTTAATGCAGTTTGTGCTAATTGGTTAGCTTCTTTATTTTGTACTCTTGGTATCCATTTAACAAATACTAAATCAAATTTCTGTTGCAATTGTTTATATTCATTAAAATACGATTTAAACATTTCATTCTTCACAAAATTTTTCTCTATACTATCACCAATCAATTTTGAATCTGTATACACTAGAGCATTATTAACATTTAATTCAGCAGCATGCTTAAGTGATAAGATAAATGCTTCCCACTCAGCACGATGGTTATCCATCAATCCTAAACTTTCCGTAAAATAATGCCTCTCATTATCTACTATAATTACAATTCCACATGTACTTTCTCCAGGATTACCTTTAGTCGCTGCATCAAAATAAATTTGTGACACTAATATCATCTCTTTCAATTAAATTCATCATTATATCTAATTTACATGAACATCTAGCATAGTTCAATTAAATACAAGTGAGCATACAGGAATAATATTTGAATACGACATACTATAAAGAAATATTATAGCTCTTAAAATTTATATAAATATTTTATAGAGATTTAAAAATATAGTATTTTATTCGCACAATAAAGATGATATAATATTTTGGAACAAAATTTAATTTTGTTCCATATCAAATATGTGAATAGTTTATATGGAAGGAGAGTAATTTAATATCACCATTCACATATTGCTAGTGTGAAACTTAGCTCATATATCTTAGATTCATTTAGAGATTTTTTGAACACATTACTAGTGAGATAAAAATAAAATAGTTACATAAGAATCATCGTATGAGTAAAGTAGCACTCCAATTTAAATTATTATCTATGAAAAGGAGATTGCTAATGGACAATCAACGGCGATTACAAAAGTTTAGTATTCGAAAGTATACTATTGGTACATGCTCAATATTAATCGGCACACTTTTATTTCTTGGTAATCCATCAGATAAAGCTTTTGCATCAGAAAAAAATATAGATGTTACCAATCAAGAAGAATCAGTAAAACCTACAGAAACAACAAATGATACAAGTAATGAACTATCAAATCAAAACACAAACGAAAATGTAGAACAGAATAATGAAGCACCAACTGATAAAATAAAAACAAATGAACAAATAGAAGAACAATCTATAGTTGAAGAAACAGATAATCAAACTTCAAAAGTGGAGAATGAAACAACACAAGAAGAAAAAAATACAGAAAATTCAACTTATAAAGAGGAAAACACATTAAACAAAGATACGATTGTTACTAAAGAAAATAATAAAGAATTAGATAAACCTGTAAATAATGTAAACCAATCTATCAAGGCGTCAACTACGACAAATTCAGTAGATCAACATAATTCATCACCTCAACAAACGCCACATTCAGAAATAAAAACAAATTTAACTGAACCTGAAAATAATAAAAAAACAATTATAGTGAAAAACAATTCAAATGAAGCAATTCAAAATAGAAATAATAATGAGATAAATAACACAAATAATAATGATAATAATGTGACACCTAAAATAGTTAAAGCTACTGAAGTCCGTACTAATAAAATGACTGTTGAAGAATTTAAGAAATTAAGTCCAAGAGAGATTTTTTCAATTGATTTTGAAGAACTTAAGAAGTTAAATATTCAAACTTTCTATTCTGATTTAACAAGAGCACAACAAAAAGCATTAGCGTTAAATAAATCTTTCCAATCATATTACGGAAATATTTATCCTGCTCCTAGTTTATCAATGTTTAGAGCTGCTCAAGGACCATATCCAACAGGTATTGCTCAAGAATATGACTTTGGTCCTCTGGGCGATAGAGACTTTGGTGGTAATAACCAAGGAGACCAATTCCACTTACTTGCTGCTATGCAATTAGAAAACGTAGCACGTGAAGGTGATAATGCGGTTATAAGATATAAAATTAGATTCAATGACAACAGTGCCAATAGAGGAAGTATGAAATATTATTTCGCTGCAAGTGAAGGAAATATTAAAATTCTTCGTTTAGAAAAAAATGGACAAAGTATAAATACAAACAATGTTTATACCGAGGATTTAAATAAGACATTTAAATTAAAGAGACCTCAAATATATAATGATATAACAAGAGATTTCATCCATCCTCTTACATCACAAGTTAAAGTAGTTTATGGAAAACGTTCTGATAAAATTATTGTGGAATTTGAAGTAAGAGTACCATTAACAACTTTACTTTCAAAATATGAAGACCCAACAGATACATCAACTGGTGATCATAAATTCAAATCATTTGTTATTGGTGCTGGTGGATTGAATACTGCTATTAGAAACAAACAAAATACATTTAGAGTTAGAGGTGTTTATAACACCACTATTAGTCCTACTATTCATACAGATCTAACTGAAAAAGCTAATACCAAAACTCCTGTTGTTGTATATTCATTACCAGGATTAGCAATTAAATTATACGATAAAAGTAATAATGTAATTGGTGAAGGTATTGTCCAATCAAATGGTAAAGCACCTATAACACCGACAGTAGATATTCCTGCCGGAGATGTTACAGCAAGAATAGTAACCAAAGGAAGAGAATTGTTTCCGAGTGCTCCAAAAGTCGCTACTCGTAAAGAAACAGATGCAGATAGACATAATCCAACTGCTATTAACCAAACAGTAGAGATAAATGAAACACCATCTGTCGATCAATCAATCAGTTTACCTTCTGGAACACCAAATGGTACAAGATATGAGTATATAACACAAATAGATACGCAAACTGTAGGTGATAAAAACGCTACAGTACGAGTAACATACCCAGATAACAGTTACGATGATGTGCCAGTAGTAATTGAAGTTATAGACACGACACCACCTGTAGCTCCAACTCTACAAAATAAAACTAATGAAAAAGATGTAGCTATACAACCAATAACAATTCCTAACGCGACAGATAATAGCGGTGATGTAGAACCAACTAGCATAACAGGTTTACCTCCAGGGCTAACTTATAACAGTCAAACTAAGCAAATTACCGGTACACCAACAACTGAAGGTACAAGTAGAATATCTGTTGAATATGTAGATCCAAGTGGAAATAGTATAGGTAAAAATTTCAAATTCACCGTTGTAGATACAACACCTCCAAATAAACCTGTCATTCAAACAGACTTAACTGGTAAAGCTGGTACGACTCCAACTATTGCTGTTAACGCTGAACCAAGATCTAATGTAAAATTATACGATAAAGATGGCAATAAGATTGGTGAAGGGGTCGCAAATGATCAAGGTGTTGCTCAAATAACACCGACAACTCCTTTAACTGAAGGTAATATCACAGCGAAAGCGACCGATAATGCAGCTACACCAAATACCTCTGTTGCTTCTGATCCAATCAAAGCGACAGATACAACGCCACCAGCTAAACCTGTCATCACAACAGACTTAACTGGTAAAGCTGGTACAACACCAACTATTTCAGTTAATGCAGAAGCAGGATCTAATGTTGAATTATTCGATAAAGATGGAAATAAAATTGGTCAAGGTGTGGCGAATAATCAAGGTGTGGCAGAAATTACACCAACAACACCTTTAACTGAAGGTAATGTCACAGCGAGAGCAACCGATAACGCAGAATCACCAAACACTTCTGTCGCATCTGACCCAATCAAGGCTACAGATACAACGCCACCTGCTAAACCAGTTATCATAACAGATTTAGCAGGCAAAGCAGGAACTACGCCAACTATTTCTGTAAATGCAGAACCAGGTTCTAATGTTGAAATCTTTAATAAAGACGGAAACAAAATTGGTGAAGCTAAAGCGAATAATCAAGGTATCGCTCAAATTACGCCGACTACACCACTGTCTGAAGGTAATATTACAGCGAAAGCAACAGATAATGCGGAAATACCGAATACGTCTGATGTTTCAGATCCAGTCAAGGCAACAGATACGACGGCTCCGGCTAAACCTGTCATTACTACAGATTTAACAGGCCAAGCTCATATGACGCCAACTATTTCTGTGAATGCAGAAGCAGGATCTAATGTTGAATTATTCGATAAAGACGGAAATAAAATTGGTGAAGCTAAGGCGAATGACCAAGGTGTCGCTCAAATTACGCCGACTACGCCACTGCCTGAAGGTAATATCACAGCGAAAGCAACGGATAATGCGGAAACGCCGAATACTTCTGTCGCTTCTGACTCAATGAAAGCAACAGACACAACAGCACCGGCTAAACCTGTCATTACTACAGACTTAACGAATAAAGCTGGTACAACTCCAACTATTTCTGTAAATGCTGAACCTAATTCAAAAGTTGAAATCTTTGATAAAGACGGAAATAAAATTGGTGAAAGTAAGGCTAACAACCAAGGTATCGCTCAAATAACATCTACAATGCCATTACCTGAAGGTAATATTACTGCTAAAGCGACAGATAATGCTGAATCACCGAATACTTCTGACGCTTCTGATCCAGTCAAGGCAACAGATACAATACCTCCAGTTAAACCTGTTATCATAACAGATTTAACAAGCAAAGCAGGAACTACGCCAACTATTTCTGTAAATGCTGAACCTAATTCAAAAGTTGAAATCTTTGATAAAAGTGGAAACAAAATTGGTGAAGCTAAGGCGAATGATCAAGGTGTCGCTCAAATCACGCCGACTACGCCATTACCTGAAGGTAATATTACGGCCAAAGCAACGGATAACGCAGAAACACCGAATACTTCTGATGCTTCTGATCCAGTCAAGGCAACTGATACGACTGCTCCGGCTAAACCTGTTATTACTACAGACTTAACTGGACAAGCTTATATGACGCCAACTATTTCTGTGAATGCAGAAGCAGGATCTAATGTTGAATTATTCGATAAAGACGGAAATAAAATTGGTGAAGCTAAGGCGAATGACCAAGGTGTCGCTCAAATTACGCCGACTACGCCACTGCCTGAAGGTAATATCACAGCCAAAGCAACGGATAATGCTGAAACGCCGAATACGTCTGACGCTTCTGATCCAGTCAAAGCAACAGACACAACAGCTCCGGCTAAACCAGTTATAACAACTGACTTAACGGGTAAAGCAGGTACTACAGAACCAATTACAGTCACTACTGACCCTGGGTCAAATGTAGAATTATTTGATAAGGATGGAAACAAAATTGGTGAGGGTATCGTAAATGACCAAGGTGTGGCTGAAATTACGCCAACTAGACCATTACCTGAAGGTAATATCACAGCGAAAGCGACAGATAATGCAGAAACACCGAATTCGTCTGATGCTTCTAATCCAATCAAGGCAACAGATACAACGGCTCCAGTTAAACCTGTCATCATAACAGATTTAACAAGCAAAGCAGGAACTACGCCAACTATTTCTGTAAATGCTGAACCTAATTCAAAAGTTGAAATCTTTGATAAAAGTGGAAACAAAATTGGTGAAGCTAAGGCGAATGATCAAGGTGTCGCTCAAATCACGCCGACTACGCCATTACCTGAAGGTAATATTACGGCCAAAGCAACGGATAACGCAGAAACACCTAATACTTCTGATGCTTCTGATCCAATCAAGGCAACTGATACGACTGCTCCGGCTAAACCTGTTATTACTACAGACTTAACTGGACAAGCTTATATGACGCCAACTATTTCTGTGAATACAGAACCTAATTCAAAAGTTGAAATCTTTGATAAAGGTGGAAACAAAATTGGTGAGGCTGTCGCAAATAATCAAGGTATCGCTCAAATTACGCCGACTACACCATTACCTGAAGGTAATATTACTGCGAAAGCGACTGATAATGCTGAAACGCCGAATACGTCTGACGCTTCTGATCCAGTCAAAGCAACAGACACAACAGCTCCGGCTAAACCAGTTATAACAACTGACTTAACGGGTAAAGCAGGTACTACAGAACCAATTACAGTCACTACTGACCCTGGGTCAAATGTAGAATTATTTGATAAGGATGGCAACAAAATTGGTGAGGGTATCGTAAATGACCAAGGTGTGGCTGAAATTACGCCAACTAGACCATTACCTGAAGGTAATATCACAGCGAAAGCGACAGATAATGCAGAAACACCGAATTCGTCTGATGCTTCTAATCCAATCAAGGCAACAGATACAACGGCTCCAGTTAAACCTGTCATCATAACAGATTTAACAAGCAAAGCATGGACGACAAATTCGATTGTTGTAAATGCTGAACCTAATTCAAAGGTTGAAATCTTTGATAAAAATGGCAATAAGATTGGTGAGGCTGTGGCGAATAATCAAGGTGTGGCTGAAATTATGCCAACAACACCATTACCTGAAGGTAATATCACAGCGAAAGCAACGGATAATGCAGAAGCACCTAATACATCTGACGCTTCTGATCCAGTTAAGGCAACTGATACAACGGCTCCGGTTAAACCTGTCATCACAACTGATTTAACTGGTAAAGCTCATATGACACCAACGATTTCTATAAACGCTGAACGAGGTTCTAATGTTGAATTATTCGATAAGGATGGCAATAAAATCGGTGAGGGTGTCACAAATGATCAAGGTGTCGCTGAAATTACGCCAACTAGACCATTACCTGAAGGTAATATTACGGCGAAATCGACGGATAATGCGGAATCACCAAATACATCTGATGCTTCTGACCCAATCAAAGCGACAGATACAACGGCTCCGGTTAAACCTGTTATCACTACAGACTTAACAGGCCAAGCTCATATGACGCCAACGATTTCTGTGAATGCTGAGCCAGGTTCTAATGTTGAATTATTCGATAAAGATGGCAATAAGATTGGTAAGGGTGTCACAAATGATCAAGGTGTGGCTGAAATCACGCCAACAAAACCATTACCTGAAGGTGATATTACAGCGAAAGCAACGGATAATGCGGAATCACCAAATACATCTGATGCTTCTGATCCAGTCAAGGCAACTGATACAACAGCGCCAGTTAAACCTGTTATCACTACAGACTTAACAGGCAAAGGTGGTACGAAAGATCCTATTGTAGTAAACGCTGAACCTCATTCTAAAGTAGAATTGTTCGATAAAGATGGTAATAAGATTGGTGAAGGCATCGCCAATGATCAAGGTGTTGCTGAAATTACACCAACTATTCCATTACCTGAAGGTAATATCACAGCTAAAGCGACAGACAATGCGGAAACGCCAAATACGTCTGATGCTTCGGATCCAGTTAAATCAAAAGATATAACACCGCCAAGTAAACCTCTGATTCAAACAGACTTAACTGATAAAGGTGGTACAAAAGATCCAATTACAGTGACTACTGACCCTGGAAATAAAGTTGAAATCTTCGATAAAGATGGCAATAAGATTGGTGAGGGTGTCGCTAACGATCAAGGTGTCGCTGAAATTATACCGACAACGCCATTACCTGAAGGTAATATCACAGCCAAAGCAACGGATAATGCAGAAACACCGAATACGTCTGATGCTTCTGACCCAGTAAAATCAAAAGATACAACACCACCAAGTAAACCTGTCATTCAAACAGATTTAACTGATAAAGGTGGCACAAAAGATCCAATTGTAGTAAACGCTGAATCTCATTCTAAAGTAGAATTGTTCGATAAAGATGGTAATAAGATTGGTGAAGGCATCGCTAATGATCAAGGTGTTGCTGAAATTACACCAACTATGCCATTACCTGAAGGTAATATCACAGCCAAAGCAACGGATAATGCGGAAACGCCAAATACGTCTGACGCTTCTGACCCAATCAAGGCGACAGATACAACTGCGCCAACTAAACCTGTGATTCAAACAGACTTAACTGATAAAGGTGGTACGAAAGATCCAATTACAGTGACTACTGATCCAGGATCTAAAGTAGAATTGTTCGATAAAGATGGCAATAAGATTGGTGAGGGCATCGTCAATGATCAAGGTGTCGCTGAAATTACGCCAACTATGCCATTACCTGAAGGTAATATTACGGCGAAAGCAACGGATAATGCAGAAACACCGAATACGTCTGATGCTTCTGACCCAGTAAAATCAAAAGATACAACACCACCAAGTAAACCTGTCATTCAAACAGATTTAACTGATAAAGGTGGCACAAAAGATCCAATTGTAGTAAACGCTGAACCTCATTCTAAAGTAGAATTGTTCGATAAAGATGGCGATAAGATCGGTGAGGGCATCGCCAATGATCAAGGTGTCGCTGAAATTACGCCAACTATGCCATTACCTGAAGGTAATATCACAGCCAAAGCAACGGATAACGCAGAAACACCGAATACGTCTGATGCTTCGGATCCAGTCAAAGCGAAAGATACAACACCTCCAACTAAACCTGTTATTACTACAGACTTAACTGATAAAGGTGGTACGAAAGATCCAATTACAGTGACTACTGATCCAGGATCTAAAGTAGAATTATTCGATAAAAATGGCAATAAGATTGGTGAGGGTGTCGCTAATGATCAAGGTGTCGCTGAAATTACACCGACAACGCCATTACCTGAAGGTAATATCACGGCTAAAGCGACAGATAATGCGGAAACGCCGAATACGTCTGACACTTCTGAACCAGTCAAATCGAAAGATACAACGCCGCCTACTAAACCTGTGATTCAAACAGATTTAAATGATAAAGGTGGTACAAAAAATCCAATTACAGTGACTACTGACCCTGGAAATAAAGTTGAAATCTTCGATAAAGATGGCAATAAGATTGGTGAGGGTGTCGCTAACGATCAAGGTGTCGCTAAAATTACACCGACAACGCCATTACCTGAAGGTAATATCACAGCCAAAGCAACGGATAATGCAGAAACACCGAATACGTCTGACACTTCTGAACCTGTCAAATCGAAAGATACAACACCTCCAACTAAACCTGTTATTACTACAGACTTAACTGATAAAGGTGGTACGAAAGATCCAATTACAGTGACTACTGATCCAGGATCTAAAGTAGAATTGTTCGATAAAGATGGCA